>JAICYU010000249.1 GCA_025934025.1 Terriglobales bacterium
ATTCTGCTCTGCCGCACCGATCGCTTTCTGGCGAAGGAGTTGAAGAGCAAGATCGCGCTCTTCTGCAACGTGGAAGATGAAGCCGTAATCACCGCCAAAGACGTGGCTTCAATCTACGAGGTGCCGCTGGTGTTTGCCCGTGAAGGCGTGGACACGCTGCTGCTGCGCTATCTGCGCATTGATTCCAAGCAGCCCGATCTGGCGCGCTGGGAGGAGCTGATCCAGAGGGTTTATAACCCGCATGATGAAGTGCACATCGGGATCGTCGGCAAGTATGTGGAGTACGAAGATTCCTACAAGTCGCTCAAAGAAGCGCTGGTTCACGGCGCAATGGCTTACAACCTGAAGCTAAACGTCACCTGGGTGGAAGCGGAGGGGCTGGAGTCGCCGGACCTCGGCAATCGTGATTACGAAGTGCAGCTCGAAGGCTTTGACGGC
The DNA here is from genome assembly GCA_025934025.1 of Terriglobales bacterium. Classification (GTDB taxonomy): domain Bacteria; phylum Acidobacteriota; class Terriglobia; order Terriglobales; family Acidobacteriaceae; genus Angelobacter. Next base: position 439 of record JAICYU010000249.1, read on the forward strand.
ATTCTGGTTCCGGGAGGCTTCGGCAAGCGCGGCATTGAGGGGATGCTGAATGCGATCCGCTATGCGCGAGAAAAGAAAGTTCCCTACTTCGGCATCTGCCTTGGCATGCAGACCGCCTGCATCGAGTACGCGCGCAACGTCTGCGGGTTACGCGAAGCCAATTCCAGCGAGTTTGATCCGGCAACTCCCCACCGCATCATTTATAAGCTGCGTGAGCTGCGCGGCATTGACGAGTTGGGAGGAACCATGCGCTTGGGCGCCTGGCCCTGCAAGCTGGAGCCGGAGAGCAAGGCCTCGCGAGCATATGGCGCAACGGAGATCAGCGAGCGGCATCGCCATCGTTATGAGTTCAACCGCGAGTACGAAGCGGTGCTCACGGGCGCCGGCCTGCGCATCACGGGCGCGACACCTGACGGAACCTACGTCGAGATTGTGGAGATCCCCGATCATCCCTATTTCGTTGGCTGCCAGTTCCATCCCGAGTTCAAGTCGAAGCCGCTCGAGCCGCACCCGTTGTTCAGGGAGTTCATTCGTGCTTCGTACGAAAACGGCAAAGCGCGTCGCGATCACAGGCTACGAGAAGAAGATGAGCTGTTCAGAAGGCCGGAGCGCATAGTACGTCACTAAGCTTCATTCAGGCGCCATCCGGAGGGGCCGTAAGGCATGCGAGTTCATCAGCGTGCGAGCAAACCCGAAGGACCTTGCGCTAGACTGATCAAGCACAAGATCCTCACTCCAATTCTGGCGCTGATGAGGACGCGCCTTCATGAAACGGAGTTCGGGGTGACGATTCAGATTTCAATTGTCCCATTCATTCAAACTCGGCGACATCTCCGTCGGCTCCGGTCTCTTCCTCATCGCCGGTCCCTGCGTGATTGAAAGCGAAGAGCACGCGCTGCGCATGGCAGAGCTGATCAGCGGTGCGACGCGGAAACTCAATGTGCCGTATATCTTCAAAGCTTCTTACGACAAGGCCAATCGCACTTCGATCAAGAGCTTTCGCGGGCCGGGACTTCACGAAGGACTGCGCATTCTGCAGACAATCAAAGAGAAGACCGGCATTCCCGTTCTAACCGATGTTCACGAAGCCAAAGATGTCCCTGCCGTCGCTGAAGCTGTTGACGTGGTACAGATTCCGGCGTTTCTCTGCCGGCAGACTGACCTGCTGGTAGCCGCGGCGGAACACGCGCGCGCCATCAACATCAAAAAAGGGCAATTCGTTTCTCCCTGGGACATACGCCACGCCGTGCAGAAGGTGCGCGAATCAGGGAACGACAATATTTTTCTCACCGAACGCGGCAGTTCCTTCGGCTACAACAATCTGGTGGTGGATATGCGCTCACTGGCCATCATGCGGCAGTTCGCGCCGGTAGTGTTTGACGCCACGCATTCTGTCCAGCTTCCTTCCGCAGGTGCAAACGATCAGGCAGTCTCGGGCGGGCAGCCGGAGTTCATTCCTCTACTCTCACGCGCCGCGGTTGCGGCCGGCGTGGATGGAGTCTTTATGGAAGTCCACGACAATCCGGCGGTGGCAAAGTCTGATGGCGCCAACGCCCTGAACTTCGCGAAACTCGAAGCAACACTGCGGGAGTTGCTGGCGATCAGGAATGCCGTCGGTTCAATCTAGCGTTCCGAACTTCCCGGAACTGAACTCACGGATGCGCTCTTCTCCGGAGCTTTCTCTACGGCTTTCTCCGGCTCTTTAGGATGGGCTGCTGCGGCTGTTTCGTCCTCAAGGAATTTGATCAGCGCGGCAGCATCGGGAGCTGAGACGCGCAAATTCGGCATCTGCACTTCGTTGTACTTCTTGAACAGAGCCTTGGCAATGGGATCGCCTCCGGCCAACATTTTGTCCGGAGTTTGAATGACGCTGGCGAGCCAGGCGCGATCTCTTACATTCGTTATGCCGAGCAGGTCCGGACCAATCTTGTCGCCGTGTCCAACGGTGTGGCAGGCAGCACACATCGTTTTGAACAGATAAGGTCCCTGATGAATATTGAGAGCCGGGGCTTGGGCATAGCTGGTGGCGGGCGCGGTTGAATGTTTCCAGGAATCCATCATGTCACCGATCATGACGGAGAGAAACCGCGGATTGTCAGTTGCGGCGCCGCGAGTCCATTGGCCGGCAGGCTCGTTGCCTAGCAGCAACGACGCGGTATGGCCATCGCGGTTCGAAGCATCGGGGTCCGACCAAAGCCCGAGCTTCTTCGCGATAGTTTCAATGTCCGGGCCTTTCCCGGTAAGAAATAGCCACCCAGGTCCAACGTGATATTTGTCCGCGTATGCTTTCAGGACTTCCGGAGTGTCGCGCTTCGGATCGAGGGTGATGGAGTAGAAAAAGATGTCCTTCCCCACCCGATCACCGAGGATCCGTTGCACTTCCGCCAGGCGCGCGGTTTCAAGAGGGCAGGAATCCACACAGTGGGTGTAGATCATGTCAATGGCTACGAGCTTGCCTTTGAGGAGATCGTCGTAGAGAAGGTGCTTGTTTCCGTACTGGTCCGTGAGTTCGATGTTGGGGAAGTAATTGGCTCCCCAGCGGGCGTTATCGAGCGCGCGAGCAGCCGGCGGATGATTAAGAAATAGGATTGCTGCGAATGCCAGAGGCGTGAGCGCTGCGAGACTTGCAATGCCTTTCCGTCGCATGAAGGTGCTCCTTAGAATTGCGAAATCAATCTTTCCGGAAAAGTCGGCCAACCATCCTGCCGTTTTCCAGCAGGATGGTCGGCCTTGAGTTTGCCGCGATCAGACCGGCTTAGAAAGCGGTCGGCTCAATCTCGGTCGGTGCTGCGAAGGTCACACCCGTTGGCCGTGGAAGTGGCGTGGGCAGCGGCCTCAAGAAGGGCGCTCCACCGTTATCAATCTCCCAGCGAACCAACATGGCATTGTCCTCGTGGACCGTGTTATGGCAGTGTTCCATATACATCCCGCCCCAATCACGGAACTGCATGGTCAAGGTAACGCTGCCGGCAGGACGCAAACGATACACGTCCTTGCGGCCCTTTTCCCACGCTGGAACCAGGCTGGCCTTGTTGTTGCGAGCCAGGATCTGTCCTTCCTCAAAGTGGATGTGGATCGGGTGGTCCCAACCTCCGCCACCGTTGACGAGAGTCCAGACTTCGCGAGTGCCGTAGCTCGGGGCTGCCGAGATGCGGCCGAAGTCAGCGTTCTTCAACCTTCCGTTGTCCGTCTGCACGCCCCACGGGCCAGGCTGATTTCCGGCGCCGAGAGTGAACGAGCTGATGGGATCGTTGGTGTCCTGCGAAGCACCGTCACCGAAGATGAACGTGCGTTCTCGGGCAATCGGAATCTGCGAGAGATCAGGATTCGGGATCATGGGCATTCCGTCATAGCACTGACTCACATCCTGCTGAGTCGCATCACGCACAATGCGGAACTCCAGGAACTTGCCGACGCAAGGATCGGAGGAAGTTCCGGAAAGCGCCGCCGCCATGGTCAGATCGGCCAGAGGCTTTTTGCCGCTGGAGTGTTCGCAAAGGTTGACCATCCAGAGTTTGTCTCCAACATTGTGCTTGGAGAAGTCCACCACGATGTCATACCGTTCCGCGATACCTTGCTCATCGAGTTCGGTGAGCGTGATCACGTTCGGGAACAGGTTGCCGTCATTGGCGATCTGGAAGAACGGCACTTCGTTACCCTGTTCGTCGGCAATCGCAACTTTGAAGAAGCGAGATACGCTGGCATTCAGGATGCGGAAGCGGTACTTGCGGCGCTCCACCTCGAAATACGGTTTGAAGGTAAGGTTCACCGTCATACAGTCGCCCAGGAACCCGTCAAACTGGAAGATGTCCATGAAGAGCTGACCATGCTGATCGAAGGCTTTCTCGGCCAGCATCAGGTTCACGTCGTAATCCAGGTTGCCCCAACCCTTGCCGTTGGACGAACCGCTGGGCAGCCGCAGATTGACACCGTCCTTCACGGTCTCATCACCACGATCGAGCGAGCTGTAGA
>JAICYU010000093.1 GCA_025934025.1 Terriglobales bacterium
CGCCATGCCCTCCTTCTCCAGCAGCGAGTTCATCACCAGGAGCGAGTCGCCCGCAATCAGCCGGTTGGACCAGCCGTGCGCATGCTTGTAAAAATCAATTTCCTCGCGTAGGGGACGATGCTCTTCCGGGCGCTCAAACAACGACGGCTGCGCGGGCACGCCAGTACCGTTCTTCTTTCTTACGGCCTTGATGATGGTGTAAGGATCAATCCGCTCGTGTACGTGCAGCGAGACCGTGGGCACCTCAAACGAACTGTGCTCCTTCTTGCCCGCCCATACCAGTTGCGGATCAAGATGCGGATCGTAGTCCAGTTCCTGTCTTGGCTTTACCGAAGGCACAGGCGTTACGTAGTCATAGGTTTTGTGCGTGGGCGCAACCGGATCGGTTTCCGGCGTCACCAGCCCCACCTGGGGATTGTTGATGCGCTTCTTGTCCGTGTGCTCGTATCGCTCGATGGGTCGCTTGCGGGGTGGCGCGCTCGTCCCTTTCTTGGGAGCCATGGAAAGGTGCTTACCTCTGTTGTGGGATCAACGTGAAGAATGAGGATAATCGGAGCCCGAGACAAACGCTAGAAGAATGTATTTCGCACTTCCGTTTGTCGCGGTGTGCGCGGCCCGCACCCGATTGCCATCCTGAGCGGAGGGCGAGGGGAGCTTGCGACCGAGCACGCAAGTCGAACCATCATTTTTGTCATCCCGAGCGAAGCGGAAGTGAGGAACGAGCGCCCGCGCAGTAGGACCATCATTTTTGTCATCCCGAGCGGAGCGGGAGTGAAGAACGAGCGACCGCGCAGTCGAGGGATCCATGCATTTGTTGTTAGACGACGCAAAAGCAACTAATGCATAGATGGTTCGACTCCGCCCTCACTCCTCCGTCGCTCGTGCTTCGCTCACCATGACAACACCTAAAAAGTGTGCGGCTGCAAAGCGCTCGCCCCAGCATGAATTGTCATCCCGAGCGGAGCGGGAGTGAGGAACGAGCGACCGCGCAGTCGAGGGATCCATGCATTTGTTGTTAGACGACGCAAAAGCAACTAATGCATAGATGGTTCGACTCCGCCCTCACTCCTCCGTCGCTCGTGCTTCGCTCACCATGACAACACCGGCAGGGACAGCTCTTGCCCTCGCTCGTGCTTCGCTCACCATGACAAATCAAAAGCCATGCGCAAGCAGTTCTTTCACCACGCTCTCCAGTTCCAGCACGCGGATGTGCTCCGGACATCCCGGCCAGTTGTGTTTCCAGCAGACGATCATGTCGCAGCCGGCGGGGTCATGCTTGTGGTCGCGGAAGTTGATGCTCTCGCGCTCGAACTCGATTTTCACCCGCTGCCAGCGTCCCGGCTCAACTTCCAGGCGGGCTTCGCAGTCAGGAAAGCCTGTGCGCACCGACTCCACGATGAAGCCAAGCTGCGCCGCCAGCATGCCGAACAGCAGCACCACTTCCATTTCATTGACTGGAGCGTGCGCCAAACCGGGCAGCAGCAGAGGCGCGCCCATCAGCGGACGGTCAGGGAAGACGCGCCGGACGCCCGCAGCCAGCCGCGCCAGCGATCCGAACTCGCGCGGCAATTGCCGCAGGCCAATCGCTGATGGAGCAAAATCGTGCGGCGCCGGCGCGAGTGGGCTGACGGATGGACTGGATGGACGGAATGGACCCAACAGACCATCCGCAGGCGGCCCATCTTTCACCCTTGCCGCTTCAAACACCAGTTCCAGCATGGTGGCGGTGACGCGCTTCTTGCCCCACAGCGGTGGAGGCAGAATGGTGACTCCGTCAGGCGCGAGGGTGCCTGGCTCGCCGGCGACATACTTCTTCAGCCAGCGCTTCCCGCCGCCACGCTTGGGCACCGGCCCGTTGCGGACCAGCTCCGCCACGTCCTGCCAGCTTGACTCCAGCCCACCCTGCTCCAGCGAGCGCAGAAAGTACTTGCGCACCTCTGACCACCGGCGGCAGCGCTTTTCCAGGCTGGCGGTGGAGTAGCGGCCCTGGGCATCGTATTCGTCGCGGGTGGGCACGCGTCCCAGCCGCCGCGCCAGCGCGCCCCAATCTTCCAGCATGGCCGTGGTCCCAACCCGCAAGCCGCCCGGATGAGGCAGCAGCCCCGCCGCCCGCACCGCAGCGCGGTATCCGCGAAAGTGCTGCGTCACCTTGCCGTGATGGATGCCGGCCATCTGCAGGAACTCCTGACGCGTGGGCGCCCGGCCCAGTTCCTGCGCTACGCGGCCGATCGCGGCGAGGATGTCGTCTTTGGAAAGCGGCCCACGTTTGCCATGTTGGGCCGCCTGCGCATGTCCATTCAGTCCACCTGGTCCATCCTGTCCATTCAATGCGTTGTCCAGCGTGTTCTCCGCCATATGAGCTCTGGATTATAAGCGAATATATGGCGAAAGTCAAACCTTGCTCACCACTGGATCAACACTGACGACACAGATCAGAACGGAGCGGGATTGGGAGATCGGAGCGCCCTTTCATAATGCGTCGGGAAATCAGCTATGAAGCGAGAGAGGGCCTGACAAAACGGGCCGCACTTCCGCGCGCTGGAGCGTGTTGGCTTAAGAGTCAGCTGGCATTGAGTACTTAGTATTTAATGTTTGGCGCAGGGAAATTGCTGGCCTGCTCGTCCAACTCAGTCCATCAGCTCCATGTCGGCAAGTGCTAAATGCTAGCTACCAAGAGCCAAACGCTAACGGCCCACAGCTACTTTGCGCAGCAGCAGCGTTTCCAGCTCAGCTTTGGTTTCGCGCGGCAGATGGTAGGACTCTTCGTCAGAAGGATAGCTCCCGGCTTCAACGTCACTCTTGAACTGCTCGACCGCGCCGCGGATAAGCGCCGCCGCGTCGGCGTAGCGCCGGACAAACTTGGCTTTGGGCGCGAAGGTCAGGTTCAGGATGTCGTGAAACACCAGCACCTGGCCATCGCATTCCGGGCCGGCGCCAATGCCGATGGTGGGCGCGTTGACTTCGGCGGTGATCATGGCGGCCACTTCGCGCGGCACTCCTTCCAGCACAATGGAGAACACTCCGGCGCGGTCCAGCGCAATCGCGTCTTTTATGAGCTGCTCGATTCCGGCCAGATCTTTGCCTTGCACCTTGAAACCACCCATCTTGTTCACCGATTGTGGCGTGAGGCCGATGTGGCCCATCACGGGAATTTCGGCGTCGAGCACGCGCTCCACCAGTTCCACGCGTTTCTGTCCGCCTTCCAGCTTCACCGCCTCGGCGCCGGCTTCCTTCACAAAGCGGACCGCATTGCGCACGCCCTCTTTCGTGTCGTCGTGGTAGGAGCCGAAGGGCATGTCGGCAATCACCAGAGCCCGCTTCACCGCCCTCCGCACGGCGCGCGTGTGGTGCAGCATTTCTTCCATGGTCACGGGCAGAGTGTTCTCATAGCCGAGCACAACCTGGGCCAGCGAGTCGCCCACCAGGATCATGTCAATTCCGGCTTCGTCCACCAGACGGGAGGTTGCGTAGTCGTAAGCAGTCAGGCAGGTGATAGGCTCGCGCCGCTGCTTCTTTTCCTGGATGGTAAGAGTGGTAACTTTCGGTCGGGCGCTCTGCGGCTGCCCTCCGTTGAACGAAGTGATGCTCATTTTGCCTCCAGTGCAGTTCGGGGTTCCCCGATACCGCCTGTCACCGATTATGATGCCGGCGAAGGTATTTTAGTCGCGACAATTGGCCTTGGCTAGGGCAAAGGAAGGGGGGCGTTTATCCGCGGAAGGAACGCGAACAAAATCAGAATAAGCCGGACGCGGGATTGCGCAGAGAGAAGCTGCCTAAGCTGGCTATAATGGTGCTGAGATGACAGTGGAAGAGCAACAGAGGCTTTGGGACCTGGTGCAGAATCCTCCTCCCGGCAGCAAGATTGAGGCTGCCAAGGAGTACGGAGTGGACCTCACTCTGAATCTGCGCGCCCTCAAACAGACACCCACCGAGCGGGCTGAAGCCATGGAAGCCGCGCTGGAGTTCGTAGAAGAGCTTAGGAAAGCAGCTCTGGCTCGACGATGAAGAAGAAATTAGCGCGCCTCCTCAATGTCCTCTCCGATGCCAAAGTAAGCTTCGTTGTCGTCGGCGGCTACGCAGCCACTCTTCAAGGATCAACATATCTCACGCAGGACCTGGACATTTGCTACGAGCGCACCTCGGAGAACTTGCAGCGACTGGCGGGGGCGCTGGCCCCGCTTCATCCCAGGCTACGTGGCGCTCCCGATGGCATGCCCTTCGTACTCGACCAGCACACCTTGAAGCAAGGTATGAACTTTACTTTGGAGACGGACGCGGGAGATTTGGATTTGCTAGGAGAATTGTCTGGCGTAGGAGGATATTCCAACCTCCATAAAAGCGCCGATTCAGTGGAACTCGAGGGCCGTTCCTACCGCGTCGCTTCTCTCGAAGAGTTGATTCGCTCCAAGCGCGCCGCTGGTAGGCGGAAGGACCTGAATGTTCTGCCCGAACTCGAGGCGCTTCAAGAACTCAACGAGAAAGCGCCAAAGAAAAATCCCTAAGAGAGCAGCATTGTTTTAGCGTTCCGAATATGAACACTGATCGCGACACACGAGCGCAGATCATCCGATCACGCGCGATCACCGGCCTCCCGATTTTTTCACACCCCAACACTGCCCGCTGACCCCAGCGGCAGAAAGTACTGCGTTCCCCGGATCGGCTCGCTCACGCGGCGCAACAGTTCCTGCAGATCAGAGTGGCGCTCCACGAAATCAATGTCGTTGGTATTCACCACCAGCAAGTCAGAGCCGGAGTAGTGAAAAAAGAAGTGCTCGTAGGCCTTTACCACTTCCTCAATGTAGTCTTCGCTCACCGCGTGCTCGCTGGGCGCATTCTTCTTGCGCAGGCGCTTTTTCAGCACCTCCGGCGAGGCCTGAAGGTAGATCACCAGATCGGGGTCCGGTAACTGCTCGCGGAAATGATGGTAGTAGCGGTTGTAAATTTCCAGTTCCGAATCGTTGAGATTGATGTAAGCGAAAATCTTGTCTTTCTCAAAGATGTAGTCCGCTACCACGGCTTTGCGTGACGCTGGGCCCGCCTCCACGCTCTGCAACTGCTCGAAGCGGCGGACCATGAATGCAAATTGCGCCTGAAAAGCCGCGCCGCGCTCGCCTTCGTAAAATTCGCGCAAAAAAGGGTTGTGCTCCGGCTCGATCACCCGCTGCGCATTCAGCCGGTCGGCAATAATATTGGCCAGCGTGCTCTTGCCTACGCGGATTGGCCCTTCCACAGCAATGTAACGGGGAGGTTCAAAGAGATTGGCCACGAGCCGCAGAATATCCCGCAATCGCTTCGCTGGCAATTGAGGAATCAGTAAACGTCTGCTAAGGCCGAGCTTTCATGAAAATTTGAAATTTAAGATTTGAAATTTAAAATTCGAGTTTGCTCGGTTTTCTCACCGCCGTCGCTTCCGCTGCCGCCGCAAGTTATGCCGGATACGCCACCATGGCGCCGCAAGTGCAGCTCTACGGCCGCACCCTCACGCATGGCAGCGATCCCGCCCAACTCGCCCTCACCTTTGACGATGGCCCCAACGATCCGCACACGCTGCATCTGCTGGAATTGCTGGAGAAGCGCCAGGCCCATGCGACGTTCTTCCTGATTGGGAAATACGTTCGCCAGCGTCCGGACATCGTCCGCGCCATTCACGCGGCCGGACACGCCATCGGGAACCACACTGAGAGCCATCCCAACCTGATCTTTGTTTCCGAAAGACGACTGCGGCAGGAACTGGAGCAGTGCAGCCGGGCAATTGAGGAAGCCATCGGGACGAGAGTTAGGCTGTTTCGTCCGCCCTTCGGTGGCCGCCGTCCGGCTGTCTTGCGCGTGGCGCGAAGGCTTGGCTTGGAGCCGGTGATGTGGTCCGTTACCGCATACGACTGGAAGGCAGCTTCTTCCGCGCAGATCGCGCAGAACATCGCCCGCAGCATGGCAGCCCGCCGCCGGCCGCAGGGAGAGATCGTCCTGCTGCACGATGGCAGCCACCTTAAATTCGGAACTGACCGCATTTTCACCGTGCAGGCCACGCGCGCGCTGCTGGAGAAATATTCTTTAGAGGGCAAGAAGTTGGTGGAGGTGACGGCCATGGAGCGGAAACCAAGGTAACTCTCCAGCGTCTTTCCGCTCGCATTAGGGTTAAAATTTAAGCAGGCTCTCAGCCGAATAAGCAGGCACTTCGTTTTATGGAACGCACCAGGAATATCTTTGTTTTTATCGCTCTCATGGCGCTGTCAGCGGCTGCATTCGCCGCGGACGCCTCCAACCTCAAGCCTCCGCCGGGCGCAAACGTCGCCATTGTTGTGTTTGAAGACCTGCAATGTCCGGATTGCGCCCGCGCTTATCCAGTAGTCTGGGAAGCCGCCAAAGCACATAAAGTCCCGGTGGTCCTGCACGATTTCCCCTTGCCGATGCACAATTGGTCGTTTGACGCCGCCGTCTTCGCCCGCTACTTTGATACCAAGTCGCAGAAGGTGGGCGATGATTTTCGCGGGTACATCTACCAGAACCAGCCCAGCATCACGCCTGACAACCTGCGCCAGTGGGTGCAGAAGTTCGCTGACGACAACAATGTCCCGCTGCCGTTTGCCATTGATCCGGAAGGCAAGCTGAAGGAGAAAGTCCAGGCAGACTTCAACCTTGGGCAGCGCATGGGACTGGAGCATACGCCCACGATTTTTGTGATCGGCAAAGGCAGCACCGCCACGCCATTTGTCGAAGTGGTGGACCGCGACCAGCTCAGCCAGATCATTGAAGACATGCAGAAGAAAGCAGGATCATCTGGTCCGGCGAAGAATGGGGCCCGCAAGCCCCACAGAAAGAGCAGTTAAGTTCTTACGCAATTCTTACTGGAGTTGGAATGAAATTAAAACCCGTTTGGCCCGCAATTATCGCGCTGGTTTTATCTGGCGCCTCCGCCTTTGCCGCTGACGCATCTTCTCTGAAGCCGCCCGCCGGAGCGCAAGTAGCCGTGGTTGTTTTTGAGGACCTCGAGTGTCCTTCATGCGCTAAAGCCTACCCGATGGTATGGGAGACGGCCAACTCGCAGCACGTGCCGGTGATGCTCTATGACTTTCCTTTGCGGCAGCATCCATGGTCGCTGGAAGCGGCCGTGGACGCGCGCTACTTTGATACCAAGTCCCAGAAGCTGGGAGACGATTTCCGCGGCTACATCTACGAGAACCAGCCCAATATCACGATGCAGAACCTTCACGATTACGTGCAGAAATTCGGCGACGAGCACCAAACGCCGTTACCGTTCGCTGTGGATCCCGAGGGCAAGCTGAAGGAAAAGATCGAGGCTGACCGGTCGCTCGGGGAGAAAGCCGGGCTGGTTCACACTCCAACGGTTTTTGTGATCGGCCGCGCCAACGGTCCCACACCGTTTGTTGAAGTTACTGACATGGACAAGCTGGGCCAGGAGATTGAGAACATGAAGCAGAAGGTGGGGCCGGCGGCTCCCGCCAAAGCGGCTCATACCGCCAAACACCGCAAGAAGGCCAGCTAGAACTCAGCAGAATAGGCGCAGGTGGTTAAGCCTGCGCCTGACTTCTTATCTTTTTACGCCGCCGACGATCTTGCGTTCACTTTTTCCAGGGCTGACACCAGCTCTTCGTAATCCGGCTCCTGCCCCAGTTCGTACGTTTTCGCGAAAGCAATTTTCCCGTCTTTATCCACAATGAAGATGGCGCGTTCGTTGATGCCCGGCAGCGGCTCGCCTTCGCGCAGGATTCCGTACTTCTGGGCCGTGCCGCCATGGGGCCAGTAGTCGCTGGCCAGCGGGTACTCCTGCCAGCCGATGGATTTTTCCTGCCACGCAATATGGCTGTAGATCGAGTCAGTACTGACGCCCACGACCTGGGCGTCTGCGCCGGCAAATTTCGGCAGGTATCTGCCGTATGCCGACATCTCATTGGTTCAAGTGGGGCTCCAGTCCAGCGGATAAAACGCGATCACCACGTTTTTGCTGCCGCGGAACTCGCTCAGCTTGAATTTATGCCTCTGCTTGCCTGTAACGGCGGCAAGTTCAAAGTCCGGAGCAGCGTCGCCTGTCTTCAATGCGGGCATCAATCCTCCAACTTCAAGAGCGACCATTTTATCTGATAACCGGCTTCATCGCTGCTCGATGAAACGTCTGCGGAAAACAGACCGCGGGGGTGAGGCATCGAATTGGTGACTGCCCTCTTTTACGCTTCACTCACGTTGAACCCCAGAAGGCGTAGCATAATTAAGGCAGGAGACAGGAACAGAAACCGCGATGCTGGGATTCGGCGCCTATAATTACGAACATTTTTCGCGTCAACTGCTTCAGGAACTTGACCACATGCCTTTTGCCGGTCCGCAGCCCGGTGAGCGCGCTCCGGACTTCAAGGCCGAAACACTTGAAGGCGAGATGCTGCGGTTGAGCGATTTTCAAAATAAGAAGAACGTGCTTCTGCTGTTTGGCTCCGCCACCTGCCCCATGACCGCTAGCGCTATTGGACCAATCAACCAGCTTTACGATCACTTTCGTGGCGATGACATCGAATTTCTTTTCGCTTACATCCGTGAAGCGCATCCGGGAGAGCGCATTGGCGCCCACCGCTCGCAATCAGAAAAAGTGGAAGCGGCCCAGGTGCTCCGCGACGAAGAAAATATCGAGATGCCCGTGCTGGTGGATGATGTCCGCGGCGCCATTCACCGCAAGTATTCGCGGCTGCCCAATCCCGCGTTTCTGATTGACAAGTCCGGGCGCGTGTCCTTTCGCTCCATGTGGACGCGGCCAGCGGCGATCCAGTCCGCCATTGAGGAGCTGCTGGAAGTGCAGCGCGCGCGCGGAGTTGCCCACGCCATCGTGCATGGCGGCCAGGACCTCACCATGCCGTTCTCCCATGCCGCGCTGTACTCGTACCGCGCTCTGGAGCGCGGAGGAGAAGAATCGCTGAAAGATTTTCGCAAGGCTCTGGGGCTTCCTGCGCGGGCTGCCGTCAGCCTCTCGCATGCCTCGCGATCTTGGTTCGCAAGCCCACAACGCATTCTTGCGCTCTCGACGCTTACGGCTGCGGTGCTGGCCGGCGGTCTTTATGCCGGATTTGAACTGCGCAGAAAGCGGCTCGGCCTTCCTCGCAATCCTTATCGCGCCTATGAAAGAGAACGCGTCCGCGATACCGATACCGGAACAGACTACGGAGCAGTAGGAATTTAACGAATTCGCGTTCTCATTCCTGTATTTAGCGCAACCGTAGGATCCACCTTCGTCGCTCGGCGCGATGGAATATACGCTGCCATGCTCTGTCAATAGTCAAAGATTTCCCCAGCGACCCGTTCTAGCGATTTCCGAAGGACAGTTCACGCAAACGCTCGTTTCGCCGCTTCAATCGTCCGCTGAATGTCTTCTTCGCTGTGGGCTGCGCTCAGAAACATGGCCTCAAACTGCGAAGGCGGCAGATAGATCCCGTGGTCCAGCATGGCGCGATGGAATTTTGCGAAAGCCTGCGTATCTGATTTTGCAGCGGTGTCCCAATCGTGGGGCGCGGGGCCGGGCTGGAAAAACCATGTGAACATGGAGCCCACCCGGTTGGCGGACAGCGGCACGTCGCGTTCTTTCGCCTGTTGGAGCACGCCTTCCACCAGCGCTAAAGATCGTTGGTCGAGCTGCTTGTAGATTTCAGGATGCGTCCGCAAGTAGCGCAACGTCGCCAGACCGGCGGACATGGCCAGCGGATTGCCGGAGAGCGTCCCCGCCTGATACACCGGGCCCACGGGCGCAACCATGTCCATGATCTCAATGCGGCCCCCGTAAGCTCCCACCGGCAGGCCTCCACCGATGATCTTTCCCAGCGTGGTCAGATCAGGCTTGATCTTGTACAGCTCCTGCGCCCCGCCGAATGCCAGCCGGAAACCCGTCATGACTTCGTCGAAGATCAACACCGCATCATGCTCGGCCGTGATGGTCCGCAGGAATTTCAGATAGCCCTCGCGTGGCGGCACACACCCCATGTTTCCGACCACCGGTTCCACAATGACACAGGCAATCTGGCCGGGAAACTTTGCGAACGCTTCTTCCACAGCTCTCTGATTGTTGTACGGCAACGCGAGAGTGAACTCCGCCTGTTCCGGCAACACGCCGGCCGAACCGGGAATGCCCAGCGTGGCCACTCCTGAACCGGCCTTCACCAGCAGCGAATCGGCATGGCCGTGGTAGCACCCTTCAAACTTGACGATGTACTTGCGGTTAGTAAATGCGCGTGCCAGCCGAATGGCGGACATCGTGGCTTCAGTCCCCGAGCTGACAAACCGCACCTTCTCGATGGAAGGAAACGCGGCGATCACTTCTTCCGCAATCTCCGCTTCCACCGGAGTGCAGGCGCCGAAGCTTGCGCCGTCGCGGTTGGCTTTCTCCACGGCCTCCACCAACGCCGGAAAAGCATGGCCCAGAATCAGCGGCCCCCACGAGCCGACGTAGTCAATGTATTCCTGCCCGTCCGCGTCCCAGATGCGCGAACCGCTGCCGCGCACGATATAGGGCGGATCGCACCCGACCGCCTTGAAAGCGCGCACGGGCGAGTTCACCCCGCCGGGTATCACCTTGCTGGCGCGAGCGTGGAGTTGGCGGCTGCGTTCTCTGTTCTTGGAAGGCACGCCCGAATATTGTACCCGCCACTCTCAAGCTGGCGTGAGTTAGTGCTTGAATGCGTCTCGAGCGGCAATGTATTATCCACGCTTCCCCGAGGCAGAATTCGTGTTGCGAAAAATCCGAAACGTCCTTTCAAGCGAATACATTGGTGCGATCACAATTGGCTTTCTGTTGGCCCAGGTGGTTGCTGGGATTGCGAGTTTCGTGGTGCAGTTGCTGGCCTTCTATGTTGGGGAAAAGCATGACCGCGGCAATCTTTTCCCATCTGAGCCGCGAGTGTTTCCGTGGTGGAACGTAACTCTGCCTCTGATTTCTGTTTTGCTTTACCTGATTGCGGCAGGGGCACTGTTTTACTGGCTCTATTTGCGGGCGGACACAAATGAAAAGGAGCCTCTGGTGAATTCTGAGGAACCTCAGCAATGAATAGAGCTCCGCTTCATCTTTCCCGGAAGTTTCACATCAGCATTCCTGGAGCTTTGACCGCTGCCGTGCTCTCCATCTCGATTCGGACGCTCGTCTCAGGGCTGTGCGTCCCACTGGGAATTCTCGCGATCAAACTCGTTAATTTTCTGCTGATTCGGAAGTTCCACCTTGACGTCTCTCCGCTCACCTTTCCTGCCTACATCTTCTGGACTTTTCCAATCGCCAACATCGGGGCAGGAATTGCCTTGAGCGTTGTTGCACTAGCAATCGGAGTCAGATTTGTGATGAGCAGCTCGATTGGGAACCAGTAGCAGCAGATATGATTGGGTTCAATATAAATCAGCGGTATCATCGTTCATCAGCGGTAAGGTCTTACGCTGCCCGCGATCGAAACACCTCTTTGATCTCCTTGGGATTCGCCGCCTCGTTGGCAAAGGTAAACGTTCCTTTTTCCCGCATCTCCCGTGCGGCGCGCAGGAAGGCTCCCAGTGCGGTCCGCTGCAGCGCACTTCCCACGCTGATCCGCCTGGCTCCCAACGCTGAGAGTTCGTCCAAGCTTAGCAACACTCCTTGCAGTCCCATCAGCACGTTCACGGGACGGTCCACCGAGCCCAGCACCGCGGCAATGTCTTCTTTGTTGCGCAGCCCCGGCGCATACAGAACGTCAGCGCCCGCTTCCTGAAAAGCCTGCAGACGCTTGATGGTGTCTTTGAGATCGGGCCGGCCATGCAGATAATTTTCCGCTCGCGCCGTCAGCGTGAAGGTGAAAGGCAGCGAACGCGCCACCGCCACGGCCGCGCGCACACGGTCCACTGCCTGCCCGAATTCATAGATCGGCTGCTCCGGACGGCCCGTGGCATCTTCAATGGAACCGCCCACCACTCCCGCGGCTGCCGCGAGCTTGATGGTTTCGGCCGCTGCCTCCGGTTCGTCGGCATAGCAGTTTTCAAGATCGGCACTCACCGGCAGATCTGTGCCTGCGGCCATTTCTCCTACGTGTGCAATCATCCCGTCGCTTCCCACGGCGCCGTCCGTCTTGCCCACGGAGAAGGCATAGCCCATGCTGGTGGTGGCAAGCGCTTCAAATCCCATGTGCGCCAGCAGCCGGGCTGACCCAACGTCCCACGGATTGGGAATAATGAATGCTCTCTTACGCTGGTGCAACGCGCGAAATGTAATTCCCTTTTCAGCTTGCGTTGGCATGGGCGTTCTCCTTGCTGGCTTTTGGGGAAGCGAATCTCAAAATTTCTTCGACTGCTTCGAGTTAATGTTTTGCTCGCGATGTAAAGCACTTCCAAGTAGCGCGACCGCCGCGCGTTCACTCCGCAGGACTCGACTGGCTGACACATGTGTGAACTTGGCGGCTGCCTCTCGGACTGCTCTGGTGTTCAATATAAATCAGCCTCATCAGGTTCATCAGCGGTCAGGTTTTACCGGCCAATGTAAAATGGAATTGTGATCCTGCCGTTCGTCCGCGAAGTCCTGGCGGACGTGGAAAAGAGCTCTGGATTCCGACAGGCGGCCGCTTATCTTAAACAGCGTAGGGGGGAGGCAGCTTCCTCCGCGGGGCGCATCCGTCTCTCTGGCCTGGTTCCCACCGCCAAGTCCCTTCTGATTCCGTATCTTGAGCGCGCAGCCGGGCGGCCTCTCATCATCATCACAGCCGCGAATCGCGCCGCCGAGGGGCTGTTTGCCCAGGTGCAATCATTCTGCGAGCTCACCGGCGCGTGCAATCCGCAATCCGTGGTCAAGCTGCCGGCTTACGACGTGCTTCCCTTTGAGAACATGTCGCCGCACCCGGAGATCCAGGAAGAGCGCGCCACTGCGTTATGGAAGATTGCCACTAGCGCGGCCTCAATCGTGATTGCGCCCATGGA
>JAICYU010000305.1 GCA_025934025.1 Terriglobales bacterium
ACCCTGGTTCAATGGTCACATCGGCTGGTGGAGGTCGGGACGTGTTCATTTCACTTCCGCATACTTCGTTCTAATCAACGTGATGCCACTCCTACTGATGGCACTTGTCAGTTACGAACGCCAAAGCGGGCGCATCGAAGGCAGCGAACAATACATCACTCCTGACTCGGATTCTCAGGCACAAACAACATGGACCCCGCAATCACGAGAATGAAGCTTATCGAGAATTGGGTGAAGGAGAAGCCACGCCCCGTCTACCTTCGATTATTCAGATCCTGTGTAATCTGCAATGCCGCCTGAAGATTGTTTTTGATCGCCGAACTCGGTCTCGCTTTTAAGATTTGACTGCGTTGGGCGCACAATCAGACCTTCCGCCTTCCCAGCTTTCTTCCTAGCAATCCGCGTGTACAGGTGGATCACATATAGGCCGTCACATCCTTGGCAGCTTGCATTCTGCGGTCGTCCGTCTGTTTCGGGGTTATAGCGCGGGTGTATACCGCACTTTCCGTCAAAACGAAATCGGATCCTGAGTGACATGAAACACCTCTACGCCAAAACTAGCGACTCTGGATTACGAGCGGAGCAGAAAGGGACGGCCATGGCTTTCGCTACGATTCACGCAGCGCCGATGGTTGCGAGTCAATCAGTTCGACATGCCAATCGTGCTCGGATTTTCGAGTGAATCGGATCTCGCCGACATTTAATTGTGTCGCGAGATGGTCGGCTTCCCATTCAATGGCTTTGCGCAGGATTGCCAACAGCGTAGCCCGTGGACCGCGGAAGTAAGCATTGACATGACGCTCGATATCTTCCTCGTAAGCATCATGCTGGGTGTCCCAACTGTCCGCTTCTCCCCAGTCGTCAGAAGCCAGAAAGGTAGCATTGACGAGGAAATCGACGACCGGAAACGGCCCGGCCATATCGTCGTTGTCCCATGTGCTCTGTTTCACTGCCACGAATTCGCACTCATCGGATGACGACTCGACATGAATCAACGCCGGCAATCGAATCTCGTGAGAGCTTCCAGCCGGGTCTTCAACTGTCAGCTTCAGGTCAATTTGCTGTGGTCGTTCGTGCGAACCTTTGCGCCACTCCTCATACGGAATGCCGTCGAGAACAACTACGCTATCTGTGATCTTCGGCAATGAGTCGTACCAGGCATAGCCTGCGAATTGCGGCTCCGCCTTGTACAGTCGATTCGGCAGCGACGCCCCGGAGTTGAGGGCGCCTTCGATGGTGTGCTCATCAGGCACATCATTGGCGACCAGCATGACTCCGTTGCAATTGCTCAGCAGCTTTCGCTCGGGATAACCAAACAAGGGTTCGATTCCGTCATCGGGCGGCGTTGCGTGCCACGTGTACAGCAGACGAGCGGATTCCGGTAGCACGATGCCCAGTTCTTTGGCTTCGCGCCAGTTTTTGAAAGGAAGTGCGTGCCGCTCCTGCTTCTGAAAGAAACCATACGCAGCGGCGCGAGCTTCTCTGAGGAATGCCTTCAGGAACTCGTCCTCGATGATGGCTCGCCGGTCAGGGAGCTGAAGCTTCACCCGGCTTGTCTCAAACACATTGAAACGTGCAGAAAGCGATGCTGGCGAGACCTGGTAAGGCGGGAAGAAGCCCTCGATGCCCGGCCAGGGATATTCAAGCCGCGAACCGTAGAAATTCCAGTTCTTATCGTGATAGGCGCTCCATCCCTGAGTGAACGAGGTGGCAAATCCCACTTCAATCCCATCGATCACTTCGCGATAGAGAGCGCCATCAAGAAAGTCATGCTCAGTAATCTGCTCCCCGCTTAGAAACACGGCTGTAGGGCAGAATTCACAGACTTGTTGAAGCGAAGATATGAGAGCGGCCTTCGAAGAGTCTCGTGTAAAGCAAATTCGCGTCCCCGGAACTGTGTCGGCGACTTCATGCATCTGGGCCGCGCCCTTGCCCAGAAAGACGGCTGGAGAAAGATCTATAACCTTATTACCGCTATGCACGTGAACTTCGGAACGGCACAAGGCGAAGAATCCCATACCCGCAGGATCTTCCTTTATTTGTGTTTCTCCATCCCAGCCGGATCCGCCCAGGTTCAAAAGCGTCTGAAAATCGGAGATGCCGGCGCCATTATCGTGAATCATGATGTTGCAGGTGCCGGGTCGGGTTTGATTCTCCTCAATGCTGACGTCCACTCGTGTAGCGCCGGCGCGCCGGGCGTTCTGGAGGAGTTCTATCCAGACTCCGGCATCGTCGTTTCTAAACAGGCGATCCGCTTTTGAGAGAATCCCCTGGTGTACTTTGGCCGTAATTGAAGTTGTTGTGCTCACTTTGTCACCTCGGGCTGGTCGACGGTCTGTAATCGTTCCCATCGAATTACGTGTTTTCGGCGGGGCCGTCCGCCGTCATAAAGCTCAAAGATCATTCCATCGGACACATACAGAGCAACCGGCAATGGAATGACTGGAAGACCGGACGAGAGAGACTCGGGTTGGCAGTTCTCTTCGCACACGTCGGCCTCCTCTCTCTTGATGTTGTTGTTGTCGCTCTTACTTGTGGGGCAGGTCCGGCCGGGCTGACCACTTCCATACGATCACACAGCCATCGTGCCGATGGTTCTGTTCGCTCCAAGGGCCGTAAATCTTTCTGCCGTGCTCGGCAATATAGGCCTGAGCGATCTGCAGGCGGTTCGAATGCAGATACTTCGCAACGTCAGACGGGCTGGTGCCGAGTCGCGCCAAATCACAAGCGATGGTCAACTGAAATGAAGATCGTTGAAAGCAATCAGCGGTGTGAGCAGGACGCCATCATCCCGAACCGTGACCTCACGAACATTGGCTAAGACAATTTGCTTGAATGCCTGTTCGCCATAAGAGGGATTGGCTTTGATGAATGCGATATGGTGGCAGTCCGGTTTCGGAGCTTTAGCAAATTTCCATGCCGGACAGGAACAACCGTTTGGTTCCATCATGTTTCAGGCTAACCGTCCACGTGCCACCGGATGATGCAGGCACACTCCATTTACGAATCCAGCCCTTCACGATCATTTCCTGCTTTCAGGTTGTGATAAATCGAGGCAAGTCTGGTCGGCTAGACGCCACAGACACCCTCACATTCGGCCGCAAAATTCATCGGAAGTTGCACGGCTCGGGGAACGGGCGGAGTGGGATCGAGCTGTACCAGTTCAAGAGGCTTGCACGAGCGGTGCAGGTACATCGTTTGCTTCATGTCGCGGTTG
>JAICYU010000351.1 GCA_025934025.1 Terriglobales bacterium
TGAACGTAATCAGAAAAATCCCAGTAGGCGGGTAACGACTGGTCTGCCAGACAATGAGCGTCCACCGCCGCTCGCATGGCCCAGGGATGCGCCTCAACCAGAGGAAAATCTTTCATCACCACCTTGACGCGGCCGCGGTACCGGTTCATCGCCTCATTGATCAATGTCACGTACATGCGAGCGCAGAACGGGCACTCGAAATCATCGAATACCACCACGGTTGCCGGCGCATTCTCCGGCCCGCGAAAAGGACGACCGCTGATATCAAGGCGGCTCATGTTCTTGGCGTAAGGATCTTCCTTCAGATCCAGTTCCGTCAGATACACCAATTTGCTTCCATCCTTTGCCAGCAGGAAGTTCACTGTTTTGCGCACACCATTGGCCTCAATCATTACGGGCAAGTTGTCATACCCGTTGAAGTGGCTTGCAGTGCGATCCCCGATGGTGATCGTCGCCTCCGGGGGCGCTTCAGCATAGGCGCGCACCTGGCGTTCGATGCGTCGGGTGAGATCAGGCGGCAACGATGACTGTTGGCCGATGATAGGAACCACGGAGCAGAGCAGAAGGAAAACAAAGAAGAATGGGCGCATAGCAAGGTCCACGAAGTTCAAGAAGTATAAACCGCGGTCGCGCTACAATGAAACGCCCCGGCGCTTGTCCGGGGCCTGATCTCTTCCGAAAGAATCTATGACTGCTTGCCTTTGTCCTTGCGCAGGTCGCGGCGATCATGCCGGATATCGCGCCGGTCGTGCCGCACATCTTTGCGATCGTGATGAATATCGCGTTCGTCGCGGTGAATGTCGCGCCGGTCGGCCCGAACATCATGCCGGTCTTGGTGGACATCGCGTGCGTCTTTGCGGATGTCGCGACGCTCTTTGGCCGCGGCGGCGTGATTGCCATTCTTCACGTCCTGATGAAGTTCGCGGCGGTCTTTTGCGATGTCGCGCTGATCGTGCCGAACGTCACGCCGGTCCTGCCGGGCGTCAGTTCGGTCATTGCGCACATCGCGCCGGTCCTGGCGAACATCGCGGCGATCGTTGCGCACGTCGCGGTGATCTTTGCGCAGGTCTTTGCGGTCCTGATGCTGGTCAGAAGCGTTGCTCTGGGCGAACGCGGCTGAGCCCATAGCTAGCAGCGCCAACGCCAAAAAATATGCCAAATGTCGTCGCATGTGTGAACTCTCTCCTTTGGAGCTTCGCGGGTGAGAAGCTGCTCTGCGGATACTAACCCGAGTTCACGGATTAGTTGCTGCCTTCAACCGGGGCCTTGATTACGTTTGACCTAGTACCGGGAAGGCAACAGGCGAGAGCTACGGTAATGGCTGCTACTTTTCTTCGACCACGAGCTGGCCGCCTTCCAGGCGCACAGCGGCGACATGCTCAGGAAGCTTAAGCTTCTCGCGGATTTCCGGCTGCGTGAGCCGAGCTTGCAGTTGCGGGTTCACCAGGCTG
Organism: Terriglobales bacterium; assembly: GCA_025934025.1. Lineage (GTDB taxonomy): Bacteria > Acidobacteriota > Terriglobia > Terriglobales > Acidobacteriaceae > Angelobacter. The sequence goes on from JAICYU010000351.1 coordinate 1,452, forward strand.
ACAGGAACGGGTAAGTCGCCCACCTTCATCTCCGTGGGCGTGAAGGTGACGTAGCCATCAGCAGTTCCGAGTTTTCCGGAAACGGTGACGTAAACATCTTTTCCGCGCAGATTCGCCACAAATTGTCCGGTTACATGGTCGCCTGCAAAGGACACTTGGGCAGGCTTGATCTGGCCGGGATTGATCTCCGCTCCGGAAGCGCCAGGTGCCTCCGCTTCCGCCGATTGCTGAAACGCGGCGTTAATTTCTTCAGCCGAGAAGTGCGCTTCCGCAGCCTCGCCGCGCTGGGTGGCTTGCTCCAACTCGGCCCATTTGGCCTGAAACTGTTCTGCGTTCTGCTGCACTGCGCTGGGAGGCAGTGGCTGGGCGACAGCCGCCGGACGCTTGAGCATCAGCGCAAGGCTCAGCACTGAGCAGCCCAACAGACCCCAGCGGCCCAGTTTGAACATCCACATTCCGCTTTCCCTGGCAGACATGTGCCGATTCTGCCACAAAGTGCCGCCGCAAGTCCGTGAAAATCCGATACTCAAGGGTTACTTTTGGCACCCTTCCCGCCCTCGATTCAA
>JAICYU010000304.1 GCA_025934025.1 Terriglobales bacterium
TCTGCCGCTGCCTGATAGCCGGCGATCCAGCTCTTCCACATAAGAAATCCGTGAATTTCGTCGGGAAAGACAAGCTGCTCGAATGGAATATGGTGATCGCGCAGGCGCTGCGCCAGGTCCACGGTTTGCTCGAAGGGCACGTTGCGGTCGTCATCACCTTGAATCAGCAGCACGGGAGATTTCCAGGTGGCGAGATGAGCGTCCGGCGATGACTCCCAGGCCAGCTTAATGGCGGCGTCAGCATCGGGCGGCCGCAGCGCGAGATTGCCGAAATAGGGCCGCTGCGTGAGAAATACTGACCAGTCGTGAACGCCGTGGAAGTCCACGCCGGCTTTGAAGACATCAGAGTTTTCGGCCAGCCCCATGGCGGTGAGGAAGCCACCGTACGAGCCGCCCCACAGTCCGATTTTTTGCGGCGCCACATTAGGCAGCAACTGCAAGTACTTCCCTGCCGCCACAACGTCTTTGTATTCGGCGGCGCCGCGCCAGATCGTGTTGGGCGCTTCGCGGAAGTCGCGGCCATACATGGTTCCCAGCCGGTAGTTGACGGACAGCACGACGTATCCGCGGCTGGCCAAAAACTGGTTCATCGCGTATGCGTTGTGGTAGTAGTCCATGTAGTGGAAGCCAAGCACCATCTGACGAATGGGGCCTCCATGCATGAAGACCAGTCCCGGCATTCGTGCGCCCGCAGCGGCATTCCGTGGAACAAAGAGTTGGCCGTGCAGCGTGAGCCCGTCGGCGCTCTTGAAGATGACTTGACGCGGTGTGACTAATTGTGAGGACGGAAAATCTTTGGGTAGAGCAGCAGCGCCAATCATCTCGCGGCCCGGCGATGCGACCACATACGGCATGGCAGGCGAAGTTGCGGTTGAGCCCAGACAAACAATGCTCTTGCCATCGCCGCTGATGGTTGGAAGCCATTCGATGGTTTCGCCATGCGTGAGAGCCTGCTGCCGCTGGCTTCCGTCTACGGGGACGCGCCAGAGATGGCGGCGGTCTACGTCGTCCTGGTTGGAAGAGTAAACCAGGAATTTTCGGTCCGGACTGAGAATGACGTCTTCAACGTCGAAGTCGCCTGGCGTGAGCAGAGCGGCAGTTGCAGATGACGTTGACGCGGCGGAAGTGGAAATGGAATAAAGATGATTGCGGCCGTCCTGCTCCGAAGCAAAAACGATGCGATCTTCTGCGAAATTGAAAGACGCGCTCTCGGTGAGTTCAGGAAGCGAGTCGCGCAGCGTTGCGCCGCTGTGCCAGAGCTCGTGGCCGTTACCGGTGGTTGCGTCGGCAATCCAGATCGCCCACGGATTCGGCCGAATAGGAATGAGCGGCTCTTTCTGCTCGGTTCCATGCGTGCGCACAAAAGCGATGTGCTTGCCATCAGGTGACCAGCGCGGCAGGTTGTCTTTGTCCACGCTGGGTTGGAGGTAGCGCACACTTGTTGCCCCAAGATCGTACACGCCAATCAGGCTGTGGTCGCCGCGTTCACTGACGAAGGCAACGCTTTTCGAGTCTTGCGACCACCTGGGCTGCTCCGCCTCCATGCGAATGTAAGCCAGTTCCTTGCCTTGCTGTTTGCCGTCAATGCCGGCGATCCAGAGCTTTTTCCGGGCCGCCCAGACGGCCCATTTGCCGTCAGGAGAAACTTCTATGTCCTCGCAATCTTCTTCCGGACAACCCATGTCGCCGAGCAAGCGTGGCGGATCGCTGGAATCCACATCTTTCGCCCATACCTGCTGCTTGGGTTGCTGGACGTTGTGCGTGGGATCGGCGGAGTCTCCCTGCTCGTTGAGCTCGCTGCCGCGCGCGTAGACCGCAGTCTTGCCGTCAGGCGTGAGACGCAGGCCGGCAATGGGCTGGCCATCGTCGCCGGCATAGTGCGTAATCTGCCGGGCGGTGTGGGCGAAATCAGGTCCGTCAGCCACCCAGATATTGCGCTCTCCGCGAGCGTCAAACAGCCAGGCAATGCGCGGTCCGTTCTTCGCCGCGGTGAGCTCTGACGGAAATGGCGAGCCCATGACCTGCTCCAGGCTGAACGACTGGCCAAAGGCCGAGATCGAAAATGCAACAGGAAGAATCGCGAGTGCGAAATATCGGAACGCGGAACGAACGTTTTTTCTCATGGGCATAAATGGCTTGGGAAATCCTAAGCGGAGTATCTTACGCCAGTCCGCGTGGCTGGCAATTGCGCGGGTTTGGAATGAACAGGTTAAAGAGAATGTGAAGGAAAAATAGCTCAAGTCCCTTAGAGCAAAACTGCGCAATTTCTGCTGAACTTCAGGTGAATTCCGGACAATCACAGGCCCATTTCTGCAACGAGAATAAGCCTCTTCCTCGATATAGCCAGAGTAGAAGCGTCTTTAGTCTCTCAGACTCGACAAACAAAAAAATCCCCCTGGAGTTTAGTTTGAAGAAATTGCTTCTCTCTGTGTGCCTGCTGGTTGCGCCCGCGATTTTGAGCGCGCAAGTCCAGTCATCAAGTCACGTTTTCGTGGTGGTGGAAGAAAACACCAGTTATTCCAGCGTGATCGGAAACTCGTCCATGCCGTACTTGAACAGCCTGGCCTCGCAATACAGCCTGGCGACGCAGTACTACGCAAACACGCACCCTTCCATCGGCAACTATCTGGAAATGACTACGGGGCAGATCATCACCAACAGTGACGGCTACTCCAGCACGATTTCAGCGGACAACGTGGTGCGCCATCTGCTCACCGCAGGCAAGACCTGGAAGAGCTATGCGGAGAGCCTTCCCTCGGTCGGTTATACAGGCGGAGATGTTTATCCGTACTCGCGCCATCACAACCCGCTGTCATTCTTCTCCGATGTGAGGAACAGCAGCGTGCAGAAGCTGAACCTGGTCCCGTTCACGCATTTGGCGACAGACCTGGCAAGCGGGAACCTTCCGGATTACGCGTTCATCGTGCCCAATATGCACGACAACGCCCACGATTGCCCGTCTGGAATGACGACCTGCACGCTGAACCAGAAGCTGGCCGCGGCGGACTCGTGGCTCAAGAAGAACATTGCGCCGATCGTCAGCAGTGCGGAATTCCAGAAAGATGGTCTGCTGATCGTTGTATTTGATGAAGCCTACAGCGGCGACACCACGCATGGCGGCGGACACGTTGCCACGGTAGTGGTTGGACCAAAAGTGAAAAGAGGTTACAAATCCACCGCGCTCTACCAACACCAGAGCCTCCTGCGCACTATGCTTACCGCA
>JAICYU010000135.1 GCA_025934025.1 Terriglobales bacterium
CACCTTGGAGCAGCCGGCCCAACCTGCAAAGCTCGTTCGCAAGCTATCACTGCTTGATTCCATTCTGCTGCTGGCCGGCGGGATCATCGGCTCAGGCATTTTTCTCACCGCGCAAGACGTTGCATTAAACACTCGCGCGCCCTGGCTCTTTCTGAGCGTCTGGGCGCTGGGACTGCTCATCACCTTGCCTGCTGCATTTGCCTTTGCCGAAATGGGCGCCATGTTCCCCAACGCGGGCGGGCAGTACATCTACATGCGCGAGGCCTATGGCGAATTCGTGGCTTTCCTATACGGCTGGATGATCTTCACCGTGAGCATTGGTGGAACGATTGCCGCGCTCGCCGCCGGGTTCTCGCTTTACATCGGAAGCATGTTTCCTGCTTTGTCGGCAGACCGCGCTCTGGCCAGCCTGGGCCATTTCACTCTTACGCGCGGCCATCTGGTGGCGATCGCCGCCATAGCTTTGCAGACGCTCATCAATATCTTCGGCGTGCGCAGCGGGGCGATTTTGCAGAACCTTGCCACCTGGACCAAATTCGCAGCCATCGCCGCATTCGTACTGCTGGGTCTCGCGCTGGGCAAGGGATCGTGGGGGCATTACTCCGCCGCCCTGCCGGTCTCCTCCTCGGGAAATCCCGGAATGCTGGCCGGGATCGGCGTGGCGCTGATCGCGGTGTTCTGGGCATATGACGGATGGGTTTATATCACCTGGGTTGCTGGAGAAGTGAAGCAGCCGCAGCGCAATCTGCCGCGCTCGCTGATTCTCGGCCTGCTGCTTGTAGGAGTGATTTATCTGGCGATTAACGCCGTTTATCTTTACGCGCTGCCGATGAGCGGAATCGCGGCGGAAACTGCGGTGGCGCAAAGCGCTGCCGTAAGCATGTTTTCCGGCTCGGTGGGACGCTGGCTGGCGCTGATGATTGCCGTGTCATGTTTTGGCGCCATGGCAAGCTGCATCATGAGCGGAGCGCGCGTCTATTACGCCATGGCGGAAGATGGCGTGTTCTTCCGCGCCTTGGCGCGGGTGCATCCGCGATGGCGCACCCCGGTCGCCAGCCTGGTCTTGCAGGCAGTCTGGGCAGCCGTGCTGGCTTTGAGCGGCAAATACAACGAGCTTTTTACCTATGTGATGTTCATGATGGTCTTGAGCTACGTCCTGACCACCGCGGCACTGTTTGTTTTGCGGCGTAAACTCCCGAATGCTGAGCGGCCTTACCGCTGCGCCGGATACCCTTGGTTGCCGGCCATCTACATTGTGCTGGGCAGCGCCTGGTTTGTGAATGCGCTGTTCGAGCGCCCGAAAGAAGCCCTGTTCGGGATCTTCATCGTCGCTGTGGGAGTGCCGTTCTATTTTTACTGGCGAAGGCAGAAACGTGCTGGTGCGCCCCTTGAAGTCTCGACTGCGCGATGATGGAGGAGATATTCGGGAACAGCGGCGGAGCCGCAAGCGAAATCCCGAGCTGAGTAGGAAGCCGGTCGAAGCGGCTGATTTGGTGAGCGCGGCTGGATTCGAACCAGCGACCCACGCCTTAAAAGGGCGTTGCTCTACCAACTGAGCTACGCGCCCACACCCTATTAATTTATCACGCGCGTCGCGTGCGGCAACCGTGCCGCCAAGCTCTCTCACCCGTGATAATGCAAGTATCCCACGCCCACCCGCATGTGATGCATCGCCTGGTCAGGAACAGCTACGGCCAAGGCGAGCCCCACCAGCCCTTGCGCGATTCCGAGGGGCACAAAGCTGCGGTAGCGACGGAACAACTCACTCAGGATGAAGCCGCCCACAAAGGTGATTGGCGTCAGCACGGGATTCGGAAGATGAGCAAGGCCAAACAGCCCGGCCGTTATCAGGCTTGCCAGCGCGCCCCGTGTGGTGAACTGTTCGATGCGCAGCAAGAAGAATTCCTGCTGCAGATACTGCTGTATTACGGTCCACAGCACGTACGACGAAGCGTGAAGCGCGGCGTTGTGAATGCCGAATAATCCGTGCAGCGTTCCGAATGCGGCGCCGATCCAAAACACCACGCCGGCAATCAGCGCGCCCAGAGCAATAGTTATCAGGCTGAACTTGAGCCTGGGGAGCCGCACTGGCTTGTTCCAAAACGAGATCACGGCCGTGACGCCAAAATAAAGCGCCGTAGCCAGGAACAGTTCGCGCTGGAGTTGCTTCTCCGTCCAGAGGGTCGCCAGAATCAGCCCATAGCCGGCCGTCATCGCCAGCAGAGATTTCCCTTTCGATTCTGGCGGCGTTTCCTTCACTTCCCGATGATACGTTCGACTCTCAGAGAATAAGCCATCATTCGCTACCCTTTTGTAGATGACATGCGGCAAGCGGCCCAAAAACAAAAGCAGCCCCGAAGGGCTGCTTTCACATGCTTCAACTGTTTCGGTCTAAAAGCGGATTTGCGGTCCTACTGCGATGTGCAGGTTGTTCTGATGTCCATTGTTCAGGAACCACATTTCGTCGCCGGCTTCCGCCCGGATTCCCAGCCAGCCAACATTGAATTCAACTCCGCCGCCGGGATAGAACACGCCGTTGGTATTGCCATCAACAATGTTTCCGATCTGATTGTTGATGGTGCCCGCCGTAACCGGCCCGCCGACGCCGAAGTTCACGAATCCGCCTTTTAGCAATGCGAACACGCGGACCGGGCCTGTGGTCTGGATCTTCGGCCCGAACAAGCCCGAGAGAATGCGCAGATTGGAACGAGTCGACGTACCGATGCCTCCGTTCGGCGCACTAATGGAAGAGGTTACCGAGCGTTGAAAGTCGTACGCCATCTCGCCTTCCATCACAACGTGCGACTGCACATTGACGCCCAGGCGTGCGCCAACTCCAAACATATTGGGGTGCGTACCCTGGATTCCGCCGAGGCGGTCAAAATTGAAAAACACCCCAAAATTGCCGTGGTTCTTATTGTCTTCCTGCGCGGAAGCCGCGGGCACAATCAGGGCAAAGCAGAGCGCGGCCATGGCGCTGAAAATCGCTAAACGTTTCATAGTCTTACAGTTCTCCCGTCACTAAGTTTCCCGAGTAAACCGCGCTGGAGCGCTCCGTCTCCCTTTGGACTGATAACCCTTTCAGCACGGCTATTTGCTCCAATGTGATGCTGCCCTGCTACTGGGAGGTGGGCTGCCGCAGACCTGCTTCGCCATGGTTCCGGATGCAACCTTTTCCGCAGAGGGAGATTTGCTTCCTGATCTCCACCTGTCCCAACGGGCAACATTTACAGCTCTTCAACTCCCATTTACACTGCTTTGTTCATTAAATGCTACCTCACGGGCGGAGGAACTGACGATGCCGAACGGCACGCTGGACATCATGAAGCTGGATGGTCAACCCGTCACCTATCAAATCATGTTTGAGCAGAACGCAGGCGGCACTTTTGTGGCCCGCGTGAATTCCGATGAATTGGCGCCGTTCATGCACGAGGAAATGCGCGTGGACCTTGCCGTTGCGGAATCGGCCGCCGGCCGCGCTGAATCGGAAGGACGCGTCCGCGTTCCTGACATTTTCCTGGAGGAGAATAATCTCCACGCTGCGATGGAGTACCTGGAAGAAGACATTTGAAGAGATTGCCAAGACTGCCAGGATTGCCAAAGAATCCAAATTGCCGCCGAGCGGAGATTGTCATACTGCGAAAGTCAATTGGGATTGTTCGGCAATTTTGGCGATTCCTTTCATGCCCGCACCGTATTCAATCTCTTCACCAGGTCCTTCGCAATCTGCTTCCCGTGGAATCTTCCATTCTCGATAAAAATTTCGCTGGTTCTCGATCCTGAAACAATCACGCCCGCCACATAGATGCCCGGCACATTGCTCTCAAAGGTGACCGGATCGCAGACCGGGCGCATCTCCGGATGCGTCAGCTCGATCCCAAGCGATTGCAGGAATTCGTAATCAGGGTGATACCCCGTGAGCGCGAATACAAAATCATTCTTCAGTTCGCGCTCGCCGTCAGGGGTGGCAATGCGAACGGATTCGGGCGCGATCTCGAGCACCGTGCTGTTGAAAAACGCCGTGACTTCGCTATTCTTGATGCGGTTCTCGATGTCAGGCTTGATCCAGTACTTCACGTTCTGGTGGATTCCCGGCCCGCGATGGGCCAAGGTCACGCGTGATCCTCGGCGCCACAATTCCAGAGCCGCGATGGAAGCCGAGTTCTTGGCGCCGATCACCAGTACGTCCATATCGAAGTACGGGTGAGGCTCGCGGTAATAGTGCATCACCTTGGGCAGGCCCTCGCCGGGGATTCCCATATAGTTCGGCCTGTCATAGTAACCGGTTGCGACTACGATCTTCCTGGTCTCGTACTCATGTTCGCGGTCATTGCGATCGCGCGTGGTCACGCGAAAGCTCCCGTCGTACCCCGTAACGGCCAGCACCTGCTGGTACTGACGTACATCCAGTTCATAATGACGAGCCACGTTGCGGTAATACTCCAGAGCTTCCTGACGGTTTGGCTTCTGGTTGGCGGTAGTAAAAGGTATGTCGCCGATCTCCAGCAGTTCCGGCGTGGTAAAGAAGGTCATGTTGGCGGGGTAGTGGAAGAGCGAGTTCACCAGACATCCCTTGTCCACCAGCACCGTGGAAAAACCTGCGCGTTGGGCTTCAATGGCCGAAGCCATTCCTGTGGGACCAGCGCCGATTACCAGCAAATCCATAGAAGCTCATTCTACAGAACTGGTGTGGTACTAAGGCGAGTGAACGAAGCATAGGTTCATTCCCGTCCAAAGTTGACTTCAGCAGCTTCGAAGCAAATAATTCTTGTCTCGCCTTCTGCATGCAATTTTGGAGGTCTCAGCCATGTTGTCCAAGGCTGCGCGATGGGTCACAGTGTTGTCGCTGCTCTTGTTGACGCAATGCGGAGGAGGCTCCGGAATCCAGATCACCCCCAATCCCGCTGTCTTGGGACCATCCGCCACTGAGGTCTCCCCTATCCAGTTCCAGGCCACCATGCTCATGGTTGACGGAACCACGCAGGACATTACTACCACTGTGCTCTGGAGCGTTGCTGACTCCAAGTCCATCCGCATCACCGCCTCTGGCTTGGCCAGCGTACGAGCTGGAGTGACACTCTCCTGTGGTTTCGCGACTACGGTGAGCGCCACCCAAGGTCTGTCCAGCGGCTCAGCCACCTTGAAGTTGGGCTGCTGAGGCCCAGCGCCTTTATAGCTTCGCGAAAACTCGAACCGTGTAGATACGGGTTTCCGAGCATGAGCTGCGTCCACCTCGTCCATACCGTCCATTCACGTCCATGGTTCTTGGCGAGATCGCTCGATGGATTCCACATTCGATTAGATTTCTTAATGAACTTCCAATGAGAGCGCTTGGGCTGCGGCGCTATTTTGGAGGCTTATGGCAGCGCGGCCGCTCAATCCGTCGTTATTTACGCGGTGCGAAGATTCAAGAGAAGGCGGCCAGGCGGCAATCATTGAATCTTATTGCAATCACTGCTTGCGCCTGGTGGCCGCAAGCCGGAATGAGCTGGTACTTCAAATCGCGGAACGGGCTCACAAGTGCGGCCAGCCGGTAATCGTGGGACACGCCTGAACCGAAAACTCTAAATTTGGCTACTTGCGATATTCCGCCGGCAAGAACCAATCAGCGCGCGGAACGCGAGTGAAAACGAAGCAGCCGAGTTGTTTCCTCGTGGGAAAGAGAAAAACGAAGCAGGAAGAAAGCAATTACGCCCAGCAATACTCTGAGTGAGAGGAATTCGACATTTCCCAGGCTCCAGAAGCCGGTGGCGAAAAGAAAGGGCTTGGCCAGCAGCAGCGGTAGTGCGGTCGCGGTAAATGCCGCAATCAGTCCTGCTGCGCCGCTCATCATCTGCAAAAAAGCCCGATTCATAAAACTCCTGCGATATAGCCGCGTATGTTAGGGCTTCCTGCCGCCCCCGTCCACGTTACTTGAGAACACAGACTTCCAGAATAAGTTGCGAAATTCAATACCTTTGGGGTTAAGCACTTGGTTCCTCGATGCCCTCATGTGGCCTCTGCATGCCAGGTGCAAATTTTAAGTTGAAAGCGCCGGCATCTTCATTTCTCGACTGAACGGACTTTGTGGACCGAATTGCGGGTCTGGCCTTTTCAGGTTTGGCGGACTTCGATTTTCTGGCTGCGCTCTTTTGATCTCGTTTCGCGGTGGGTCCACCTACGGGAACACCCAAACCATTGATGTGCGCGGACTTGTACATATCGGATGGGCCGTTTGCGCAAACGTGGGTTGGCTGGTTGGACATGTACCGGTTAACAGCAGTGTGTTGAAACAGACATGTCCCTGCCCAGTGTACTTTTTCCTGCTTGCTTTTTGGGGGTGAATTCGAGTACCAAGAGAATTGTGAGTAGGTTATTGGAGGTGATTGGTTAGTAAGAAAAAGATGAATGAAGCTTCTGGCTGCCAAAATTTATAGCTGCTGGAAATCCCACAAAAGAGGCATCCTGCCTCATCGCGGTCCGGGGGTTCAACTCTAAGCCCTGAGACATCTATCGCATACAACACGACAGGACAACCCGTTCAGACACAACAACTTAACTCCAGAAAAGGACAATAATATATGGAACAATTTGAGCAGAATCACAGAGTTGATCAAGGAATCCCGGCAGAAGCCATGGGCGAGATGGCCGACTACAACCTTGCAACCGTCCTGGACGGACTGCGCGAGCCGGGCGAGCGCCAATATAGCGATCCAGAGATTGCCGAGCACAAGCGACGCATGGACCGCTTTAACGAGGTCCGGGAGGAGTTCCTGGCGAGGGTCCGCACCGATGCGCGGCAGGCGTTGGAAAGCGAACTGGGGCTTCCGGAGCACTGGAAGTACGGCAACAAGCGCAAGAACCTGGAGGAATGGCATCGCAAGATGGCGCTGCTGGCGAAAGCGGATGCCGCGCCGCGCTGCGAGCACATTTTTGAGAATGGGATCCAGTGCGGGTCGCCGCGGATGAAGACCGGCCGCCTATGCTATGCGCATGAGCGGATGGCGCAGGTGCGTCCGCGCAAGCTCAATCTGTCGCCCATGGAAGACGCCAACAGCATCATGCTGAATATTATGGAGATTACCCGCGCCCTGGCCGACGACGAGATCACGGAAAAGCGGGCCCGCATCCTGCTTTACAGCCAGCAACTTGGCTTGCAGGCGCTGCGTAATCTGACCTTCCAGAAGGCGAAACGGGAAGAGATGGTGCGGGAATTCTTTGGATCGGGAGATCGGGGAGAACGAGTCGCCGCAGATGAACGCAGAAAAACGCAGATCGGAGCAAACGGATTAGCCGCGAATGACGCGAAGACCGCGAAGTATGAAGGGGAAGAGCTAACCGCAGAGTACGCGGAGGGCGCAGACGAAGAACGAGTCGCCGCAGATGAACGCAGAAAAACGCAGATCGGAGCAAACGGGTTAGCCGCGAATGACGCGAAGACCGCGAAGTATGAAGGGGAAGAGCTAACCGCAGAGTACTCAGATGGCACGGAAAAGGAACAGCAAGACGAAGCCGGCCCGGCGAATGCTGGGATGGATGAGCTAAAGCCTTTAGATCGTGGGATGAGTGGGATGAAACAGAGCGGGGTAAAGGATGAAGCTTTCCGTGTCAGCGCAGACTCCTTCGAGTCCACTTCGTCCATTCAGTCCATTTCGTCCAATTCGTCCATTCACCGCGTGGGATGAGTGCCATGGTTTTACGGCAAGAAGAAGCGCCCGTTTACAAGAAAGGAACAACTCTAAGCAACGGTATAGCACGATGGAACTAAGATTTTCAGCTTGGATTGGGCATGGGATCTGGCATAATGGTCTGGCTCTGGTGTTACTCTGGACCTCGGTAGAAGCCGTGTCTCTACTGAAGGGCGGAACACCTTCATGAAGTTTCTCTCGCGTGCTTTCACGCCTACCCGCAACCGGCGGCTGAATGAGCTGGTTGGGTTTCTCCTGTTTGCCTCTGCGGCGCTCCTTTTCCTCGCTCTGGCCAGCTACTCCCCTGGGGATCCATCCCTGAATACCGCAGCCTCGTCCGGGCAGCCTCCGAACAATTGGATTGGCCTGTTTGGCGCGATGGTCAGCGACCTGATGATTCAGAGCATGGGAATTTGCGCCATTCTGGTTCCAATAATGCTCGGGCTGCTCGGCGCGCGGTGGTTCAAGTCGCGCGACGTAGCTTCTCCAGGAGCCAAGGCTTTGGGCGCGGCGGTGCTGCTGATCTTTGCTCCAGCGCTGCTGGCGATTCTGCCGTGGCATCTGCGCTGGCGTCATGCCGTCCCGGTAGAAGGATTGCTGGGCCGCATCGTGGGCGACGCCTTGCTGCACTACTTCAATCTGGTTGGCGCTTACATTGTTTCGGCCACGGTGGTTGGGGTGGCGTTGTATCTTTCCACGGCATTTTCGTTTGCCTCGTCGCGGGTATGGGCGCAGACGCGCTTTGCCTTCGCCTTTGCCGGCTGGCAGCGATTTGAAGACTGGAAAGCCGCGCGGGCGAAGAAGCGGGCGGAAAAAGAACTGCAGAAACGGCGGATTGCAGCGGAGAAGGCTGCTCCTCCGCCACGTCAGGTACGGAATGCGCCGGCGGAAGCGATGCAGGAAGAAGCGCGTTCGGTGCAGCCGTCAAGAACCGGAATCGAGCGCACGTTCGTTGAAGAAGACGCATCCCCTGCTATCTCGGCAAGTGCGGAGCCTGAGCCTGCGATCGCAGAGCGTGCTGACCGCGACCGGCCCGGCAAGACGCTGATGCCGAAGATCGCTGCCGGAGGCTACAAGCTGCCGCCGACATCGCTGCTCCATCGCAGCGACGAGCAGCAGACGATCAACGAGCATGAACTGCACGAGCAGGCGCAGGTGCTCACGGAAAAATGCGCCGAGTTCGACGTGCTGGGCTCGATTACGCAGATCAACCCCGGCCCGGTAGTGACCACCTATGAGTTCAAGCCGGAAGCTGGAGTGAAGTACAGCCGCGTCACCAGCCTGTCTGACGACCTGTGCCTGGCCATGCGCGCGGAAAGCATTCTGATTGAGCGCATGGCGGGCAAGTCCACCGTAGGCATTCAGGTGCCGAACCACGAGCGCGAAACCATCTGGCTGCGCGAGGTAGTCGAATCGCAGGAATTTACCAGCCCGAAATCAAAGCTGACGCTGGCCATGGGCAAGGACATCAATGGGCGAA
>JAICYU010000170.1 GCA_025934025.1 Terriglobales bacterium
GCGATCTGGTGGTCCCCGCAGATTCGTATTTCGTCATGGGCGACAATCGCGACCGCAGCCTCGATAGCCGCTACTGGGGCTTTGTTCCCCGCGCCGGCGTGCTGGGCCGCCCCCTGGTGATCTACATGTCTCTCAAGGAGAACAGAAATGCGGAGCGTCGCGGCAGCGATGGTAAACTCGTATCTTCAGGAGGAGTGCTGGCCCATCTTCTCCAACTCGCCCGATGGGACCGCGTGTTTCACCTGGTACATTAGACCATTCGTCAGGAAACCCCGTTGCCGGTAACAACCAGGACTGTAGAGAAAACTGAAAAACGCAAGGAAACCCTGGCGGAATCCGTTCTTGGCATTGCCGCGGTGCTGGTGGCCGGACTTTTTATCATTACATTTGTCGTCCAGGCCTTTGAAATTCCTTCGGGTAGCATGGAAAACACCCTGCTGATCGGAGATCACGTCTTTGTTGACCGCCTCACGCCGACGCAGAAGGCGAGCTACGTTGGGCCGTTGATGCCCTACCGCAAAGTGCGGCATGGAGACATCATTGTGTTTCTCTCGCCCGTCCAGGCGGGCTTGTACGTGGTGAAACGTGTGATCGGCGCGCCAGGAGACCGCATTCATCTGCAGAACGGGATCGTCTACCTGAACGGAGTAGCCCAGAAGGAACCGTATTTGAACCCAAACCACGGATTCTACCTGGCATATCGCGACGACTTTCCCAAGTACTCGGCTGCCGGCGTTCCAGACGTTGCGCCCCTATGGCCAATGGTCTTGCGCGAAAACATCCAGGAGGGCGACCTTGTAGTTCCGCAGGGCTACTATTTCGGTATGGGTGACAACCGCGCGGAAAGCCTGGACAGCCGCTATTGGGGCTTCATTCCGCAGGAGAACATCGTCGGCCGGCCGCTCTTTGTTTACTGGTCCTTCGAGACCCCGCGCGACCAGTATGAGCGCACGTCTGTTGCTGATCGCGTAACATTTCTGGTCCACATCGTCACCCATTTCTTCAGCGACACGCGATGGTCGCGCATGTTTCACATCGTGCACTGAACTTGAGCAGCTTACGGAGTAACTATTTAGTGCCAAATTTGCTGACCAAAGAAGCAAAACAAAGCAAGAAACAGGAAACCCGGCAAAAAGAAACCTTGCCGGAATCCATTGCCGGCTTTGCCGCAGTGTTTGTGGCTGGTCTCTTTATCATCACCTTTGTAATACAGCACTTTGAGATACCTTCCCGCTCCATGGAAAACACATTACTCGTGGGCGATCACGTCTTTGTAGACCGTCTGACGCCAATGGGCAAACACGGCTTTCCCGGACCTCTGATGCCCTATCACCAGCTACACCGGGACGACGTTGCGGTTTTCGTCTCGCCGGCCGAACCCGGCCTTTATCTGGTAAAGAGGATTGTCGCCGTCCCAGGTGACCGGATTCATCTGCGGCAGGGCAAGGTGTACATCAACGGCGTGGAGCAGCGAGAGCCCTTTGTGAAGCACACCGGAGGGTATGATCCACCCCGCGACAACTTTCCCGAATTCGGTCCCGCCGGAATGTCTGAAGTCCTCACCTGGCCTGACGTGTTACGGAAGAACATGCAAGGTGATGACCTTGTAATTCCCGAGGGCAAGTATTTCGCCATGGGGGACAACCGCGAAAACAGCTACGATAGCCGTTACTGGGGCTTTATACCTGAAGAGAATGTCATGGGAAGCCCGCTGTTCATCGCGTGGTCGCTGAACCAGGACGAATCTGATTTTGAACCCAAGCCGCTGGGAGAGCGTGTGACCTCGTTCTTGAGCACGGCTGTCCACTTCTTCGGGATCACGCGCTGGAACCGGGTGCTTCGGCTGGTGCATTAATGCTCGCAAGCAAACGCAGGAAGCTCATCGCCGCTCTCGTTGTCGTGCTGACGTTGGCGATCTTTCTGCCGCCGAACATCAACGGTACAGCATTTCGCAAGCGCCTTGCCGGAGCGCTGAGCACCGCCCTGGGGCGGGAAGTAAGAATCGGGCAGGTAAAGTATCGGATTTTTCCTCGTCCTGGTTTCGATATCTATGATCTGCGCGTGATGGACGATCCCGCGTTCAGCGCCGAGCCGGTGATCATGTGTGGCAAGGTCACGGCCGATCTGCGCCTCACTTCACTGTGGCGCGGCCGCATGGAAATCGCCAAACTCAAACTCACCGATGACGCTTCCCCGCCCAGTCTCAATCTGGTCTATTCCAAGGGACATTGGAATCTCGAGTCGCTTCTCGTCCGCGTGGAGCAGGTACCCAGCGCTCCCACGGCCAAGCGCAGCGCAGAACAGCGGCCGCGCTTTCCTTATATAGAAGCCACGAATGGCCGGATCAATCTAAAGATCGGGCCGGAGAAAAAGCCTCACGCCATCACCAACACTGACTTCGCGTTCTGGCTTGCTTCAGAAGGCCAGTGGCATGTGCGCGTGGAAGGCCGTCCCGTGCGCACCGACATGAATCTGAACGGCACCGGAACCATCAAGCTCGAAGGCGACCTGCACCGATCCAATAATTTGCGCAGTATGCCTGTAAAACTCGAGTTGGCTTGGGAAGAGGCGCAATTAGGCCAGTTTTCCAGCCTTGTGGCAGGACGCGACCCAGGGTGGCGCGGCGTTCTCAGCGGAGACGTGCACCTCTCCGGAACGCTTGAGAACCTGCACATTGTTGCGGCGGCTGATCTGCGCGAGTTTCGCCGTTATGACATCAACCGCAACAGCATGCCGAGAATTCGGACGCGTTGCCGCGGCGAATACGCCCATGATTCGCTCGATCTGAACTGTGAAACGCCACTTGACCCCGGAGGCGTAGTGCTCACTGCGCGCTGGTCCGCTGCTACACCTGACGACTACGATCTCTCCGCCGTGGCGACGCGCGTTCCCTTATCGCTCCTCACCACCATCGCCCGCCATGCGCGCCAGAACCTACCCGATCATCTCACTGCTTCCGGCGATCTCGACGGCGCCTTCGGCTTTCACTCGCATAACGGACTACAGAACTGGCACGGAACCGGCATGACCTCTCCTTTTCTTTTAGAGGCATCGGATTCAGAAAAGCCCTTCCCGGTAAGCGCGGTCCGCTTTCACGTCGGGACGCCGGAAACTGCGGCCACGTTCTTCACGCGCAAAAGCAAAAAGCAAGCGTCACCTCCTGCTGAAAATGCGCTCAATGTGGATGCCTTCTCCGTCCAGCTTGGCCCTTCAACCACTCTGCAAGTGCAAGCGACGGCTGACGGGAAAGGATACTGGGTCGGCGCTAAAGGCATGGTGCCCCTGGAACGGCTGCTCGCTCTGGGCAAAGCAACAGGCTTCTCAACTCAGGTGAGCAACACCACCGCTTCGGCCGTTGTGGACATGAACATCAGCGGTAACTGGCAGAACTTTGCGCCTGCCAGGCTGCGCGGCACAGCACACTTGCAAAACGCCGCGTCGTGGATTCCCGGCATAAAAGATCGCTTGCTCATCTCCGAAGCTGACGTTCAAATCAGCGAAATCGAGTTGGTGCTCACGCATCTGCAAGCGCAATTCGAGCACACGCCGGTGGCATTCTCAGGCACCGTGGACTACCCATTTGTGTGCCAGGGTGCTCCGCCGTGCCCGCTGGAATTTCAACTGCATTCGGATTCCATCGCCCTCGCGGATGCAGCCAGCCTCTTCGTTGCCGATAAGGGCTGGAGCCTCCCGTTCCTGTCCGATAGCTCTAACAAGCTTCCCTCGTTTCGTGCCAGCGGCATGTTCACGGTGGGCCAGTTGCGGGCAGCAAAGCTTCCGCTGGAGAACTTCAAAGCCAAGGTGGAAGTTGGTGACAAAGCGCTGCTCATCAGTTCCATCTCCGCGCGGCTGGCGGGCGGCTCGGCCGATGGCGACTGGCGTGCCGATTGGAGTTCCGGTGTGCCCCGTTTCTCGGTTTCCGGCTCTTTCAGCAATGTCGCGCTGGAGAAGATCAATCCTGCGGAACCTGAGCTGCAACTCCTTACCGGTTGGATTGATGGGCGGGCCGATGCAAAGTATTCGGCTCGGTTCCAGGGCTCTACTCCGGAGAGCATGTGGAACACCGCTTCGGCGGGCATCGAGTACTTGGTGAGCAACGGCAGCAGTCGTGCGATCCTCGTGGACGGCGCGCGTCCGTTGAAATTCCAGTCCTTCCAAGGTGAACTGCGGCTCGACAGCCAGAACCTGAAGGTGCTGCCAAGCAAATTCAGAGCAGAAAGCCGCATCTATGAGTTAAGCGGCACAGTTTCCCTTGCTGAAAAACAAGCCAGGCTCAGGCTGAGCAATAGCGGCTCGCGCTGGGAGATCACCGGAACTCTGGCAAACCCGGTGATCGTCTCGCAACAGGCCAGAGCTGAAACCGCCGCCGCTCGCACTCGATGAAAAACGCAACTGTCATTCTCGTGGGCGTTCTGGTCTGCGTGTTCGGTTTTGTCGGCTGGAAAACTCTGGCGCAGCAGTCGCCGACTCGTTCCTCCAGCGGTTCTTCACATCGGCTGGCACTGAGCATGCAGGCCAAGCTGGACCACATCCAGGAAAACGCGAAGCTTGCACATCCAGACCAGACCCCCACTGTGATGTCAGAAGAAGAAATCAACGACTATCTTGCGTCCGGCCGGGTGCAAATCCCCAAGGGGGTCAAGAAGGTCCGTTTACAAGGCCAAAGCGGCAAGGTGGATGCGTTCCTCACCGTGGACTTCGATGAGATCCGTGAAAACCAGCATTCCGCCAACCCTCTTCTCGGACTATTCAGCGGCACTCACGACGTGACAGTGGAAACCGATGCTGCCGGATCGGGCGGCCAAGGCAGAGTCCAGGTCCGCGCCGTAACTATTGATGGCATGGAAGTCCCTCGGATGGCGCTCCAGTACTTTGTTGAGAAGTACATCACGCCCAAATATCCTAACGTTGGGCTCGATTCGCAGTTTCAATTGCCGGACAGGATTGACACTGCATTGGTGGGGTATCACAAGCTGACGGTCACGCAGAAATAGTCAGACATTCTGTGTTGTCGGGGAAACTGGAACAGACCTTCGCTCCACCGCACGAAAAAAGTATTTCTCTTCCTTCCTGAATGGCAGTCTCTGGCGCAAACTACGCATGTCTTTGAGTCCTCGCGCATGGAGATGAGCGACCACGTTGAGATGATGATTCAAGTGCATGGGATGGGACTTGGTTGCGCCGGCAGGCACGTCGAACACCAGCAGTCCGCCGGCATTCAGCATGGAGGAAAGAAAGTCCAGTTCTCCGGGGAGATCGGGCAGATGCTCCAGCACATCGAGCGAGAACACAGTATCAAAGCCGTGTTCCCTCGCATGGGCAGCCAAAGCTTCTTTGGAATGAAAAAACTCGAGCTTCAGCCCGCGCTGCTGCGCTCGATGCCGAGCAAAGCGCATGGTAAGCCCCTCGACGTCGTAGTAGACAACATGGTGGCCGCGTTTTGCTAACTCCAGCAGAATCTCGCCATTGCCCGCGCCGTAATCGAGGCACGTGCCCCGGGCCAGCTTCAGCACACCGAGGTTGGAGCGGATGCGTTTGTATTCCAAGTTGTAACCGGAGAGATCGAAGAGGTAAAGCTCTGAGTTATCGCGATACCACTTGGCCAGCCGCTCGCTGTCCTGCTCTGGAATTGCTGCGGCCTTCCAGTTTGCCGCCAGTAGCTGATCGCTGGTTCTCCACAATTGCCAGATCCGTTCCACTGAGTAGCCGGTGAAAGCCAGGAGTTCGCTCATCGCCTGCTCGACATTTCGTGCCGTCTGGCGCTGTGCGCGACGCACCAGAAGGTATGTTGCCAGGCCAGTTACCAGAACGAGCACACCTGCAGAGATTGCAAAAATCGTCATGGCATTTCGGCCACGAGCGAGAAACAATTGCGCCAGCGATGCCGCGATTATCGCTGTCGAATCGAATATTCTGCTGCCCCTGGGAGCGGCGACCACCGCCAGATGAGCGATTGCGGCCAGCAACACAGCACCAAACAGTAATTGGAGAGAAGTCCCGAGCAGAAATCCCAGGACCAGCAAGAACTCGCAACTCCAGAGAAACAGCGCAACTCGGGCACTCGGCAACTTGCGCGCAATGATGTTGACCACCAGTAGGATCCCAACAGCCAAGAGCGCCAGGAGTCTTCCTCCGGTGCTCTCCGCCATCGCGAGGCCAATGAGAAGCACAGCGCCAACCAGCCGCCAGCGAATCTTGATTGCCCACCGCGCAGGCTTCTCGGCAATGACGCTCAGGTGCAGGTAATCGGGCGTGTAGTAGACCAGAACGGCCAGCGACAGCAGGATCGCCGCGAATAGCGCAATGACTGCCACGGAAGATATGCGGCTGCTCCAGGCGCACAGGGCACCTGCGGCAAACAGAAGCAGACACGCTGCTCCGCCCCACACCCGGCTTCCATTAAGAAATTGCTCCTGCTCGCGGTAGTCCATCCCAGGACTTCATTTTACAGAGACAGGAACCATTGACTCTGCGCGACGCATTGTCTGAATTGGCTGAACCTCTTGACCTCGGAGTGAATCAAACACTGGAACCGCTGGAACGCCAGAGTCGCGGTTTCCCGTTATGATGGAGAACCAGCGAATTTGCGCTTACGAGAGGGCCTATGCCGCGATACGAATACCGCGACCTGCATCCGATCCCGGCTGCTGAAAAGACATTTCTTGAATGGATCGAAAGGCTCGACAGCGAGTTCTCAGATCCCAGGGTCGAGCATCGTTCCATCGTGGCGCGGAACACGCTGCACGAAATCTATCTTGGACGACCTTACGCGGAACCCGCTTCCGACGCGCCGCTCGCGTCACAGGCCCAGGTACACGGTTTTGATCCGCGCAATGCCACGCTTGAACCGGAATACTACGGCGACGTGGATGCCCGCAAATACGCCGAGCGCAAACCACTGATCTGGTTCTGGA
>JAICYU010000182.1 GCA_025934025.1 Terriglobales bacterium
AGGCACACGGCGCAGGAAGCGCAGCTTCTTGCCCCCGGCGACTTCCACGCCGTTCACCAGCGTATCGAGATCCGGAGGATAGCCTTCCGTCCCCAGCTTGATCTGAAACATGTTGCGATCGGCAGCGTCCTTGTAGCGATCAATGGCGTTGCGCATCTCCCACAGGTCGCGATGCAGCTCGACTTCCTTTTGCCGCTTCACGCTCACTTTCATCACCGGAACCGCCGCTCCCATCAAGATCAGGAGGATGGTGATGACCACGATCAATTCAACAAGCGTGACCCCGCTTTGCCCGCGCCGATGCGTCCGTAAGATCTTCAGACCAGCCATTTCCGCAGCTTCCAACTGCTAATTCACCGTGACAGCCGTCTGCGATCCCATGACCTCCAGCGGCTGGTTGTGGCTGTTTCTCGCGCCCGGGATCGAAATCGCCACAGCGCCATTGCCTTTGGCTTTGGCCATGAACACCAGGCTGAAGACGGTTCCATCGCCGGAAACGCCGCTCAGCCCCGGAGGCCGCTGCGCCGTCACTTGCAATTTGCCCGAGGACGGATCATCTCTATGAACCAGCGCCACCGCCTGCCCGTCCTTAGACAGGAAGTCGCCATTCGAGATGCTCACAAACTGCAGCACGCGCGGATCGTAAGTAATCTGCACCGGCACTGCCGCAACATCCTGCGCATGCGCCAGCGTGACGTTCACGGTAAAGCTGCTTCCTTGCTGCTGCGTCACCGCGCCCGGATCAAGCTTCAACGTCAGCGGACCGCCTGGCACGCTGGGCGAAGGCTTGGCCGAAGTGTCTGCCGGCGCGGCGCCTCCCGGTCTCATGCCCGGAGCTTCCGCGTTCGCCGGATTGGGACGCGGCGTTACCGGAGCCGGCCGCACTGGGTTCGAATTCAAACCAGGCGAAGCGACCGGAGCCGAATTCACGGAAGCAGGCGCCGGAGCCGGCTGAGCCGGAGCGGGACTTGCGGCTTCCTGCAAGAGTTCCGTTTGCGGCGGACGCGCTGCTACGTGCAAATCAATTCCTCCACCGGTGCCCACGTCATACGCGCGCTCGTTGATATCATTCAGCATCTGGCGACGAACAATGTGCGGTTGCAACAGGAAGACAATCTCGTTGGTCGTTTTCTGTATCTGTTCTTGCGAGAAGATGTATCTCAATATCGGTATCTGGCCAAGGAAAGGCGTGCCGCTGCGGGTCTTGGTGTCATCCACTTCCAGAATGCCGCCCAGCATGTTGGTTTCGCCATCTTTCAGGCGGATGGTGTGTTCCACGCGGCGCGTGCTGATGATCGGCTGCGTAATGCCGCCGATGTTGCTCGATCCGTTCAAGTTGGAAATTTCCATCACCGTTTTCAAGGTGACTTCGCCATCGGGATGTACGCGCGGCGTAATTTCCAGGATCACGCCAACATCGGTATAAGTAAACTGTGTATTCACGCCCACCGCGCCCACAGCAGCGCCAACGCCTACCGGAGTGCCGAATGATCCTGTTGCGATCGGAATCTTGTCCGCGATTTTGAGCTGGGCCTTTTCGTTGTCGCTGGCGCGAATGCTCGGCCGTTGCAGAATCTTGGTGTCAGTGTCGTTAAACAGCGCGATAGCTTTTACCGGATCAATCTGCACCGCATAGTTCGTGGAGTTCAAATGTTGCAGATCGTTGAAGTTCAGGTTGGTTGAGGTGGAACCGCCGGAATTGGATCCGCCATTGTTATTGTTCGTGACGTTGGTTCCCTGCAGCGCGGCGCTCGCATTCTGCGGCGGCAGGATTCCCAGATTGCGCAGCTTGTCGCGCCGCACCTGTGCCACCACCACGTCTACAACCACTTCAGGCTTGCCTTTATCAATGTCGTCAATCATCTTCTCCGCCAGCGCAAGCTGGTCCGGAGTACCCTTCACTACAATCGCATTTTGTGACGGAATCTGCTGAATTCGCTGCACCTCAAGCACGGTGCGGATAGCGTTCACAATGTCCTGAAGATCGGTGGGGCCGGAGACGTTTCCCAGATAAAAAGTTTTTACTACGTTCTGCTCCAGTTCGCGGCGCTTGGCCTGCGTGTCCTGGGCAACGAAGATGGTGTTGTTGGTTACCGGGCGCCAAAAGGTACGCGATTCCAGCGCTACGATATCCAATGCTTCCGCCAGGTTCACTTTTTGCAACCGAATGGTCAGCCGGCGGGAAGTGTAATCAGGATCGAAAAGAACGTTGAGACCGCCCAGCTTGCCCAGCGTTTCGTAGATGACTTTGGAATCTTCCGTCATTTCCAGAGCCGAAATGGGAGTGCTCAGCAGAGGCGCCTGCAACTCAGCCGGTCCGGTGGCTTCTTCCAGGCGCTGCTGAAACTGGTCTGGTTCTTTCTGCGCTCGCGGCTTGGCTCCCTGGGCTGCCTGTCCCATCTGCCGCTGGGTTTCGCGAATCTCCTGAGCCGCAATGTCGTTGCTGGGATCAATGGCCGCTGCCTGCTCAAACAGGTTCAGCGCGTCCTGCAGCTTGCCCTGCTCCCGCAGCTTCTGCCCCTGATGCACCAGGCTGGCGCTGGCCAGCAGGCGCGTCCGCTCAAACGGCACCCGGTATTTCAGCTCCGTGGGCTTGGCGTCGTAGGCCCCTTTGTAGAACTTGTACGCAGCCACGTAATCCTGGCGGGCTTCCGCGTTGATGCCCTTTTTGTAGAGAGATTTGGCCGAGTCGGCCGCCGGCAGAATTGCCGATAAAATCAGTACCACTGCGAGGGTTCTCGCTGCTCTCCTCATACGCTCCTGCTTCGCTCCAGGGCCTTTCTAACACCTTCTCTTTACGGGGGATAGTAAAGGACCGTCGTTGGGGTTACCCGGAGTAGGTTTTGTTCGGAATGCCCGATTATACACTGGTTCCGGGCACTCCCTAGAACGCACTTTAGTAATACTTTTGCGCCGTGTTAGCATAAAAATTTTGCTCTCCACCGATGGCACGTAACAATGTTCACCAGACCGCGCCCAATAAGCCCAAGAACGCCAAGCGCGATCCCATCGCTTCGGGCGACCGCGACGCCACGGTCAACCGCGCCGCCAGCCACAACTATTTTCTTGAAGACCGTTTTGAGACCGGCATGGTCCTTACAGGATCGGAAGTGAAGTCAGTCCGCGCCGGACGCGCCAACCTCAAAGACGCTTACGCCCTCGTCAAAGATGGCGAACTTTGGCTGCTAAACGCGCATATCGGCGCCTATGAGAACGCCGGCTATGCTCCCCAAGCGCCGCTCCGCACCCGCAAACTTCTGGTCCATAAAGAGGAGCTCAATAAGCTGACGGTTCGCAGCCAGCAACGCGGCTACACCCTGGTGGCCACGCGGCTCTACTTCAAAAACGGAAAGATCAAATGCGAGATTGCTCTGGCCAAGGGCAAACAATCCTGGGACAAACGTGAAACCGAGCGTCGCCGGACGGCCGACCGCGAGGCCCGCGAAGCCATCGCCCGATCGCGCAAAAGTTAAAATCCCTAATAAAATGGATCCCATTTTCAATCTGCGAAGGAACTTGAGGACGCAAGACAAGTGTCAGGGCATGACTTCAGTCGTGCCGAAATGGATCCGGAAGATCCGGCCTTCAGGCCCTGCAGATCTACACCTGATACCTGTCATCCTGAGCGACGCCGAAGAACCCCGAGTTTGCCGAGGGGGACTGAGGCGGAGTCGAAGGACCCCATCATCCTTCAGGAAGGCAAGCCCACGTCAGGGAGTTTCGGCCACGGAACAAGACACATTCTCGTTGAAATTCCCTGATGCAGCATCGGAGAGGATGCATCTGCGGGATACTCACTCCCGCTCCGCTCAGGATGACAACATTGGAGAGTATCGCCTTGCGGCAGGAGTGTCAGGGCACGAGTTTACCCGTGCGGTCTTGGCGCTGGAAAATCCAGGCTTTAGCCCCTGCGGTCTAAAAAGCAAATGCAGCAACATCTTCACCGTCACGCTCGTTTCTGCTAATCCGCCGCAACAAGTGTCAGGGCATGACTTCAGTCGTGCCGTCTTGGCGCTGGAAAATCCGGGCTTTAGCCCCTGCGCTTCTAATCAGCGGCGTGAGTTTTTCCGCAACTTTTTTACTCATGCCATCACACCCCCTCCCGTTGTCATCCTGAGCGGAGCCGAGGGAGAGAGGCGACTGAGGCGGAGTCGAAGGATCCCATCACACTTCAGGCTGGCACGCCCGTCTCAGGGAGTTTCGGCCACGGAACAAGACACATTCTCGTTGAAATTCCCTGATGCAGCATCGGAGAGGATGCATCCGTGGGATACTCACTCCCGCTCCGCTCAGGATGACAATATTGGAGAGTATCGCTTTGCGGCACGAGTAAACTCATGCCCTGACACTCCTCTTCACCTCAACACACCCAACTAAAATCGAGAACTCAATGGAAACCAAACTCATCGCCGCCAATCCCGCTGAAACTGAAACCGAATGTCTGGTCGTCTTTGCCCTGGACCACGGAAGCAACAAGAAGCCAGAGCCGAAACTTTCGCCCGCCAACGCAACCATCGAGCAGGCCGCCGCGGACCTCATCTCCTCCGGCGAGGTCAGCGGCAAGGCGTTTGAAACCGTGCTGCTGCACCGCCCTCAGGGTTTGAAAGCCAAGCGGTTGCTCGTCGTCGGCTGCGGCAAGAAGAAGGACTACTCGCATACCGAGCTGCGCAAAGCGGCCGGCACAGCTCTGCGCGCGCTGAAACCGAAGCTGATCCAATCCTGCGCCTTCGTTGTGCCAGAACTGCCTACCGGCGCGGAAGATGCCGTACGCTCGATTGTCGAGGGCGCTTACGTCGCCGACTTCGATCCCGACACCTATCGCACCGACCGCAAAGATTTCAGCACGAAAGAAATCACCGTGATTGCGCCGCAGAATTCTGAAGTGGCCAAACTTCAGCGTGCCGCCGAGCAGGCCCGCATCATCGGCCAGTCACAGAACTTCACTCGCGAACTGGTCAACGAGCCCAGCAACCGGCTCACGCCCACCATGCTCGCCGACCGCGCCCGCCAGATGTGCGAGAGCATGGGCCTGAAGTGCGAAATCATGGGCCCGGAGAAGATCAAGGCCATGAAGATGGGCGCGTTCTGGAGCGTGGCCCAGGGCTCCGACGAGGAACCGCGTTTGATCGTCATACGATATGAGCCTGGGGTTACAGATGGAAAGCCTGCGCCGGAAAAGCCCGTCCTCGGTCTCGTCGGGAAGGGAATTACCTTCGATACCGGCGGCATCTCCATCAAGCCGGCCGACGGGATGGAGAAGATGAAATATGACATGGCCGGCGGCGCCGCCATGATCGGAACCATGCGCGCCATCGCCCAGCTCAAGCCCCGGATCAAAGTCATCGGCATCGTTTGCGCCACGGAAAACATGCCCAGCGGCAAAGCGCAGAAACCCGGCGACGTGCAGATCGCCATGTCCGGCAAAGCCATTGAGATCATCAACACTGACGCCGAAGGCCGGCTCGTCCTGGCTGACGGTCTGCACTACGCGCGCACTCTCGGCTGCACCCACCTTATTGACGCAGCCACGCTCACCGGCGCATGCGTCGTCGCGCTGGGACACGCGAATGCCGGCGTCTTCTCCAACAACGAGGACGCCTACCAGCACTTCACCCGCGCGCTCGAGCGTTCGGGAGAAAAATTCTGGCGGATGCCGCTCGACCAGGAATATCTCGACCAGATCCGCTCCAACATCGCCGACATCATGAACACCGGCGGACGCTGGGGCGGCGCCAGCACCGCCGCGGTTTTCCTGAAAGAGTTCGTGGAAGACACTCCCTGGATCCACCTCGACATCGCCGGCACCGCCTGGATCGAAGACTCGAAAAGCTGGATCGCCAAAGGCCCGTCAGGCATCGGCGTGCGAAGCATTATTGAGTGGGTCAGGAGCTATGACGGGGGAGTGTGACGAGCTTGTTCGTACAACTTGATTTTTCATCTAAGACAAACATGAAGTTGACAGATCCTAGTTATATCTCTGAACAGATGTTCGATAAGGTGCTTCGGGAAAAGTTCATGGAGAACACCGACGACGTTAGTGTTCGTGAGCAGGCCATAAGCCTGATGCGGACTGTAGGCCGCAGCCAATCCAGGTCGCAAATCCTCGTGGACATCATGCATGCAATGAACGCAAGTCGGTCGCAGTCGAAAGAAGCGCTTGCTGAGATTGCTTTTTGCATGGGCTTGCAGTTCGGTTTCGAGCTCGGCATGAGCTACCCACCTTTAAGGCGGGAATAAGCAGCCTGCGCGGTGAGTATCGCCCTGCTCACACCCCGGTCGCACCGGCTTTCAACGATTGCAGCCGGGTGCCCCGTCCTTTGCGAAGGAAAGGGCGGGATCCGACGCGTGCTCCCTTTGATTCAAACGCCGTCCTAACCT
>JAICYU010000226.1 GCA_025934025.1 Terriglobales bacterium
TCCGGGTGGCGGACGCCGCTGCGCGAACGCACGGCCGCCAGCACGCGGACAAACGTTTCCTGCTTTGCCTCCTCAATCAACTCCGCCGAATGAAGGTATTTACGCAGCTTTCTGCGGATAAGCGGCGAGAAATATTCAAAGAAGTGCCGCTCCGTATCTGGTTCGCCCCGCCGCAGGGCATTGAGGTATCCGGCGTCAAAGTTCAATAGTTGAAGCTGTGCCGCAGCAGCCATAAAATCACTCCTTTTTTCACGCGCTAATCGTTTGCCGCCGGCAGGAACGACTTGCTGCGACAAAATCTGGCGAATGAGAAGGGCCGTTTCCTTGAATAGCGATGGGAACGGGAGGAATCCGCCAATAAAAGAGAAAAAGTGTGCATCTGGGGCCGCACGTGGTCTGCCCCCAAAAAAAAGAAAATTCTCATGAAACGCTGTGAGGAGCCATAGCACGTCTTTGTATGAACTCTTGTAATGCTGAGATTTGGCCTTATAATGGCGCGCGCCAATTCCCAGAGACTGGCCAAGAGAGAGTGTGTGTGCCGTCGGATCGAGAACAAATCACGATTTTGCTGCGGCGGTGGCGTGAAGGCGATCGCGAAGCCGAATCCCTGCTATTTCGCGAACTCATGCCCATGATGCGGGAGATTGCGGACCGCTGCCTGCGGCGGGAGCGGCCTAATCATACGCTTCAGCGAGACGATCTGATCAATACCATTTTCTTCAGGCTGTTCAAGGCCAAATCAATTGACTGGCAGGATCGCGGGCATTTCCTCGCTATTACTACCAGAATGATGCGGCGGTACCTCATAGAGTATGCACGACAGCGCCCCAAGGCGATACATTTGCCCATCGATGGGCTGCCGGAAGGTTTGTTCGCAGGCCGCAGCCGCGTCGAAGTGGCCATCGCCGTGGATGAGCAACTGGATGAATTGGAAAAGGAGTTCCCGCGCCGTTGTAACGTCGTGATTCTCATGGGCTATCTCGGCCTCACGCCTCAAGAGACTGCCGGGGAATTGGGCATAGGCCAGCGGACGGTGGAGCGCGAATGGTTTGAAGGACGGAAATGGCTTTTTGAACGGTTGAGCAACAAACAATGCAAAGCAGCGCAGAAAACGACGACACCGTAATAGCGCTTGCGAAAGAGGCATTGCGTCTCTCCCAGGCGGAACGCGAACGGTTTCTCAGCCTCAAGTGCAAGGACCATGAGGATCTCTATTCCCAGGTGGCTGAAGTTGTTGAGTGGGAAGAACGGATGGGAGATTTTCTGTCCCAGCCGCTCATTGATCTGATCAATCTGGATGAGGCGGAAGAGCCGAAGAAGCCGTTGCAGCCACCGCAGGAAATCTCTGACCGTTTTTTTGTGATCCGCGAAATTGGCGAAGGCGGCATGGGCGTGGTGTATGAGGCCATGGATCGCAAGCTCGGCGAGAGGATTGCCATCAAATGCGCAAAACCAGGGTTTGGAAGCCTGCTCTGTCCTGAATTGAAGGGCGCCCTGAAAGTAAGCCACCAGAACATCTGCCGGGTAAATGACACTCATACCGAAAAGACCCTCTCAGGAGAAGTTGAATTCCTGACCATGGAGTTCATCGAAGGGGAAACGCTTTCTGCACGTCTGGGCCGCGAAAACCGGTTGCAAGGCGAAGAGGCGCTCAATATTGCACGGCAGCTTTGCGCAGGAGTGGCTGCGGCGCACGAAGCAGGGATTCTTCATAGAGATCTCAAGACGTCGAATGTCATCCTGTCGCGAAAGGAAGATGGAACACTCCGTGCAGTAATTACCGACTTTGGTCTTGCCTCTGAGGCACGGCTGGAAAATGGCCTTGAAGGCGGCACGCCGCGTTACATGGCGCCGGAGTTGTGGCGCGATGGCAAGCCCAGCAAAGCTTCTGATGTTTACGCTTTGGGAGTGATCCTGTATGAACTTGTCACCGGCTCCGCGCCATTTGCTGCCCGAGATTCATGGGAATTAAAGACTCCCAGGCCGCCACAGTCCCCCAGCTTGTTCAACAAAGACCTGGATGCCCGCTGGGACCGCGCAATTTTGCCCTGTCTGGATCCTGATCCTCTGGCACGGGCTAACGCGGCGGACATACTCAAAAGGTTTGAGAAGCGCCCGCTGTGGAGGTCGCCTGCGCTGCCGATAGCGATGCTGTGTTTGATCGTACTCATTGCCGCGTTTCAGCAGCCACTGATGCGGATGTTCAAGCCTGCTGATATAAGGCTGGCCATTCTGCCAGCGGAAGCGGATCCAGAAACTGCTCAATTGGCCGATGGTGTATTGCAGGATGTGACTGATCGCATTATCCAGACGGAAACGAAAGGAGCTACTTTATCAGTAATTCCCACGAGCATAGTTTCGGCCAGCCGGGTGGTTACGCCCGAAGATGCAGCCAGGCTCCTGCACGCAACGCACGCGATGAAAATGAAATTCAAACACGCCGGCAGTGACACCGTGGCGGAGGAAGTTGTGCTCGAATTAAAGCACTCTACGGCTGTTGGCAGCTTTTCTGGACGCTACTCTCCAGCCATGCAAGGCAGCATTTCTGCTGCGCTTGTCGCAGCGTTGGCGGGGGCGCTCCATCTTCGCCGGAGCCCCACAGCAGATACGATTGAAGCCACAGCTACTGCTGCATATGACCGCGGGCTCTCTTATATCAAGAATCAGGGCGGGACGTTTGATGATGCTATCAGCGAGTTTCAGCAGGCTGCAACCCAGGACTTGCACTCGCCTCTCCCGTTTACCGCCATGGCCGAAGCGTGCCTGACGAAGTTTGATGACACCAAGGATGAGCGCTTTCTCCAACTTGCGCGTGATTACGTTGCCGCCGCTGCGGCGAGAAATCCTGATTCCATTAGTATGCGAATGGTATCTGGGCGTTTAGATCGCGTCACTGGAGAGTATCCCAAGGCTCTTGAGGAGTTTCAGCGCGTCCAGGAACTTGATCCGGACAACCTCGATTCCATGTTGGAAATTGCGCTTCTCTACGACGTTCAGCACATGCCGGACAAGGCGATTCAGGCATATCGTCAAGCCATTGCACTCGATCCCGACTACTGCGCCGCATATTTGAGTTTTGGTGGGTTCTACTATGAGCGCGGTGACTATTTGAGCGCGGAAGATCAGTTCCGAAAAGCAGTGGAGCGTGCACCCGGTCGCGCTGATGCATATGCAAATCTTGGCGCAGCACTGACAGCCCAGACAAAGTATCAGGAAGCCGAACGCGTGCTCAAAGAGTCGCTCGCTCTGCGCGAAGATGCCCAGAATCTCAACAATCTTGGAGCCACCCTGGCCTACGAAAGGAAGGATGCGGAAGCTGTTCCGTATTACCGTCATGCTCTAGACCTGCGGCCCGGAGATTACCGCTATTGGATCAATATCGGGGATTCCGAACGTCGTTTGGGCCACTCGTTTGGTGCTATTAAGGCTTATAACAGTGGATTGCGGAAGACGTTAGCTGCTCTCGCCAACAATCCGCAAAGCGGTCCCTCGCGGGCCTATTTGGCATACCTGAAGGCAAGGCTGGGAGACAGAGTGGCAGCCAAACAAGAAATCCGCCAGGCATCGAAGCTAGCCGGCAATGATAACCAAGTAGTTCTGTGCGCCATTTTGACCTATGTTGCACTCGGAGAGACCGAAATGGCGATAACGAGTCTGCGGAAAGCCAGCCCGCAATTGCTGGTTCAACTTGATCATCACCCCGATCTGGCGGAATTCCGCAATAATTCCCGCTTTAGAGAGGTGATAGCCCATAGTGTAAAAGGAGGATAAGTCCAGATGTCAGCCATATCTCAGATTGTCCCGCCGAGGGCAGATTCCACCAATGCTGCCCACCACGATGTTAAGCTGAAGTACCAGGGAAGTGATGTCTCAGTGTTGAATCTGCCTGAGACGGTCAGGAAAAATGACACCATCCAGTTTTCCAGCGACGAGGGAACCGTAAGAATAGTTTTTGTTTCGCCGTTTGATCAAGACATGATTGAAGTCGCAGACAAGGAGATAAGGGAGTTGACGGTGGGTGGAATTTTCCACTTCAGGTGTTTTCTGCGGCCCAGTTCTGGAGGACCCGAGATCAAATCAAAATCGGGCGGCATTCTGGATGTAACTCCCCATCGCCCGTGATCTGACTGGGACAATGCAAAACAGATTGTCTAACGGCAAACGAAACTGGCCGCCACAGCGGCCAGTTCTTCAGTTCGCTATGAAGTTACTACTGCTCTGCGCCCACGGTTTTCTCGGGCATCTCGGTAGAAGCTGTCGCGCGGAAGAAGTTGTGGTCATACAGTGAGCGGTAGAAACGGCCCGTAATCTCGGCAGCTTTGGGACCGTAGGTCGGACGCCCGCCCTGAAGGAAGACGACCGTAACGATGTGGCCGAATTCGGTTTTTGCGTATGAGGCGAACCAACCGAAGCGCGTGCCGTCTTTGGAGCAGGTTCCGGTCTTGCCCAGGATCTGTTCTTCATTGAAGTTCAGACGCAGGCTGCGCGCGGTGCCGTATTCCACAGCGCCCATCATGCCGTCCTGCATTTCCGGAATAACGTCAGCGATAGCAAGTTCGCGCTTGATCTTTGGCTCAAAGTTCTGGACTTCATCCGGCGAAGTTGGATGCTGCAGGTAATAGAGCGTGCCACCGTTGGCAACGGCGGAAACCAGCGCTCCGAGCTGCAATGGCGTCATGGAGATGCTCTCACCGAACGAGCACATCTTTCCCACGCCGCCGAGTTTTGCCGGAAGCTCAGTGGTCGGAAATACCCCAAGATGTTCATCCGGAATGTGGTACCCGGCCAGTTCGCCCAGTCCGAACTGGTGAGCGTAATAGCTGACCTTGGCAAATCCAAGTTTGCGCCCTAGGGCTTCAAAATAGGCGTTGTTGGAGTGAGCAAGCGCCTGCGTCAGGTTCATTTTCCAGCGGCCGCCCAAACTCACCTCGGTTTCACGAGAGATGATCCCTTCACTCAAAGCGGCCAGTGCCACGGCAACTTTAATGGTCGAGCACGGCTGCGCTCCTTCAGA
>JAICYU010000224.1 GCA_025934025.1 Terriglobales bacterium
ATGGTCCACGATCAACAACGGCGGCGCTGGCGAGAACCATTGATCCGGACCAGCCTCTGCGAAAGGAATCGGCAATGAAGGAAGTGCTCGCGGCAAAAAAGAGGATCTCATGAAGGCCGTTTGCTGGATGGGCGTAGAAAAAATGAGCGTCGAGAACGTTCCCGACCCGAAAATCATCAACCCGCGCGATGCCATCGTCAGGATCACCAGCACGTGCATCTGCGGCTCTGATCTCCATCTGTACGACGGCTTCATGCCTACGATGGAGCAGGGCGACATCATGGGCCATGAATTCATGGGCGAAGTGGTGGAGGTGGGACCGGGCATCAGCAACGATAAGTTGAAGGTCGGCGACCGTGTGGTGGTGCCGTTTACGATCGCTTGCGGGCGCTGTTTCTTTTGCCAGCAGCAGCTTTGGTCCTGCTGCGATAATTCCAATCCCAACTACTGGATTGCTGAAGAGCTGATGGGCTATTCGCCGTCCGGGCTATTCGGCTACACGCACATGCTCGGCGGTTATGCCGGCGGGCAGGCGCAGTATGCCCGCGTTCCCTTTGCCGATGTCGGTCCGCTGAAAATCCCGGCGGAGATCCCTGACGAGCAGGTGGTATTTCTTTCTGACATTTTTCCCACCGGTTGGATGGCCGCTGAGAACTGCAACATCCGTCCTGGCGACACCGTGGCCATCTGGGGCTGCGGCCCGGTAGGTCAGTTCGCGATCCGCAGTGCATTTCTTCTGGGTGCCGAACGCGTGATCGCCATTGACCGCTTGCCCTATCGTCTGCGCCTGGCAGAGCAGGCCGGAGCGGAAACTATCAACTACGAAGAAGTGGATGACCTGATCCAGTTGCTCAAGGATATGACCGGCAACGTGGGACCTGATTCGTGCATGGATGCGGTGGGCATGGAGGCCTCCGGGCATACGCTTCCATTTCTAGTGGACCGCGCCAAGCAGATGATGAAGCTTGCCTCGGACCGGCCGAACGTGCTGCGGCAATGCATCATCGCGTGCCGCAAGGGCGGGACCGTGTCAGTTCCGGGAGTTTATGGCGGCTTGCTGGATAAAATCCCCTTCGGCGCATACGTCAACAAGGGCCTGACCATGAAAACCGGTCAGACCCACATGATGCGATACATGAAGCCTTTGTTCGAACGCATTGAGCGCGGGGAGATTGACCCCAGCTTCGTCGTGAGCCATCGCGTGCCCATTGATGACGCGCCGCACATGTACAAAGTATTTCGCGATAAAGAAGATCACTGCACCAAGGTGGTGCTGGATCCGTGGGCTGAAGCGAAAGCAGCCTGATTTTGAAAGGAATTATCCATGGCTACTGAAAATCTGAAAGGCAAAAAAGTTGCGATCCTTGTTACTGACGGTTTCGAGCAAGTTGAATTGGTGAAGCCGCGTGAGGCACTGGGGCAGGCCGGTGCAAAAACGCAGATCGTGTCTCCGAAAGACGGCAAGGTGCGTGGCTGGAAACACATCGAATGGGGAGACGAGCTGCCGGTGGATGTGACGCTCGATCAGGCGCGAGCAGACGATTTCGACGCGCTTCTTCTTCCCGGCGGCGTGATTAATCCGGACAAGCTGCGTATGGAACCGAAGGCCGTGAGCTTCGTGAAGTCATTCTTCGATGCCAACAAACCCGTTGCTGCCATTTGCCACGGGCCCTGGACGATCGTGGAAGCAGGCGCGGCCAAAGGCAGAAGGATCGCCTCATGGCCTTCTCTGAAAACCGATATTCGCAATGCCGGAGGCGAATGGGTAGATTCGGAAGCGGTAACAGACGGAAATCTGGTTTCTGCGCGCAAGCCCGATGATATTCCAGCATTCAACCGCGCCATGATTCAGTTGTTCAGCCAGGCCGGCCAGAGAGTGCGGCCCGCCGCCTGAGCTATTGTCTGGTGAACGTCGCAGAGCTGAAGAAGCTCGTGTGAGTGGTGTCCCAACCTTTCACGATGATTGTGTGAGTACCCCTCGTAATCGGAAGATTGGTGTCGGCTGTTGCCGACGCCGTCTGATACTTCAGCGCGCCGTCGAGATATACCTGCGTTGCCGTTATCGGATAACCGGAAAGCGCGGTTCCCACCACGTGTACTGAAGTGTTGGTAGTCGTGGAAAACGTGGGATTGGTGATGTTCACCAACCGCGGCTTTACTGTTACCGCTTTGCTGACGGTCGAGGAAGCGCCAAGATTGTCCGTAACAACAGCTTGCACCGTGTATGTGCCAGCTGTGGTGTATTGGTGAGTGGCCGCTGGGCCGGCTATTGCTGCGCTGCCATCGCCGAAGCTGATTGAGCTCGATGCCACTGATCCGTCAGGATCGGTGGAACCCGCAGTGCTCGCAGTGACCGATCCACCTTGCAGCAGGGAAGCGGAGTTAAGAGAGAGTGCTGCTACTGGCGGCTGGTTTGGCTGCGACACGCTGACCTGGACGGACGTGAAGAAATTCTTGCCTGAGCTGTCCCACCCTTTTACGACCAATGAGTGATTCCCGGCCGAAGCAGCCACTGAGTTGTTGAGAGTAGCGCTTTTCACGGTCACAACGAGAGTTCCATCCAGGTAAATCTGCATGGCTGTAACCGTATTGCCGGAAAATCCGCTGGCCGTGATGCCAACTGGCGAAGTTACCTGAGCGCCACTTGCCGGGGAGCTGACGATTACCTCGGGCGCCTTGATTGTGACCAAAGCTGAGGTTGATGACGACGCCCCAAGATTGTCTAGCACTGTCGCAGTTACCGTATACGTACCCGCGGCGTTATAGCTGTGAGCGGCGCTCGGCCCGCTCACCGAGGCGCTGCCGTCCCCAAAATTGATGCTGGAACCGGCGATCGTTCCATCGGGATCACTCGATCCGGCAGTACTTGCGGTGATGCCGGCCGGAGCATAGGCGGTTGATGCCGAAAGCGAGAGAGCTGCCACGGGTGGTTTGTTGAAGCTTGTCACTTTCACCAGGGCGGTAGCAGTCGCGCTCGCTCCCAGGTTATCTGTGACTATTGCTTTAACGGTGTAGGTCCCCGCGTTGGTGTAAATATGACTTGCGCTTACGGCGGCCACAGGGGAACTGCCGTCGCCGAAATCAATAGTGGTTGAGGCCACGCTGCCGTCGGCGTCGGATGAACCAG
Source organism: Terriglobales bacterium (assembly GCA_025934025.1). Taxonomy (GTDB): domain Bacteria; phylum Acidobacteriota; class Terriglobia; order Terriglobales; family Acidobacteriaceae; genus Angelobacter. The sequence goes on from JAICYU010000224.1 coordinate 3,128, forward strand.
CGGTCGAAGCTGAGACAGTCACCGGCGCGTTCCCCGAAGCAGGCGTCACGCTGAGCACGGCTGTCGGCGGCTGGTTGGGAACTGTGAGCTGCACTCCCGCTGACATCTTGTTGCTCAGCGAGGGCTTGCCTGTGGCTTTTACAAAGACAAGATAATTGCCGGAGTTCAGGGAAAACGGAGCTAAATCCATCGAGGTCGCGCTCACGGGGGCATCGGCCACCCACATGAGGTCCTCGCCATCCTGCGAAACGTAAACGGAGTAGTGATCAATCGTGTTGAGCTGTCCCGTGATCGCCCAGGAAACAACGGTTCCTGTCACGCTAGTTGAAACCGAGACGCAGTTGTCAATTCCGGTTTCGATTTCAGAGCCTTCCTCGTAGTCGTTCCAGGTGACGAGCTGAATTCCGAGCAACTGGTTGGTGCTGGAATAGTGCTTGCCTGCATCGGCCAGGCTTTGGAGCCAGGTCTGGCCGCATTGCTGGCCAATGATGCGTCCAGTCCCCCAGGCTGCCAGCGTGTCATTGAAGCCCTTGAAGGCGGAACTCAAGCTGAACATCGTGGGATGCAGAAGGGCGGTGGAGTCGTAGCTGTCCAGATATTTCAATCCCATCAAGTCGGTGGCAGTGACCGTTTCCGGCGCCACCCAGGAGAACCCGCCGTTTGTCTGCACCTGCGTGAACGCGCTGGAGTTGCGGAAGATGAACGCCGGATTATTCGCGACCGAAACCCGCACCAGGTTCCAGTCAATGTTGTAAGCCTCGACGCCGAAAAGCAGGATTACAGGCCTGCCGCCGGAAGTGAGATAGGCCGGCGACCCTTCATAAGTGGTCGCGGCATAGTTGAGGTCGGCGATTGCCGTCTGATTCAGGTTGCAGCCTGCGGTGGCAGCGCAGGTTTTGAGAGCGCCCACGTCATACATCAGCGCGAATTGAAATCCCGGATGCGCCTCCGCCTGGTGCATCAGAAGCTGCGAAGCTCGATCGTATGACACAAACTTGGCGCTGAACTCGCCCCGTCCGTACCAGTCAATGATGGCTCCGGTCACGCCCCGGCTCAGCATGTCATTCACCTGTTTCTGCACCTGGAGTGAGTCACTCGAGGTGTAGCCCACATTCATGTGGTCACCAAATCCGAACCAGGGCAGAAAATGGGCGAAGATTTTCGAAGTCGCGCCGGAGTAGAGCAGTGTGCGGGTATCAACCTTGCTGATATTCCCCGCGCCTGTGTTCCCGTTGGTCTGGGCAAGAAAGGAGTCGGCTGCGCTGGTGTTGTTGCCGGTCTCCGCGGAAAGGGTGGTCGTAGCCTGAAATTTTGTACCCGCCGCCGCCAATACACAGGAAACGCAGACAAACCAAATCAGTTGAGCCAGTCGAAAATTGCGCACGCAGTCCTCCCATGGGCCTGTGCCGCCTGGGGGAGGACGGACCAAGTGAAATACGGCTAAAGATTCTTTTCCTTACTTAGAATTGCTGAGTATCCTACGGAAGTGAGGGCCTTAAGCCGCATCGGAGGAAACGCTTGCTTCCTTGCACGATTTACCTTATGGAAGTAAGTTGTTCGTTCGGGCAGTGATAATTAAGGAGTTAGGCCATGTCCGGAAGGTCAGAGGCAGCGTGCGAACAACTAAGATGAAGGGTTTGGCGTCTAATCTGCTGCGGAACTGCGGCCCAGCAGAATCAATGTCTTAAAGACTTTAATAATTTTCCAAGGGAGAGCGCATGAGTGCACAACCGAAAATGGACACGGCGCCTAAAATTCCAGCCGAGATCAATGCCAGACTCAGAAATCTCGCACACGACCTGAGCAACTCGATTGAGACAATTATGCAGGCTTCTTACCTGCTGGAGCAGATGAAGCTGGACGAGAGCGCCCGCAAATGGTCAGAATTGATTGACAAAGCCGGCCGGGACTGCGCCAGAATCAACCGCGAGATTCGCGATATCCTGCGCGCCAGCGCCTCCTAGGCCGCCTGC
>JAICYU010000331.1 GCA_025934025.1 Terriglobales bacterium
CGTCTATACGAAACAGATTCCATTCACCGACTTCCCACTGCCTGAAATCAAGTTCTACTTCACCGACAACGTGATTCTCCTCCCGAGCGAGTACTGAACCAGCCTGCGTCTGACTCGAACCATCGCCTCGCAATCTGAACTTCCCACCATCGGGAACAATCCATGCAGCAGAAAATCCGTATCACCACAAGGGCGAGCCAGTTTGAAAAACGGAAACAAGAGCATTTGCAGGCGGGCTATCAGATTGAAGATGAGCAGCCATTTCCCGTTAATGGTCTCTGCTCATTCACAGCGGTGCAAGTCATCACTGATGATGATTTGTTGCCGACTCATTCTCTGACAGGTAAGGGACCTGAAGACTATTGATTCAGACCGGTCCCCTCAGCCGATGCCAGAACAAGACTGACAACAAGGAGGCCGACGTGTGCGAAGAGAAATGCCACCCTGAGCCTCTATCGCCCGGTATTCCAGTTGTTCCATTGCCGGTAGCGCTGTATGTCTGCAATGAACTGATCTTCGAGGTTTATGAAGGAGGACGCCCCTGGCGAAAACATGTTATTCAGTGGGAACGGCTGAGGACCATCGATGACGCGGAGGAAACGAAGTGAGCACAACGATGTCAATTACGGCCAAAGTACATCAAGGGATTCTCGCGAAAGCGGATCGCCTGTTCAGGAACGACGATGCGGGAGTCTGGGTAGAACTCCTACAGAATGCCCGACGCGCCGTCGCCACGACAGTGGACGTTAGCATTGACGACAGTCAAAGCCGGCCCGGCACATGCAGTATCACAATTCACGACAATGGAGTTGGCATCTCTGATTTTCAAGCACTGCTGAGCCTGGGAGGTTCCGGTTGGGAAGGAGAAACCCAGGCCAAGGAAGATCCTGCGGGCATGGGATTCTTCGCCTTGTGCCGTTCGGAAGTTCAGGTGCACAGTGGAAACCATAGCGTGCATCTTTCTCCGGATGTCTTTCTTGGCAAAGATGCGGCCCAAATCGTTGAAATGGCCGAAACAGTTAAGGGCACGCGCATTTGCTTTACGCGAGATTCTTCCAAAGCCGCTCTCATATCCTCGCTTCAACAAGTGTCTGAATTCTGTCCGCTTGCTGTGTTTCTCGATGGAGAGCAACTGCCTCACCGTGACTTTCTTGAAGGCGCTCTGCATCGCGAACTGATTGATGGTATCGAAGTGGGATTTGCGACCTCTTTCACACACGGATGGAGCACATATCACGACAAGAATTGGAACTTCTACGGCGCACGAATTGACTACGCTGTGGCGAGTATCGACGGCTTCTTTCCGCCTGGCCAGGTCTCGCCAGCATCGCTTCATGCAAGATTCAATGTGCTCGAGACAAGCAGGGTCAAACTGCAGTTACCCGACCGGCGGGCGATCATCGAAGACGAGTTCCTGAAATCATTCCTCAGAAAGGCGCGAGCCGCTGCTTATCGCTTCTTTGAGAAACAGGAGCGGCACACCTTGCCTTTCAAGAGTTGGCGCGAAGCCAAAGAACTGGGCATCATCCTGCCGGAATCCGCCTGTCTGCTGTATACATGGCATGCCTCACCGCCCGATGACGGCCTTGAACCGTTGTTTGATTATCCGGAACGCAAGCTGCTGAGCGATTGCAACGGAATCATGCTGGTCGCCAATGATGTGACTAATGAGCACACGATAGAAGGCGCGCTCAACTCCGGAGCATCGCTCCTGACTCCGCTGTACAAAGAAGAGCCGCAATTCGCGGGCTATTCCTGGTACGACGCATTGCCAAAGATTGCCGACAGCGAGGTTTTGATCGACGGCACACCGTTTGACGAGTGGCGCAAGTCGTCGCAAGAACGACCGCAACGAATTGATTTGCAACTGACCGTTGAGGATCCGGCTGGAAGTTCTCACCAAATTCGATTGCCGGCATTGATTCATGTCGAGTCGTCATCCGACGAGTGCGAATTCGTGGCAGTGAGGCAGAGCCCGTGGGACAACGACGATATGGCTGGGCCATTTTCGGTTTTGGAGTTTCTGGTCAACGCGACATTCTTGGCTTCGGATGATTGGGGTGAAGCGGATAGTTGGGAAACCCAGCACGACTCATACGAAGAGGATATCGAGCGTCGCGTCAATGCCTATTTTCGTGGCCCTCGGGCTACGCTGTTGGCGATCCTGCGCAAAGCCATCGAGTGGGAGGCCGACCGTCTCGCTACAGAACTAAATGTCAACGAGATTCGATTCACCCGAGATTCCGAGCATCAGTGGCATGTCAAACTGATTGACGCGCAACCATTACCCCGACACTGATTACCCCTCTAATACGCGCTCCCCATTCTGCTCCGCTCGGAAAGCTGAGTCGCTAATTTGCAGTTGAGGTGCTCGCATGTCACTCAGAATCGGGTTCCGTTTCGACGGAAAATGCAGCCTACACCCACGCTATAACCCCGAAACGGATGGAAGACCGCAGAATGCAAGCTGCCAAGGATGCGATGGGCTATATGTCATCCACCTGTACACGCATATTGCCAGGAAGAAGGCTGAGAAAGCGGAAGGTCTAATCGTGCGCCAATCGCGGGCAAATCTTAAGAGCGACGCCGAGTTCGGCGACGTGGAACAAGGGCTACCCGGCTCGACAGATTACACAGCGTCTGAATGATCGAGAAGCATTACCAGTCCACTTCATGCTCGTGATTGCGTGGTTGCATGTTGTTTATGCGTGAGTGTCTTATTC
>JAICYU010000149.1 GCA_025934025.1 Terriglobales bacterium
GAAGCCAGCAGATCGAGTTGAACGGCTCCGGCGCTGTCTTGCACACCAACCTCTACGCTGGCGGCAAGCTGATCGCGACCTACCAGGGCACAAACACTTACTTCCACTTCACTGACTGGCTCGGCACGCGCCGCTACGAAGCCAACTCCGCCGGCGCGATGACCGAGACTTGCACCAACCTGCCGTTCGGCGACTCACAATCCTGCACCGGGATACCTGACGCCACAGAACACCACTTCACCGGCAAAGAGCATGACACCGAGAGCGGGCTGGATTACTTCGGGGCAAGATACTATGGATCAAACATCGGTCGCTGGATTTCAACGGATCCCGGCACCATGGTTAAATCAGATCTCTTTAAGGCGCAAAAATGGAACAGATACGGTTTTGTACTAAATAACCCTTTACGACTTGTCGATCCGGATGGTAGGAGAGAAATCGAAGTTACAGTAACTCGGTATATTGCCCAACCTTTCGTTCTCTTTCCTCTGCCGGCTATCGGAGACAACAGGAGCGCTAGGGATGGCGGAACGTTCCGCATTCAACAAAAGATCACGATAGAAACTGATCCTAAAAAGAATGGCGGGAATGCTGTTGTCGGCACTCCATCCAATCAGACCGGAATTAGTGCGGGCGCAACATTATATCCGAGCAAAATGCTTCCTGGGCCGAATGGGCCGGTTCCCGTTGGTGTGGACAAGGCCAGCGGCTCTTCACTTAAGACTAATGCCACGCGAAACGACAATGGCTCAGTCACTGCAACCTTTCAGGCGAATGAATCATATCCTTTGGCGCCGTCACCAGGAATCACCAATAATCTAATGGTTACGGCAACTGAAAACCCCAACGGTACTGCAAGTTTGCAGCTGTCGGGAACCGCTTCTGATTTCCCCGGTATTTCAGTTACTGCCCAAAGCGGAAACTTCAACGCGGTTCTGTTCTCAGATGACCACGCGGGATTGTTCGAAAGCCCCTTGGATCTTCTCTTGCCTGATGTGCCGGTTTCAGGGTCGGCCACAGTCCCTCCACCGGAGCACTCAAAATGAAATTCACCATCTTGGATGAAACACTAGTGCACTACATTCTCAGCATCTCTGCGGTGGGGCTTCTTTGTTCTCTGGCGCCTATAACTCTAGGTTTGTCCGCTCCGTTTTCGAGCAAGTTTTTGCTCGTTTTGATTCCGATCAGCGTGTTTGTCGGAACTTTCAATGCAACTGCCTCTCTGGCGAAGAGCAAGGGAGGAATTCTAGCCCGGATAGCAAAACTCGCTTTGGGATACTGCCTGGTAATCGCGGCAATTCTTTTGCTCGGTTCAGCAGTCGCATTTTACAGCACCTTGTTTAGAGTAATGCTGGTTTGGCAAATGATTGCGGCTTTGGCCGGATCCACCGCCGCAGTGATGACATGGAGGTTCTTTGAAGGGGCTGCCACGAATCGCTCACGGGCACTGCTAGGATTGGTGGCGTTCACAATTGCAATGACGATCGCGGTTGCCTTATTCAGACACTTCGCTTCAATAGGGTGGCAGATCAACGGCTCGCCCAGAACCTAATGGCTGCTAGCATCGCCTCTGATCTCGCTGGCCTGCTCCACAACGACGTGAACTCAACCGTGGACGCGACAGCAGCGAACTGACTTTTAATGACTGCTAAACTCTTTATAACCAATCTCGCTTCACTTACTGGGATCCTTACAGCGTCATTCTTTGTAAAAGCCACGCTGCCTTTTTGGACTCTCGGCGTGATTGCTCTGGGAACTCTCGTTCTCATCAATATTGTGAGTTACCACGGTCTCAAGAAGAGCATCGGACGCTCACCAGTCGACGGACGGTCGAAAGCTGGACTAGTTGCGATGTGCATAATAGGCGCGGTTGGAATCCTGTTAGTGTGGCTTTCCAATCATGTGCGTTAGATTTGCAGAGGTGGACGCCCCGGCAGCGAACGGAGTGATCACCTTCACCGGCAAAGGCCCTGAAAGCGGAACCAACTACAGCTTCTCCGTGTCGAGCACCTATAACACGCAGCGCTTCAGTCATCCCTCATTCGCCGGGACTTCCGGCACGCTTGGAAACGGCGTCTCTTCGCAGACTGCGGTCTACAGCTTCAGCATCCCCACGGCGGGCGGCTTTGCGCCCAACGGCAATATCCTTGCGGCCAATGACACCGTGAACCGCAACTGGGTTTACACCTACGACTCGTTCAACCGGCTCTCCAGCCCCGTCGCTACGGGCAAGGGCCTGGGCTGCGGGTGGCTGAAGCGCTGGCGGCAGAATTCCCACCCCCTGCTATGCAACACGATCGCCCTCCCGGCGCTTTCTCGGGGAATTTCAAATACCCTTTCCCTCTGCTAGGATTACCAGCCTTAATTCTCAGAGGTGATTGATGAAGAGTGCCTGGCTTGTTCTGTTTTTATGCTTCGCTGCGTTCCTTGCTGCGGCCCAGCAGGATGGCAACACAAAGAATTCCCCTGCGACGCGCATGGTGCGTTGTGGCGCGCTGATCCAGCCGGAAAGCGGGCAGGTGCAGCACAACGTTCTGGTCGTGATTCAAGGGGAACGCATTCAGGAGGTCCGTCCCAATGCCGCTGCCCCCGCAGGCGCGCAGGTGACTGACCTCTCTGACCATACCTGTCTGCCCGGGACTGATTGACACTCACACGCACACGCTCCTGCAAGGCGACATTACGGCCGAAGATTACGACGTTCAGTTGCTCAAGGAGTCCACCGCCTATCGCGCCATTCTGGGAACGCGATCAGTGAAGCGCGCGCTCGACTATGGCTTTACCACCATCCGCGATCTTGAAACCGAAGGCGCAGGCTACGCCGACGCTGATTTGAAGAAAGCCATCAACAACGGGGTGATCCCCGGCCCCAGGATGAAGGTCGCCACCCGGGCGATGGACGTTACCGGAGCTTATCCGCTGCAGGACTACTCGTGGGAAATTCAGGTGCCGCACGGCGTGCAACTGGTGGATGGTCCCGAGGACGGACGCAAAGCGGTGCGCGAGCAGATCAGCCACGGCGCCGACTGGATCAAGGTGTATTCCGATCGCAGCTACTTCGTGCGCCCTGACGGCGTGCTTGACGACATTCCAACCTTCACTATGGAGGAGCTGCGGGCCATCGTGGACGAGGCGCATCGCGAGCGGCACAAGGTGGCTTCCCATGCCATGGCGCTCAACGGAGTACACAATTCCGTGGAAGCGGGCGTGGATTCCGTCGAGCACGGCAACTACATCGCTGATGCCGATCTGAAAACCATGGCTCAGAGGGGAATCTACTACGTTCCGACGTTCTACGTGGGCGAATACGTGGCCCAGGGTCGCGCCAATGCCGGCGCCAAGGTCTGGCTCGATATGATCAAAATTCATGCCGACACTTTCCGCCGCGCGCTGAAAGCCGGCGTGAAGATTGCGTTTGGGACTGACGTCGGCGGGTTTGATTGGTCAATTGATCCCGCAATCGAGTTTCCGCTGATGGTGAAGTACGGCATGACTCCGGCGCAGGCCATCCGTGCCGCCACCACCAGCGCGGCGGAGCTGCTGGACATGCAGAATGATGTAGGAAGCATTGCGGCGGGAAAATATGCTGATCTGGTGGCCGTGAAAGGCGATCCGCTGGCCGACATCGCAGTGCTTAAGAAGATTGATTTTGTGATGAAAGGCGGCGAGATTTACAAATCATCTGTGCATTGAACGCTGGGAGACGTTTCTTGACCAACCCAGCCCGGCCGCCTGGAATCCTAATCAGTAAATGCTGCTTTGGGTGATTCTTATAGTTGGATGGGCGGCCGTTCTCATCCTCGCCATTTCGGTGTTTCGGCTGGCTGGCTACGCGGAGAAGAAGGTGCGCGGCCGGAACCGCCCGGTGAAGGTTCAGGAAGACCAAGCCGCGTAAGTGTGCCTCTTAAAACCTCAGGACAATTCCTCCGCCCACAAAGATATTGTTTCTTGCCTTGATCGTGAGAGTGTTCAGGTTCGGGATTCCGGTATAAAAATCTCGTGCTTCCACTCGGAAGGCGATCGGCAGCAGGGGAGCATGGAAGTCCAGTCCGGCGCCGCCCTCGGCTGCGCCTTTTGTGGTGCTCTTGGCCGTGACTCCCGCTCCGGTCTGGTCCGTTGATCCCGGCCCAAAATGAGCGATTCCATAGCCTGCCGAAATCCAGGGACTCACCGGCGCTCCCGGAAGTACTTTCAGCCGCAGAGCGGGCGTGAAGAAGAGCGAGTTGTAACTGCTCACCGCAGCCAGGTTCGTGCTGGTGAGATTCGTGGTGGGCGCCGCAACTACCGGAAATTCCAAGTGCAGGGCCACAAACGGCACATGGGCCAGTCGCGTGGCATAGTTTCCTTCAAAAGCAAAGCTGGTATTAAATGTAGTCTGGTTTCCAGTAGCCGTATTGCCCACGCTGGGCGTGACCTTGGCTCCAGCGGAAAAGGCGAGTTCATTGCTTTGCGCGGAAGCGGTGAGACACAGCCCAAGCAGAAGAGCGCCAAGACAAATCAGTTTTTGCATTTTGCAGGGTTCTCCTTCCACCATTAGAACCCAGAAAGCTCCCGCGCGATTCGCAAGTTGCTGAATCTTCAGGGCATGTACCAGCGAGAAATTATTTCGTTGCGATAATCCAGGAAGCGCCAATGCCGAAAAACGGCATATTTTTTACGGCGACCAGAGTGCCGTCAACGGCGTTGATGTTATAAGCGCTGATATTTTCCGGCCCCTGGTTCCCGATGTAAACGAACTGGTTGCTGTCATCAACCGTCAGGAACACCGGCTGGGCAGGGGTTGTGCCGCTGGGCGTTGAGGCAAATGGAGAGCCTTTCACCTGCGTCAGCGCACCCGCCGAGACGGTGTAAGCAGAGATATCATTTGAGCCTTCATTGGCCGTGTAGAGAAACTTGTTTCCAGCATCCACGGCCACTGATACCGGCTGGGTCCCGGCGGCAAAAGGCGAGCCTGCCACGGGAGTGAGCGATCCATCCGCGCCGATGCTGAAGCTGAGGACGGCATTGTTGACTGAATCCGGCGCGTACAAAAATTGTCCTTTTGGCTCGATCACCATCTGCGGAAGATTGCTTCCTGCCGGAGCGGTGAATCCGCCTGCTGCCGCGGTGAGAGAACCGTCCGCTGCAATGGAGAAAGCGCTGATCGTGTTGGTCGCCGCGACATAAAGAAAACCAGCGGTCGGCGAGACGACAAGAGCTTGCGGAGAAGCCGGAGCAGGCACGCTGCCGGCGGCCGTCAACAAGCCTCGCTGATCAATGGCAAAGATGGAAATTGCCGCTGGCACAGTGGTTGAGCCTTGCGTCAGCACATAAAGGAATTTGCCCGCGGAATCAGTTCCCAGGGCCACGGGAGCAGGGCCGGTGGGAGAAGGGCTGACCGCCGTACCCACGGGAGCGAGCGCGCCACTGGTGTGATCAATGCTGAACCCTGAAACCGTGTTGGCAATAAAGTTGGTTACGTAAACAAAATTGTGGGAGGGATGCAGCGCCATTCCAACCGGCCGCGCCAAAGTAGGCGTTGATGGCAGAACCGTATTTACCAACTGCCCATCAGAGAGCTGCTGAAATCCGAGAATGTTGTTATTCGAGTTCTGCCCGACGGCATAGAGGAAGCCGATGGGCGTCAGCTTGAATGAGCGGCCTCCGCAACCCGCAGCCGCCACCACCAGAAGTATGATCCAACCGCGAATGAATGCTCTCATCCTATTGCTCCGATGAAAAGAACGCATGAATTTAAGAGGAAATCTGACTGCATCAGTCTAGCGGGTCGGCACGGTTCTAGCCAATCGAACCCCCTCAGCGGGTTGATTCATGGCGGAGTGAGCTTGAGCAGCGTTGCCGGGTTCAGATACGTCCCCTGCCAGCGGACGGCGAAGTGCAGATGCGGTGCCGTGGCTCGCCCGGTACCGCCGCTCAGACCCAGCAGTTGTCCTTTCTTTACCGCGTCGCCTTCTTTTACTTTGAAGTGCGAGAGGTGCAGGTAAAGCGTCATCAGCCCCTGCCCATGATCTATGGCCACGCAGTTTCCTTCAAAGTAAAGATTGCGCGCCAGGATCACCTTGCCGGCGTTCGCCGCGTGGATGGGAGTACCCGAGGGCACACGGAAGTCCAGCCCCTGATGCTGGTTGCGCTTGGTGCCGTTGAAGACGCGAGCTGAGCCAAACACTCCGGAAACACCCGCCTTTGCCGGAAGCAGGAAGCGCCCCGACCAAAGCGGATTGGATGCGCTCTGCGCGAACGTGTCCTTCTTGACGGTCTGCTCCTGCTCGATCCTCACCAGCGTTTCTTTGGGGGGCTCCACGTATTCGGGCGCAACTTTGAGCGCGGTAGATGGATATTGGCCTTCTCCGATCGTCAGGCTTTTCTCAAAATCAACTGCAGTTCCACTCGCTTTTTCGCCGTGGAGACTGAGCGAATAAGCACCCGGTTTGGTTTCCAGCGGCACTCCCGCAATCGCATACCAGCACTTGCAGGCTGGTTTGTAGCGAAACGTAATTTCGTGGTCGAGCCAGGCAGCCTTGAGCGAAGCCAGCTTTTGCGGAGCGGATACGCGAAACAGTACTGGCGATCCATTCACCAGAAGAATCGGCTGCGCCGTTACGCTCCAGACCTTTGGGCTGCTGTGCGCGCTTTCGGCACTGGCCGTCAGCGATGCAGCAAGGAAAAGCGTACCCAAAACGATTCGAAGGCAAGGCTTGGAAAGGAAACGACCGGCTACTCTGTCCACCTTCTAAAGATAACCGATCCGTTGGTCCCGCCAAAGCCAAATGAGTTGGAAAGCGCAATCTTCAGTTCCGCTTTTCGGGCGTGATTGGGAACGTAATCCAGGTCGCACTCGGGGTCTGGATTTTCCAGGTTGATCGTCGGTGGCAGGATCTGATCGCGTAAAGCGAGAAGGGTGATGCCGGCTTCGAGACCTCCAGCGCCGCCCAGCAAATGTCCGGTCATGGACTTGGTGGAGCTTACCGGCACTTTCGTATCGTTGCCGAAAGTGCGCTTGATGGCCTTGGTTTCAAGCACGTCGCCAATAGGGGTAGAAGTACCGTGAGCGTTGACGTAATCAATGTCTGCGGGACTGATCTTGGCATCGTTGATGGCGTTCATCATCACGCGGAATCCGCCTTCGCCTTCTTCCGCAGGTTGCGTGATGTGGTAGGCGTCAGCGCTCATGCCATATCCAATCATCTCTCCCAGAATTTCGGCGCCGCGTTTGCGTGCATGCTCCAGCTCTTCCAGGACGACGATCCCTGCGCCTTCGCCGATAACAAAGCCATCGCGCCCGCTGTCCCAGGGGCGGCTGGCTTTTTCCGGATCATCATTGCGCGTGGAGAGAGCGCGCATGGCCGCGAATCCGCCCACGCCCATGGGAGTGATGGCCGCTTCGCTACCGCCGGCAATCATTACGTCGGCATCGCAGCGCTGGATAATTTTGTAAGCGTCTCCGATGGCGTGCGCGCTGGTGGTGCAGGCCGTTGCCGTGGCTTCGTTGGGACCCTTCGCTCCGTAGCGAATACTCACGTGTCCGGCGGCGAGGTTCACGATGGCCGCAGGAATAAAAAAAGGCGAGATCTTGCGCGGACCGCCTTTGAGCAGCTCTTCATGCTCGCGCTCAATCACGTCAAACCCTCCGACGCCGGAGCCAATGTGCACGCCCACTCGAGTGGCGTTCTCCGGCGTGACCTTCAAGCCGGACATCTTTACCGCTTCATCCGTGGCCGCAAGCGCCAGATGGATGAAGCGGCCCATCTTCTTGACTTCTTTTTTCTCGATGAAGTTCAGGGGATCGAAGTTTTTGACTTCAGCAGCGATCCGGCAGGCGAAATCGGAAGCATCGAAGCGGGTGATTGTGCCTACCCCGCTCCGCCCTTCTGTGATGCTTTTCCAGACCTCAGGGCTGGTGTTGCCAACCCCGCAAAGCAGGCCCAGACCAGTGACAACAACTCGCCTGGCCAATCACTTTCCGCCTTTCGAGTGCTTCTCGATGTAGTCAATGGCGTCTTTGACGGTGCGGATTTTTTCAGCGTCTTCGTCAGGGATTTCAATGTCGAAGGCTTCTTCAAAGGCCATCACCAGCTCGACCGTATCCAGCGAGTCGGCCCCGAGGTCATCAACGAAGGAGGCATTCGGCGTGACTTCGCCTTCATCCACTCCCAGCTGTTCCACGATAATCTGCTTTACCTTATCTTCCACAACTGCTGCCATAGGATTGTCTCCTTCTTTCTTCTCGTCTGCGATTGAGTTCTCAGAGTGCTCTCTTCAGGACGTACCCGGCCCTCAGAAACCCCGA
>JAICYU010000240.1 GCA_025934025.1 Terriglobales bacterium
CGACTTATCCATACGCAAGCCCTCGAACACCGGCGCCCTCATCTTGTATCCGCCGCGCTGGCCCTCATGGGTCCACTCGGTAAACTTGATCTCGCAGACCAGCTCCGGCTTCAACCAGTACGGTTTGCGCGTGCTCTCGATCTTCTCGCCAAACGGGTTCTTATCGGTCTTGAGCTTCTCTAGTTTGCTCCACAGCGCAGCCTGCGATCCGGCGGTAAAGCCGGTTCCGGCGTTGCCCACGTGCACCAGCTTGCCCTTTGGGTCGTAAAGACCCAGCACGAGCGAGCCAAAGAGTTCGCGCGAGCCTTTTGGCTCGGTGTAGCCGCAGATGACGCACTCCTGCCGCCGCGTGATCTTGATCTTGAGCCATTCGCGCGAGCGCTTCTGCAGATAGCAACCGCTGGCCAGCTTGGCGATAATGCCCTCCAGTCGCTTTTCCCGCGCCGCATTGAAGAGCGCAGTTCCCTGTCCAGGATAGTGTTCGGAATAGCGCAGCAGCACCGCAGGCCGCGGAAGCAGGTTTTTGAGAATCTCTTTCCGCTGTTCCAGGCTCACGCGCATCAGATCGAAGCCGTTCACATAAAGCAGATCGAAGATGTAATAAACAATGGGAACGCTGGTATCACGGCGGGTGCGCGATCCCGGATGGGTCATGCCGGTGCGCTGCTGCATCAGGCTGAACGACGAGCGGCCCTGCTCGTCGAGCGCCACCACTTCGCCATCAAAGATTGCGCTCTCCAGTTGCAGCCGCGCCAGTTCGCGCGCGATCTCCGGAAACTCGCCACTCAGGTCGTTCTGATTGCGCGAAACCATCTGCGCTTGGCCATTGCTGACAAATGAAATTGCCCGGTAGCCATCCCATTTGACTTCATAGACCCACTGCGGATCGTCGAATGGCTCTTCCACCAGTGTGGCCAGCATGGGATGGATAGCGTCCGGAATGGCGGCGCGACGGGCGCCTTTTAGTTTTTCCAGAATGCCGGACGGAATTACGCTGCCTTGGGCTTCAGCGACTTGCGACTGGATTTTTTTTTTTACTGCAGATTTTCTCTTTGCCGTCGCCTTCGCCGGCGTGCGCTTGTTATTTGCGCGATTCAAGGAGTCCTGCAACCATTCGGCGCCCTTGCGTACGGTGGCTTTGCGATTGCTCTGCCACTCCGCCGATCCCTCATCGCCAGCAATCTCGGCCAGGCTGCGGTCGGTGAGCGCGGAGTAATCGAGCTTGTCCACGTTGAAGCCGGGCTGCACCGCTTCATCTTTCTTCTTAATCAGCAGCCACTCCGTCCCCTTCGATCCCGGACGGCGTGACTTCATGTGGGCCAGCACAAACTCGCCATTGAGCTTTTGTCCACGCAAACGAAATTTGAGATCGCCCTTGGCCAGCATTTCGTGAGCGTTGCCCAGCGGCTCCCATTCGCCCACGTCCCACACCATCACTGTGCCCGCGCCGTAATTTCCCGGAGGAATCACACCTTCAAAATCGAAGTAAGAAACCGGATGATCTTCCACCTGCATGGCCAGCCGCTTGTCGGCCGGGTCGAGCGACGGCCCTTTGGGTACGGCCCATGATTTGAGCACTCCCTCCATCTCCAGGCGGAAGTCGTAATGCAGACGCGAAGCGCGATGTTTCTGCACCACAAACCGGCGCCGTTGCGCGCGCTCCACCTTGCCCTTGGGCTCGGGCGTGTTCTCGAAACTCCGTTTGCGGTTGTACTGTTCCAGCGCCATAGACACGTTCCTAGGATGCGCAGGCGAAAGCACCCGTTTCATATACGAAGATTACCTGCTATGAAAGAATAAACCGGCTGCAAACAAAAGAGGGGCGGGATGGCAAAAGTTGCCGGAGAGAAGCTGCTGAGCGAAGCCGTTCAGGAACGCCGCGCTACTCGCAGCTTCGAACAGGTTCCCATCCACAGTGCCGATCTTAAGAAGATCCTTGAATCGGGCCTGACCGCGCCCAGCGCTTACAACCTGCAGCCGTGGCGATTTGTAGTGGTGCGGGAGCGCGAGCACAAGAAACGATTGCGCGCCGCAGCCTTCAACCAGGCCAAGATAGAAGAGGCCAGCGCGGTGATCGTGGCCTGTGGCGATCCGCAGGGCTGGAAAGAGGGCGATCTGGACGAAGTAGCCCGGATCGGCAAGCAGCACGGCTTTGACAACGAGCAGAAGATAGAAAAGAACCGCTTAGAAGTTGCATCGCTTCTGGGCGGAACTCCCGGCAAGACCGGCGGGATCGGGCCTTCCGTAGCAGTGTGGATCAACCGCCACGTGATGATCGCGTGTACCACCATGATGTGGACGGCCGAAACGCTAGGCTACGACACGGCTCCCATGGAAGGCTTCGAAGAAGACAAAGTGAGAGTAGCCCTGAACATTCCGGAACACGTGCGCGTGGTTGCGCTGCTGGCAATCGGGCGGAGAAAGGGCCCGGACAAGCCATTCGCTGGACGGTTCCCCTCTTCGCGCACGGTCTTCGCTGACGAGTGGGGAAAGGGAATGGAGTTTTGATGAATTCCTTCCAACTTAGATTTTTCCGATGCGCCTTACTCGCCATCAGCCTGGCCTGTTTCATTTCAACCTCACGGAGCGCGCTGGCTCAGAACGCACCTTCGCCAAGTCCCCAACCCTTCACCGCAAGCACCGCTTCCCAACTGCTCGCTCAGATCACGCAAGGCCTGATAGCGCGCAATCAGAATCAGGTACTTGCCGCATTCGATCTCACCAGGATGCAGGACAGCGCGCTGTTTCGCCAGCAGATGATCTCCTTCATCGCCCATGCCGAGAATATCCGTATCTACTTTCATGTGACAGAGGCGTCAGGTGACCCCCCAAACGGCCGGGCCGAAGCGAATGTTGAAATGGAAGCCGATCCACGCGACAGCAATAACACCGTACCGATCCGCAAGCAGGCTCGCCTGCGCTTTGCCGCTGAAAACACATCGAGCGGCTGGAAATTTACCGACGTGCAGCCGCGCGGCTTCTTCTCTCTGGAGCCCTGAATCCATGAAACGCGAATACCCGGACCGCCCGATTGTCGGTGTAGGCGCCGTAATTGTTGACGGCGGGCGCGTGCTGCTGGTGAAACGCGGCAAGCCTCCGCTTCAGGGCGAATGGTCATTGCCTGGAGGCGTGGTGGAAATCGGCGAGACGCTGCGCGGGGCGGCAGAACGTGAAGCCCTGGAAGAAACCGGCCTTTTGGTCGAAGCGGGTGAAGTTCTGGAGGTGCTGGACCGCATCATTCCCGGTGCCGATGGCCGGACGCAGTATCACTACGTTCTGATTGATTTTCTCTGCAGGCTGAAAAGCGGTGAACTGCGCGCCGGAGGAGACGCGATGCAAGCCGAGTGGGTGGGCGTGAGCGATCTCGATCTCTATCGCCTGGAACAGCCCGCGCGCGCGGTGATCCGCAAGGCATTCGAATCCGCTCGCAGTTGACTGCTATATACTTGTGGCTGATGCTGGCCTTCAAACGCATCCTTCTCAAACTTTCGGGCGAGGCCCTGGCCGGTGACAAGGGCTTTGGCGTTGAAACCGCGCGCATCCACCAGATCGCAGCTGAAATCCGGGAAGTACGCGACCTTGGCGTGGAGATTGCGCTGGTGGTGGGCGGAGGAAATTTCTTTCGCGGCGTGGCTGACCAGGCCCGCGACATGGACCGCGTCTCCGCCGATCACATGGGCATGCTGGCCACCGTCATCAACTCGCTGGCTTTGCAGGACGCGCTGGAAAAGCAGAACGTTTACACCCGAGTGATGTCGGCTATTGAGATGAACCAGGTCGCGGAGCCTTTCATCCGCCGCCGCGCGCTGCGGCATCTCGAAAAAGGCCGCGTTGTGATCTTCGCCGCCGGCACCGGCAACCCATACTTCTCAACCGATACCGCAGCTTCACTGCGCGCGATGGAAGTCAAGGCCGACGTGATTATGAAAGCGACTCGTGTGAACGGAGTCTACGACGCTGATCCGCGCCTGGTGACCGATGCCAAAATGTTTGAGACCATCAGCTACCTCGACGTCCTCAAACGCGGCCTGCGCGTGATGGACGCCACCGCTATCGCTCTCTGCCAGGAAAACTGCCTGCCCATTGTTATCTTCAATCTGAACGTCGCGGGCAACATCAAGCGCGTGGTGACCGGCGAGAAAGTCGGATCGCTGGTATCAGCTTAAGCATTCAATCGCGCGCGTTGAGAATCTCGTCCGCAATGGCCGCGGCTTCGATCGCCGGCTTAACATCATGCACTCGAACAATATGCGCGCCCTCCAGCACTGAGGCTGTAACTGTGGCGACAGTGCCGTAAAGGCGCTCGCCCATCGTGGCGTCCTGGCCCTCGCGCGCGAGCGTTCGTCCGATGAAGGATTTCCGTGATGTTCCGGATAGCAGCGGGAGCCCCAGTTCATGCAATTCTCCGAATCCGGTGAGCAGAGGATAATTTTCTCCGAACCGCTTGCCAAAGCCGAAGCCGGGATCAAGCACGATGCGTTCGCGAGCAATTCCGGTCTGCATGGCAGCATCAGACCACGTGCGCAGATCGCGTTTCACTTCGGCGACAATGTCGGCTGAAGCAGCCTGGGTTCGCCACTCTTCCGGCTTGCCGCGCGTATGCATCAGAATGGCTCCGCATTGCAGTTCGGCGAGCGTTGC
>JAICYU010000265.1 GCA_025934025.1 Terriglobales bacterium
CTGAAATTGGCGGAGTAGATGGTCGGATTTGACGACGTAATAGAAGTTGTCACAGCCAGTACTGCGCTGTTGCTGGTGGCGACTGCATGGAGACCGTAGCCGGCTCCATCCTGCTGAACCAGCAATACCTCGGTCGAAGTGCTTGCTTCTATCGGAGTTGACGTTGTTCCTGCGGCCGCCGCCGGCGGAAATGAACCCTGCCCGGTCGGCATAACCGCGATCTGCTGCTGGGCGGCCAGTTTCTGCACTAGCGCGGGAATTTCAGACCGCTGGACGAACTCGCCGGCGGGGACGCCTTGCAGGGTTTCGGCGTCGAGAGTTTTCAAAGCGTAAGGAACGCTCACCAGCAGCGCGCGGCCGCTTTCCGGCTGGCCTGTTACACGCACGCCGAGCCACTGCGCTTCAGCGCTGTTAAAGACCGACTGCGGAAGACCGCTGGGGTCAGTGCTGCCCAGAAGAACCGAGTAGTTGCCACTTGCGTCAGGGTGGACGTTCTGTGTTTCCTGCCACAGCGCATTGGTCGTGGTGCGGTCTTTGTAGATGGCGAATGTGAGTGCGATTTCGCTCTGTCCGGGCTGCAGCTGGATGGTTCCGCTGTAGCGGATCCAGGAAGGGAAGTGCGGCCCGTCTACCGCTGAGACGGGAACGAAGGCAGCGGACTGTCCCCATGCGGCGCCGCAAGACACCACGGCGCAGAAAATAAGCGAAACAAAGCTAAGGGTCTTGCCGGAAGGCATTGGCCTTTCTTCCTCCGTCAACTGAATTTCAGTTAAATCTTCCTGGGGGAAAATGCCGCAGCAGCCCTGGGGGAGCCGTTAAGCTAAAAGTCTTTGCTCTGCTGCAAGTGGTTGAATCCAGAATAGCCCAGCTTTGGCCCGATTGGACTAGGATTAGGAACTTTAATGTTAAATAGGGTTAAGGGAGGGGTGTTTCCCGCTTCGAATTTCGGTATTTCCATCAGGGCAGCTACTAATGACCGATGCCGGCAGTTTGAAGCAACGCCTCCTGAAGAATCTGTAGCGCCATGGCCCAGTGCCGGCGGGCCTGGGTTTCATCGCTCCCGAAGCCGGAAACATATAAGGTGAAACAGAAGCAGGCCTCGGCATGGGCGGAGTGAGAGCCTCCGCCGAAGATCTGCCCGCCGAAGTCTTCTTGCTGCATCCCACCGCCGCTGACCGATTGATGAATCCGGTAGTAGCAACGCCGGATGATCAGTTCCGCGGACGACTGATTGTCAGGATATTGCTGCAGCAGCGCACATACATCCTTGGCATATTGCTCATGGCGAGAAAAGGAACGCCGGCTGTCATCCAATGCGAAGGTCAGATCCACGTAACAGACCAGTTTGCATTCTGCATTGAAGGTGTCTTCGTCCGGCAGGAGATCGCGACTGAACCACGCATCGCATTTGGCGGTGAGGAGTGGCGTATCGCGCTGATTCAAATTCAGCAGAAACGGTCTCAGTTCCGGGAAGCGGGAGACCTCCGCCAATTCGTTCACCCGCTCGGGAGCGGACTTGAGGACGACGTAATAGAGACTTCCGTCGTCAGACTTCCAGGGAATCTCAAGAACGGGATCATCCGTGCCAAGCTCAACGGAAAAGTCACTCTGCATGAACCAAGCCAATCGAGCGGAAGAACAGGATGATCTGGCGCTCGGCCCAGCGGCCGTCGTAGCCATTGGGATTCGCCAGGAATGCGCAATGCCCGCCGTGCTCGGTTTCCAGGAAGGTGATCCGGGAGTTTGCAGCGATCTTGTTCCGCGTCTCGGGTGTGAGGCGGATAAAAGGATCGTCTTTGGCGTGGATCACCAAGGTTGGGACAGAGATCCGATCAATCACCCGGCTGGCTGCGGCTTGCGTGTAGTAATCTTCCGCGCCGGAGAACCCGCAGTATCGCGCAGTAATAATGTCATCAAAGTCGCGGATGCTCTTGGGCCAGTGCGATACCTCGCGGTAAATTTCAGGAAACAATGCGGCTTTGCGCCGATAGCGCCGCATCAGGCTCAACAGGAACTTCCACTCGTAAATTCGGTTGGCGCGCAGGTGCATGGCATCCGCCGAAGGACCGAGATCGGCTGCGGGCGAGACCGCTGCTACTGCTTTCAGGAACGCGGGAGCGCCGGCGCCCCAGTCCCCGGCCATTTTCAAGACCAGATTGCCGCCCATCGAGAACCCTGCGGCTGCAACCCGAGTTAATTGTTTCTCTGCGGCGATCGTCTGAAGCACCGCGGCAACATCCCCGGAAAGCCCCGAGTGATACAAGGTGGGCGTGAGCGTATCGGTCCCGCCGCAGTTGCGCATGTTCATGCGGACCACGTTCATGCCGGCTTGCCAGGCTTTGCTTCCCGTTCCAATCACGTATTGGGAAAGGCTGGAGCCTTCCAAGCCATGCACGATCAAGAGAGTGGGCCGGTTCTCCGGGAGGGCTTGCCAGTGGCAATGGCATAGAACCTGGACTCCGTCCTCGACCGAAAAAATCCGCTCTTCCGGCTCAGGCAAGAAATTCTTTCGGGGAAGATAGTTTCCTGCGAGAGTCTGGGCGTGTCCGCCGCGCAACAGCCGCCGGGGAACAAAAGGCTCAAAGGAAAATGAAGCAGAGTGAGAAGGCTGAGTCATTGCCAATCGCGGCGAGCGGAATCTCCTATAATGATGTCGGTTAATGATGCCGGTGTTCTAATTCTAACGGAGCCAGAGTGCATGCCAATTTTCGAATACATTTGCGCCAAGTGCGATCACCATTTTGAAGCAATCGTTCTTGGGAGCGAGGTTGCAGCTTGTCCGCAATGTCACAGTAAGAAGTTGGAGCAACAGATTTCCAGGTTCGGAGTGGGCAAGGAAGCTTCTTCTGCGGGGCCGGCTCCTTGCGGTTCATGCGGGGATCCACGCGGTCCGGGCGCCTGCTCCATGAACTAAATCGCGACCCGAAGATGATCCCGCAGACCCTGATTTTAAAGGGATTTTGGGGTGGGTAGTGGGGGTCGAACCCACGACATCCAGAGCCACAGTCTGGCGTTCTGCCACTGAACTATACCCACCGC
Organism: Terriglobales bacterium; assembly: GCA_025934025.1. GTDB lineage: Bacteria > Acidobacteriota > Terriglobia > Terriglobales > Acidobacteriaceae > Angelobacter. The sequence goes on from JAICYU010000265.1 coordinate 3,040, forward strand.
AGTGTGAACTCCATTTTACACGAGCGCGACATCCAGAAATTAACGGAAGCGTTGAACAAAATCGGCAGGGCTGCAGATAAACACGTCGTGGCGTCCGTGCCGAGGCTTGAAATGTCTCATGTTGCCGGTGATTAGAGCATCAGCCGCTCCCGCCACCGCGACTTCCAAAAAAGGCAGGTCATCTGGGTCGGGGAGAATTACGCCGACAGTGGCGGTGGCAGAAATGCGCTCACCAGCAAATTCGATGAAATCCAGCAGAGTATCCACATCCGCATGCCGGAATCCGAATGCCGGTCGCAGCAGGACCTCTCTGTATTCGCCTAGAATGCGATCGTCATAAAGAAGTGAAATCTCTTCCGCTAGAAGCGCATCCATGATTCGCCCGGGAGAGCCGTGGGGATTGATGGCGCCGGAGACGAGGACATTGGTGTCAATGACCACTCTCATGGCGATTTTCGTTTGCTGCGCACCCTGCGAATCTCAGCCTGGATAAACGACGGGTTCCGCTGGGCGCTACGCCGGGTTCCCTCTCTCCGCATGCGTGACAGCGCGCGTTGCGCACGGGCCTGCCGAACCACCCGGGCGGTCTCTTCGAGGTCGTCTTCTTCCACTCCGAGGAGGATGGCAATAGGCTTGCCGTTCGCGGTCAGGACAAGGTCTTCCTTTTTCGTCAATTCCCGGACCAATCCGGGCCGATTACGCAGGTCGCGCGTGCTGAGAAATTTCATAAGCTGTAAGCCCCGTAGCTAATATGGCTACAATATAGCTACAATATAGCTACACCATGATTATGGCAAGCTTTATGCGCTGCTGCCTTAGCCGGACGCTTAATGATTCCCATGGTTGATCTTCCATCGTTAGTCGGCGATAAGACGCTACCCACCCCAACTGAGCAGGCTCGTCCATAATCAAGCGGGAACAACCATCAACGCAGCATCCTGCGTCGGGCGCGTCCTATGCTAAACTATTCTTTTCAAACACATACATCTGAACGCGCATGCTCCTTTCTAAAGAATATGTCGGGTATCTGGCCCGGC
>JAICYU010000358.1 GCA_025934025.1 Terriglobales bacterium
GCCGGAATAGAGAATCGTGACGACGCCATAGGAACAATAAGCGCCGCCATCCTGGATGACCTTGGCGGCCACGGCCGTCAGACGCCCATCTTTTTTCGCTGCGACCTTCAGATCAATGATGGTGCGCGGACGCCCGCGATGCGCCCAGAAAACTTCCTCGCGCGTGTAGGTGATCTTGACCGGAGCTTTGGCCTTGCGCGCGGCGACAGCGGCGATGATCTCCAGCGGAATTACTTCGCTCTTGCCGCCGAAGCCGCCGCCTACGAGTGGTTTAATGACGCGGATCTGCGCCATCGGCATTTCCAGCACGATGGAGAGCTTGTGCTGGAGATAATACGGTACCTGGGTTGAGGACCACACCGTGAGCCGCCCTGGCTTGCCGGTGAGCGAGTCAATCTCAAATGACGCGAGAGTCGAATGGGGTTCCATGGCTGCATGTGTCACTTCAGCAGCGATATAGCGGTTCTCGATGATCGTGTCGGCCTCGGCAAAGCCTTTCTGCGGATCGCCAAAAACGTGGTGATAGTCTTTCTCAATATTGTTGGGCCGCTGCGGATGAATCCAGTCTTTGGCGGCCTTCATGGAATCTTCCGGATCGAACCAGGCGGGCAGCACCTCATACTCAACATCAATCAGTTCCAGCGCTTTTTCTGCGATTGCTTCTGAGGTGGCCACTACGCAGGCAACGTTGTCGCCCACATAACGGACTTTATCCACGGCCAGTGCAGTCTCGTCGTGTCCTACAGGAAGAATTCCATATTTATTGGGAGCGTCGGGCCCGGTGACCACGCAAACCACGCCTTCCAGCGTCTCTGCCCTCGAGGCGTCAATCTTCTTGATTAAGGCGTGGGGATAGGGCGAATGCAGAATCTTGCCGTAAAGCATTCCGGAAACAAAAAGATCATCCGTGTACTTACCCTGGCCGCTCGTCTTGCCCGCCGCGTCAACCAGAGCCACGCGCTTCCCGATGATGGAGAAATCATTCATAAGCATTCAGCAAACAGCCAAAACCAGATCCTTAGTTTCTCTCTGCGTCCTCCGCGTCCTCTGCGGTTCAAGCTCTTCTATCCTTCGCGTTCTTTGCGTCCGTTGCGGTGAAATTACGGGGCCTGCCGTTCTGCGGCAATCGCCGCCCTGATCGCCTGATACATCTGGTTATACCCCGTGCAGCGGCACAGGTTCCCGCTCAGCGCATGGCGGATATCTTCTTCGCTCGGGTCAGGATTGCGCGCCAGCAGCGCCTTCACCGTAATCATGAATCCGGGCGTGCAGTAGCCGCACTGTGCTCCGCCCCAATCTCCGTAGGCTTTTTGGATCGCGGCCAGCGCGCCGTGATCGGCAACACCTTCTACAGTCGTGATCTCCGGCGTAACCGGCCCGTTTGTTGCGGCGCTCAAGGCCAGCATAGTGCAGCTCAGCGTAGTAACTCCATCTACCAGCACGGTGCAGGCGCCGCAGGAAGAATCATCGCATCCGCGCTTGGAGCCGGTGAGCTGCAAGTCGCGGCGAAGCACGTCGAGCAGCAGCTCGCTGGGATCCACCGCCAGCTCATGCCGGCGGCCGTTCACACGGAGTTCGATGAGTTCTTTGTGCATGCAAAACAGCCGTTCGTACCTAGCCTTTAGCTCTTAGCGAAACTGGATTGACGGTCTTGCTTCATGATACCGAAAGCGC
>JAICYU010000223.1 GCA_025934025.1 Terriglobales bacterium
ATGGATATTCCGCCCTCTCCCGCTTCGGTTCCGCGCCCGACCGCTTCAGCAGGTTTTCCAGATCGGCCACCGTGTTGACCCGCGACACGTCGCGATCGCTCAAATCCACCTGATAGCGGTTTTCGAGTGCCGCCATCAACTCCACGCGGTCGAGCGAGCTCAGGTTCAAATCGCTTTCCAGATGCGAGCCGGGCTTCAGATTTACTTTGCGCTTCGAGATGCTTTCGACCAGATCCTGCAATGTGCCGGACGAAGCCACCGCAGCAGCAGGCGCGTTTGCAGCAACCGTTGCTCCCAGTTCGGCTTCCGCGTGGCGCCGGATCAGGTCCATTTTTGGCTTCTGCGTGGGTGTTCTGGGAAAGTCTTCGTCGGGCCAGGTGACGAAGCAGCGGATCTTCTGGAAGTCGGCGAGCGACTGGTTTGCCTGGGCAACCGCATTTTCGGCAGATGCTCCATTGCGCAGCAGCAGCACGGCGCAGACTTCAGCATTTCCGCCGCGCGCCACGCCAAAGACAACGCAGTCGCGCACCTCCGATTGCCGGCGCAGCGCCTGCTCCAGATCTTCCGGATAAATCTTGAGGCCGGCCGGCGTGACGATCACGTTCTTGCTGCGGCCTTTGAAGTAGAGGTTGCCTTCTTCATCAAGCGCGCCGAGATCGCCGGTGCGAAACCATCCTTCTTCTCCCGTCACCGGCTTCAGTTCGTTCCCTTGCCAGTACTGCCGTGCCACGTTCTCGCCGCGCACCAGGATTTCTCCGGTTGCAGGATCGAGCTTCATTTCGCGTCCGGGAAGCACCTTGCCGATGGAGCGGCGCCCAATCTTGAACGGATGATTCAGGCTGATGAGCGAACTGGTTTCCGTAAGCCCGTAGCCTTGGATCACGCCGTAGCCCAGCCTGCGCCAGAATTCTTCCGTGTCCTGGTCCAGGGCCGCGCCGCCGGAGATGATGGCCCAGAACTTCCAGCCCAGCCGCGCGTGGACTTTGCGGAAACGCCACCAGCGCTTCAGAAATTTCTCGTCCTCGGCGGCCTGCCAGTTCTTCTGTATGTCCGGTCCAAGGTCTGCCTGAAGCTTGTCTTTGAGCGATTCGATCACCCTCGGCACAGCCACCAGCACGGAGATGCGCTGCTTCCGGATTGTCTCCAGTACGTCACCCGGCTTGAAGCTTTCCTGGAAGCGAACGGTTCCGCCAATCAGAGGAGGGATAAACAATGCCATGAACTGACCGAAGACGTGGCTCAACGGCAGCATGTGAAGAAAGCGGATGGGATGAAAGATGCGCTCGTACTTGCGGTATTTCGGAATCTCGCGCTGGATAGGATCAATGCTGGCCAGAATGTTGCCGTGGGTCAGGACCACGCCGCGCGGTTCTGCCGTGGTCCCGGAAGTAAAGATGATCTGGGCCTGGTCGTCGCGCGTGAGCGCTGCCGGAGGGAATGGCGCGGAAGAATGTTGCTCAAGCGACTCAGCTATTTTTTCAAGCTCGAGAACAGGAATTCCCACGATGTGGCCGGCGAGTTCCGCCGAGCAGACCGCGAGTCGCGCATGAACGTCGTCTGCCACGCGGCGGGCAAAATCAGGCGACGCGATTTTGTCCATGGGCACGGCCACAGCGCCGCACAGCATGCAGCCAAAGAACACTGCTGCCCATTCGCCGCTGTTTTCACCCCAGAGCAGCACCCGGTCGCCTTTGCCGATCGTCCTCGTCACGAGCTCGCGGGCAAATTGACAAGCCGATCCAGCAATCTGGGAGTAAGACCATTTCTGCGTACGAAATCCGCGAGTGGCAACGAAAGCGGTGTCGCTTCCGGCAGCGCGAAACAGAACTTCATAGTCGGCAAGAGTGTTGAGCATCACCGTTTCAGATTCTCAAAGATACCAATAACCAAGTGCCAGTTCCGCTTTTCCCATTTGCTACACTCTGCCCATGGCAGAGGAACACGCGGCGCCGCCCTGGCTGGATGCACTGTGGCTGATTTTCCTTTTTGGTCTGGCGCTGCTGCCGCCCATCCGCGAACTGCACAAGCAAGTCCTGCTTCTGCTGCTGGGAGTGTTCCAGATTCTGGAATCGCGCTTCATTCGCGTTACCGGAGAAAAGCGCGGTCCAGTGCTTGCCGTCCTCATTAAGCTTACGCTGGCTGCCGTGCTGCTCAACCACACGCATGACGTGGCTCCCATCACCAGCAGCTACTGGCCAGTGTTCTTTGTTCCGGTAACCACGGCGGCAATTTACTTTCGGCCGCTCGCCACCCTGCTCTGGACCACGCTCACTTCGGCGGCCTATTGTTCCTACCTGATTCCCGCATTGCAGCAGTTTGATCTTGATTGGAAAGGCGCCAGCGAGCTCCTGCTGCGTATCCTCTTCTTCTATCTTGTTGCCATGACGGTGAACCGCTTCGTAATGGACTATCGCTTTCAGGTGCAGCGGTACCAGACTCTTTCAGAGAACCTGGCGGATACGAACCGCAGTCTGCGACTGGCGCAAGCGGAGGCGCGTCACGCGGAGCGGCTGGCCGCGCTCGGACAGCTCTCAGCCGGATTGGCGCATGAGATCCGCAATCCGCTGGGCGTGATCAAAGGCTCGGCGGAGATCCTGAACCAGAAGCTCGCTGCCTCTGATCCTATGGCGCAGGAACTTTCCGGCTACATCTATACCGAGGTCAATCGCGTCAGCGCGCTGGTCAGCCGCTTCCTTGATTTCGCCCGGCCCTCGCAGCTCAACCTGCGAGCCGAGGACCTTCCCGCGATGCTGGAAAGCTGCCTGAAGACAGCCACAGACCAGGGCGCCACGGCGCATGTGAGCATCACGCGAGATTATGCGCCTTCAGTTCCGCGCGTGATGGTGGACCGTGAGCTGTGCGAGCAAGTCTTTACCAACCTGCTGGCGAACGCCTGTGAAGCCATGGGCGAGCAGGGAGGCGAGCTGAAACTCCGCATCCGGCCTGCCGATGCGCAGGTGGCGGTTGAAATAGAAGACAGCGGCCCCGGAGTGCCGGAGCAGATGCGCGAGCAGATTTTCAATCCTTTCTTTACTACCAAAAAAACTGGGGTTGGGCTGGGCCTGGCCATCGTGTCAAAGATCGTGGACGCGCATGGCGGCACGGTAAAGCTGGTGAGCCCACCCGGACGGGGTGCATGCTTCCGCGTGGCTTTGCCCATCGCGCAGGCCGCAAAGGGAGCGCAATTGTAGCCACATGTCCAACATCCTGATCATTGAAGATGAACCGCGCATGCGACGCCTGCTGGAGATCAGCCTGGGTGAAGATGGCCATCACGTGAACGCCGTCGAAGATGCCGAAACCGGCCTCAAAGCTCTGCGCCGCAACAGCGTGGACCTGGTGATCACCGATCTCAAGCTGCCCGGCATGAGCGGCCTGGAATTTTTGCAGGAAGCCAAGCGGCTCAGCGCGGGAGTTCCCATTGTGGTGATGACGGCTTACGGCACAGTCGAAACTGCCGTTGACGCGATGAAAGCAGGCGCCAGCGACTACGTGCTAAAACCCTTCACCATGGCGGAAATGAAGCTGGTGGTGAACAAAGAGCTTGACGTGCAGCGCGTCCGCGAAGAGAACCGCACACTGCGCGAAGCTCTGGGCCAGCGCTACCAGTTCCGCAACGTAATTGCGCGCAGCCGCAAAATGCAAGAGGTGCTGGCGCTGGTCGAACGTGTTGCCACCACTAACTCTACCGTGCTGCTGGGCGGCGAGAGCGGCGTGGGCAAAGACCTGATCGCGCGCGCCATCCACCAGAATTCACGGCGCGCCACCGGTCCGTTCATCAAGATCAACAGCACCGCCATCCCTGACACTTTGTTTGAAAGCGAGCTGTTCGGCTTCGAGAAAGGCGCGTTTACCGGAGCGCTCGCCGCCAAACCCGGCAAGTTCGAGTTGGCCGACAAAGGCACGCTGTTTCTCGACGAGATTGGCGATGTGCCCGCCGCCATCCAGGTAAAGCTGCTGCGTGTTCTTCAGGAGCGCGAGTTCGAGCGCCTGGGCGGAACGAAGACGCTCAAGGTAGATGTTCGCCTGCTCGCTGCAACCAATCGCGATCTGCGCGCCGCACTGGAAGAAGGTACTTTCCGCGAAGATCTTTACTATCGGCTTAACGTGGTGCCGATTGATATTCCACCGCTGCGCGAGCATAAAGAAGATATTCCTGATCTGGTCAGCCACTTTCTTGTGCGTTTCGCGCAGGAGCACGAGCGAGAAATCACCGGCATCACCCCGGCTGCGCTCAAACTCCTGATGGAATATCACTGGCCGGGCAACGTGCGCCAGCTTGAGAACACGGTGGAACGCGGCGTCGCACTGGCCCGCGGGCCTATGCTCGAGGCCGAGGACATCCATCTGGATGCCGCCAGTTCGCGCGGACACTCAGCGTCCGGGAATGCAGCAAACACTCAATCGGGCGTGCCGTTTCTCCCCGAAGGCATGACGCTGGAGCAGTGGGAGGATGGAATGGTGCGTGAAGCGTTGCGCCGCGCCAATGGCAATAAGAGCCAGGCGGCACGTCTGCTTGGCCTGTCCCGCAATGCATTGCGTTATCGGCTGAGTAAGCTGGGCGTGGAAGATGAAGAGAGCTGAACTCCAGCATTACGGACCGGATCTTGCGGCGACAGCGTGATTACGCGATGCCGCCGCGTCCGGTGGTGGTGGGCTGAGGAGACTAGATGGCCCGCGGCGGCGCCGACCGCCGGTTGCGGCTTGCCATTTGGCCGATTAACGCGAGAATCCAGATCGCGAAGAACACCCAAATCCATCCGCCGATGGCAAACGCACTGGTCAAGCCCAAAATCCACAGAATGAAGAAAATTATAGAAACCATCCAAAGCATATTCTCACCCCCAAATTGATGTCTTATTAAGTAAGGTGCTGCGCCAAGGATGGAGGTTGCCTAAATACATCGCTATGCGATGTAAGTGATCGGTCTATTCTGAAGCCGCGTTCTTGGGCAGGGCTGCATCCGGAGCGAACCATGCGGGGAGCATGGTTTTGGTGCGCCGCATGAGCTGTGACGCCCAGGCATACCGGGCAGAGAGGAAAAGCAGGCCGGCAATCAGCAGAAGCGTAGGAACCACCGGCAGAGGAAAGAGAACCAGCGCCAGCAGCAGCAAGCCCCAG
>JAICYU010000203.1 GCA_025934025.1 Terriglobales bacterium
CAGATCATCAAGCGGCCCGATGGTGCGTTTGAGAACTGTGCGGAAATCAGTTTTGAGGACGTCCCCTTCCAGCACCTCGACGTTAGTGAAGCGTGAATACTTGAAGCGCAGCTCGGTCGCGAGCATCCGATCCAACTCAATCGCGATCAGCCGTCCCGCGCGCTGCGCAAGCACATCAGTCAGCGCACCTTTTCCCGGGCCGACTTCAACCACAACCGCTTGGCTGATATCGCCGAGGGCATCCACAATCCTGCCGGCGGCGCTCGTGTCGGCCAGAAAATTCTGTCCCAGTTTCGGTTTCTTCGTTGGCGCCAAATTGACCCCTGCTATCGCGAGATTTAGACTTTTTTACGGCCTGTTTGTCGCATCAGATCACCCTGGGAGGCCCCATGAACATCGTCTTTGCCGCGTCCGAGTGTGTTCCGTTCTCCAAGACCGGCGGCCTGGCAGACGTCGTCGGCGCGCTCCCGCACGCACTGGCTTCTCTTGGGCATCAGGTTACGGTTTATCTGCCGAAATACAAGCAGACGCGGATCAGCGAATCTCATGTGGCGCTGCGCAGCATCACCGTCCCGTTTGACGATCAATACCGCTTCTGCTCCGTCATTGATGGTGGCAAGCGCTCCGGGGTGCAATTCTATTTCATTGACTATCCTCAGTTCTTCGATCGCGACTCGCTCTATGGCACGCCCGCGGGAGATTACCCTGATAACGCTGAGCGGTTTGCGCTCTATTCCCGCGCGGTGATCGAGGCCTCAAAGATTCTGGGCGTCCCTGACATTTTTCACTGCCATGATTGGCAATCGGCTCTGGTTCCCATCCTGCTGCGCACCAGCTACGCAGACGATCCGGTGTTTCAATCTACGGCCACAGTGTTCACCATTCACAACATGGGCTATCAGGGACTTTTTCCTCCCGATACGCTGCCGTTGATCATGTTGCCCTGGGACCTCTTCACCATGGACAAGATGGAATTCTGGGGCAAGGTCAACTTCCTGAAGGGCGCGCTGGTTTTCTCCGACCACATCACCACCGTAAGCCGCAAATACGCCCAGGAAATTCAGACAGCGGAATTCGGCTTTGGCCTGGAAGGCGTGCTCAAGGCACGCGCCGCCAACGTGAGTGGAATCCTGAACGGAGTGGATTACAAAGAGTGGAACCCGGAGAGCGACCGGCTGATCGTCCGCCAGTATTCCGCCGTCCAGATCGAAGGCAAGCGCGAATGCAAATACGATCTCTTGCGGCAGTTTGGAATTGAAGACCGCAAGAATGTTGAGCTGCCCGTGATTGGAATCGTATCGCGCTTCGCCGCGCAGAAAGGCTTCGACCTGATCGCCGAGATTGCGGACGATCTGGCGCAACTGCCCGTGGTGCTTACGATTCTGGGAAGTGGAGATAAAGAGTATCAGGACCTCTTCCTCAAACTGAACCGCGAATATCCGGAGAAGTTCGCGCTCAAAGTGGCTTACGACAATGTTCTCGCGCACAAGATCGAAGCCGGGGCAGATATGTTTCTGATGCCTTCGCGTTACGAGCCTAGCGGCCTGAATCAGATGTACAGCCTCAAGTATGGAACTGTACCGATCGTTCGCGCCACGGGCGGGTTGGATGACAGCATTGAATCGTGGAATCCGGTAACGGGAAAGGGAACAGGCTTCAAATTCAGTGGATATTCCGGTTCAGCCCTGCTGACGGCGATCAACGAAGCGCTCAATGCATTTTTCAAAGAGAAGCAGAGCTGGAAGACGCTGATGCTGAACGGCATGAGAAAAGATTTTTCCTGGACCGTCTCAGCGCGAGAGTATGTCAAGATTTATGAACGATTGGTCCCGCCTAAACCCGCGGCTCCCACTGAGAAAGTGCTGGAGTTGAGCCGGGCGTGAGACCTAAAAACTCCGAACCCGCCGGTATTGCGTGTGAGACCACGACATGCGTTTACAGGGAAGCCCTGCACGGCGACATTCCGGAAATGGCGGCCATTCGCGCGGCTGATTGGGGAACCGAAGAGTACTGGAGACAACGCATGCTCCAATACATGACGGGCAAGCTCGTCCCCAGAGAAGCGCTGCCGCCGCGAGTGGTGTTTGTCTGCGCGGAACAGGAATGTATTGTTGGCCTGATCGCCGGACATCTCACTCGCCGCTTCGGGTGCGACGGCGAGTTGGAATGGATTTCCGTAAGAACAGAGTGCCGGAATCGCGGTATCGCTTCTCAACTACTTCGCTGCCTGGCTGGGTGGTTCATCAATCAGAATGCGGCATGCGTTTGTGTTGACGTGGAGCCGTCCAACCATGCAGCGCGCCAGTTCTATGCGCGGCAGGGCGCTGAAGACTTGAAACCACACTGGATGGTTTGGAGAGACATCGGCGCAACCCTCAAGAATCGGCATTCGACGAGCGCGTAAGAAGGAACTCCAAGAGTACCGGTAGGCCCAGTGAAAATCCTTCCTGCCCTTTGTGGTCTACGCTCTCTTCCGCTTGCCGGCAAAATACAAATACACCGGAATACCCGCTAAAATCACCGCACTTCCAGCGAATGAATTGCGCAGGTTCTCGGTGAAGGTGTAGTAGAGCAGCACAGCCGCGGCAAGGATGAACAGCCCCGGAACCACTGGATATCCCCAGGTGCGGTACGGGCGCGGGCGCTCTGGCTCGCGACGGCGAAAAACGAAGATCGTGCTGGCTGCAATCATGTAGAAGAGCCACTCGGCAAAGATTGCCAGCGAGAAAAGATCTTTGAACGCGCCGCCGACGATCAGCAACGCAATGGCCATGATCGCCTGGACGACGATTGCGAGCGATGGAGTGTGAAAGCGCGGGTGCACTTCCGCCAACGCTTTGAAGAAATATCCATCGCGCGCGACGGCGTACGGCACGCGGCCTCCGCTCATGATGGTGCCGTTCAGCGTCACGAGCATGGAAAGCGCCATGCCGATCGAGACCAGCGCTGCGCTCCACGACCCGAGCGCAATCTGGGTAGAGGTGGAAGCGGCCACTGGAGAACCCGCGATTCGCGCCGAGGGCATTACATACTGAATGGCTACATTCATTCCCAAATAGAGGATGCCGACGATTGCCACGCCAAGAATCAAAGCGATGGGAATACTGCGTTCAGGGTTGCGGATTTCGCCGCTCACCATGTTGAGATCGTTCCAGCCATCGTAAGCCCATAAAGCCGCCACCAGCGCCAGCATGAAGCCGGCGAACCCGCCTTTGGCGTCCACAAATTTTGTTCCGAAGTTGCTCCAGGTTCCGGAGGCCGCGCTGAAACCTATCAAAATAATGGCGGCGATCAGCGCCACCTTCAGGACGGTGAACGCAAGCTGAAAATTTCCAGCGTTCCGCACTCCAACATAGTTCAGAGCAGAAATCAGAACAGCTGCAAAGATGGCGAGCAGATTTCCATAGCTCACCTGAATCAAATGAGCGCTAACAATGTGCCAGGTGAAGAGAGGCTGCGGGAGAAAAGCAAAGCGGGAGAAGGAACTCACCACGTCCACCATTCCGGTTGCGACTGCGGCAATCGAGGCCGGTTTGGCAATCACGAACCAGGTCCAGGCGTAAAGAAAGCCGGGCAGGGGACCATAGCCATCGCGAACGTAAACGTATTCGCCGCCTGACCACGGACGCATCGCGCCCAATTCCGCATACGTCAAGGCCCCGAAAAACGAGAGCAGTCCGCCGACGATCCAGGCGAGCAAGACCCACGACGGAGCGCCGGCGTCTCTCATCATCTCCGAAGAAACGCGGAAAATGCCGCTGCCGATGATGGTTCCAACCACGATCGCAGTCGCATGCGCCGTATTGAGTTCGCGCAACAACTCACGCGGCTGTTGTTCACCGGCTTGCATCGGTTTCCATGCGCCTTGCGCCATCGTGTTCCTCACGCGAACCAAGAAGAAGGCTTGCCACGTATCCCACCAGAAACGTTGTGCTCGCCCCGAGCGTTACATACCACGTCCAGGGGACGCGCGTCCATTTCCAGAGATAGACATTCAGCGCCAGTCCGCAGAGCATGCCGATAATTGCGCCGTTCTGTTTCGCGCGCCGCGTCAACAGTCCCAGCAGAAAGACTCCGAGCAGGCCGCCGTAGGCAACCGATGCAATGCTCAGTCCCAGTTCCAGCACTTTGCCTTTACCGCGCGACAGCACGGCCAGCACGAAGAGCACAACAGCCCAGACCACAGTGGAACCGCGGGAGAGCGCGAGGCGGGCTCTATCAGAAGTTTGCGGCCGATGCCGCAAGTAGAAATCCACCATCGTGGTAGACGAAAGCGAATTCAGCGCCGCGCTGAGATTCGACATGGCGGCTGCTAATATCGCCGCGATCAGCAGGCCTGAGATGCCGTGCGGCATGTGCTCGACTATGAAGCTGGGAAACACGTTGTCTGTGCGCGAGAAAGCCGATGCAGGAGGAAATATTCGGTAGAACTCCCACAGCCCTGCGCCCATCAGCAGAAACAGAGTAAATTGCGCCAGGATCACCACGCCGCTGGAAAGCAAAGCGGTTTTGGAATCGCGTTCATTGCGAGCCGAGAGCAGGCGCTGCACCAGTAACTGATCGGTTCCGTGAGTGGCGGTGGTAAGAAAGGTCCCGCCGATCAACCCGGCCCAGAAGGTATAGGTCTTGAAGAAATCGAAGGAGAAATCCACCACGCGAAGCTTGCCTGCCGCAGCCGCGGCGGAGTGGATCGTCGTCCAGCCGCCGGGTACCAGATGCGTGAGCGTGAAGAATCCGACAATCGTCCCGCCGATATAAATGCAGAGCTGGATGACATCGGTCCAGATCACGGCCGCCATCCCGCCCTCGAACGTGTAGATCATGGTCAGGAGCATTACGATCCCGACAGAAGCGATTTCGCTGGTTCCGAGCGCAATCCCAACCACGATGGCGACGGCCCACACCCGAACGCCTTCCGCGGCCGCGCGCGTGATGAGAAAAACAGCGGCAGTGATGCGGTGCAGCGCTGGGCCAAAGCGGCGGTCAATGAGCTGGTAGGCGGTGAACATCTCGCCGCGAAAATACTGCGGAATGAAAATCAGGCTGATCACCACGCGCCCGACCAGATAGCCAAACACCACCTGCAGGAAGCCGAAGTCGCCGGCATAGGCAAGACCGGGCGTGCCGATCACCGTTAAAGTGCTCGTTTCTGCGGCCACAATCGAGAGCGAGATGGCCCACCACGGAATGTTGCGTCCGGCAAGAAAGTAGTCGCGCAGGGAATGTTGTGACTTGCGAAAGCGCAGCCCGAACAGAGTGATGCAGACCAAATAGGCAGCGATGATAACCAGATCAATGGAGTGGAGTCGCATTCGGCGGGTCAGCTTCGCAAATCAGCAGCTCTGGATGTGGCCAATGAGTCGGGTATCATTATTGGGCAAGAACACTGGAAAACAAAACCAAATTCGTCGAGGAGACCAGCACTTCAGCCAGGTATGGCATTGTACTTAGGCATTGACGCCGGAGGCACCAAGACCGAATGCGCCTTGAGCAATGGCGCGGAACTGCTGGGACAGGGAAGCGGGCCTAGCTGCAAGCTGGCGCGTGTCGGCAAAGAAGTGGCACGCGCGAACCTGCATTCAGTGATTGAGCTGGCGGCCGAATCAGCCCGCGTGCTCACCCGCGATGTGCAGCATGTGTGCATCGGCATGGCGGGAGCTTCCATGCCTGAAGCCGTGAGCTGGGCGCAGCAGACCCTCCGCGAAGTAGTGCCGCATGCCACCATCTATGTGGCCGGCGATCACGTGATTGCTCATCGCGCGGCCTTTGGAACTTCGCATGGCGTGCTGGTGATCTCCGGCACCGGTTCGATTGCGTTCGGCCGCAACCAGCACG
>JAICYU010000178.1 GCA_025934025.1 Terriglobales bacterium
AATTTCAAAGCGCGCCCGCACCAGGCCTTTGCCGGGCCGCCTGAAGCGAATGCTCGCGGCCTTGTCCCACACGATGTAGTCGGGGCCGAGCAGCTCAATCAGCATCAGCATGTAAAACGGATCGCACATGGAATACAGCGATCCGCCAAAGTGAGTGCCAACGTAGTTCTTGTTGTAAAACCGCAGCGGCATCTCCACTTCGATAGTGCGAAAGTCTTCTGCAATATGAGTCACACTCACTCCGGCCCCGAGATACGGCGGATAAAATCGCAGCCGGTTCTTCAGTTGCTTTGCCGTTGTTGGCATGGTCAGTTCAAGGTCTTGGCCTGAAAACTTGCCGGTGGACGGATGGCCCAGGGTTCAAACTTCTCGTTCTGTCCTTCAGGAATGATGTTGGGCGCCCATCCTTTGCGACTCAAGCTCGCGATGGTTTTGCGCCGAGCTTGGGCTGAGTCGCAAAGGGTTGGGAAATAATTACTCGCACCTTTGCTCAACCGGAAGCAGGCACTATCTTGGGGCGGGATGATATCAGAGTAGAAGCTGAAAGCAAGCAGAATCAGACAGGAAAAAGGACAATGTACCTTTTCCTGCTTGGCAAAATAAGAAGCCTACGGTAGAGTAATTATATTAGTCCAGTGCGATTGGCACGGCTTGATCTTTGAAAATTGAATAAAAAGCGGGCGTTTGATATTTAGCAGTTAGTACTTGGCGAAGCCAAAAACCGACAAGACCTCTCCGGAACCGGAGCCGCTGTTAATCAAAAGGTAAATTCCAGCGCGGTTTGGCGGGTATTTCCACCCTGGAATTTGAAGCTGCAGCGAGGGTTTTGACTCCGGGGTGCCTCGACGTAACTCCTTTAGATTCGGGGTGGCAGGTGGGGTACCCCGGCTGCAAATAAGGTTTACGAAGCAGTAAAATTCCGAGCCCTAAAATATTCGCTTCAAACGTCGCTTATTGTTCCTTCTTGCCGGGTTTTTTTGAATCAGTCGCGGAAGAACTCGCAGGAGGGAGTTTAACGCTGCGAGTGGACTGGAGACGCGAACTTCCCGCAGCTCTGTCTTTTCCGGGCCTCGTCAGATTGGGAAAGCCGGCTGGCGGCGCAGGAGTGGCAGCAGGGGCGAAGTAGTGATCGTTCATTTCGATCTTTACCGGCTGCAAGGTGGCTTTCATCTCTTCTTCCATCTTCTCGCGGAAGAGGTCGCGGACGATCTCGCCCTTCACCTGGGCGAGCGAATAGGTATCGCGCGCCGTGAGGCGATACAGGGTGAAGCCTCCGGTTTCATTCTCAATGCGGGTAACTTCGCCGGGCTTGAGCGCGAAGACATCTTTCTCAATTCCAGCAGGGAAGCTGGCGCGGCGACGCAATCCGCTGTCGGGAAGAAATGAGGGCGCCGGAATTCCCAGTTTCAGGAAAGCTTCATTCTGGAGCTTGTCCATGGGCTCGCCTTTCTGTGCGCGAGCACGCAATTCCTGGGCGAGCGCCTGCGCGTTCTTCTCAAAATCCTGGTCCTTGGGCGATTTGGGATTGAACTTGGGCACGAAGAGCCGCTCGGCCTTGACCGCTTCATATTGCGAGATATGAGCGTGATAGTAGCTCTCGAGTTCGGCGGCGGAAGGGTTGCGGTGCTTTTCCTCCAGGGCCCGGCGGTAGGCTTCGGCCAGGGTGCGGCGACGCGTTAGCTCCAGCAGTTCCTGCACCCGCGGATCTTTATCAATGCCGCTCTTCAACGCAGCTTCAGAAAGAACGAAGTTCTGCGTGTAAGTATCGGCCACGGTGCGGATGGCTCCGGGAGCAAACACTTGTCCGCCGAGACTCACGGCATCGAGCACGGTTTCAAACTGCTCGCGGCTGATCTTGGTGTCGCAGGCGGCGGAAGCCTGAGTTTGCGCTGCGCCGGATGGGCAGAGCCCGTGCAAGGTGATGACTGCGGCGTCCGGCGCGATCTCAGATTCAGCCGGCGCCGCTTGTGAGCTTCGGGCAGCGCGGTCCGCTCCGCTGTTGGACGGAAGGGAGCCTCTTTTCTGTGCCGAAACAAGACCGGCCAGCGTGATGACACAAGTCACAACCAGTAATCGTCGCCGCATAGAAAGAATTCCTCGCTCAAGTATTTATCGTTCAGAGCGGGCGATTCGCCAATCGGGCAATAGCCTGAATGGCTCACGACGGCTCTTGCCTGGCTAAGAAACGAGGTCCCGCCGAAGCAGGCGAGACCTCTTGATGGCTGGCACAGTGTCAGGGCGCGGTCTGATAGATATGTCCTTGCCCCGGTGTTGCGGTGGTTCCGGCGGCGGTCACGCTGGGATCGTCTCCAATGTAAAGGAAACCGCTCGGCGCGACTGCCAGGCCACCGATGTTGGCGAACGCAGTTGTCACCGCGCCGATGGCGCCGGAATCGGCCCAAATGGTGTCCTTCTGTAGCAGGATGTCCCATTGGTCTACCTGGCCGAAGTCGCCGATGCCCAGCGGCGCGCTTCCGATATAAAGCAGGGCATGCGACGGATTGCGAGTGTCAGCCGCTAGCGACAGCGGGTTGACTACGTTGAGCCTTGGAGTGGCTCCGCGCGTTGCCGCCGGACCAACGATCACTGCCTTGCCTTTGGTCAGACTGGGCGAGGCGCGGATGATCACAGTGACGTTTACGGTTTCGGCGAGATAGAGGTCATTGGCGATGAACAGCATGCCTCGGACTCCCAAGCCGTTGGAGGTTGTGGCGATGCGCACCGGGGCAGCGGGCGTCGAGAACGGTGTGGTGATCTTGTTGATGTTCCCGTTGTTGCGTGAGCCGACGAAGAGCGATCCTTCAGGCGCAACGGCAACGGCAGTCGGCTGCAACACTCCCTGACCGAGGTTCGCGGATATGCCGAGCGTCTCAGTGGTGGGATCGAACGCTGCGCGATAAATTCCGGAGCTGGTTGTGGCGGCGTCGGGAATGTAGACCAGATTGCGCGCGGAGTCGAAGTAAGCCTGGCCAGGAACAAACGTGGCGATCGGTTTGAAGCAGTTGGAGAGCGCGGCCACGCCGGGACTGCTGGAATCAACGCGGCAGAAGCCCTGCGAAGAATCGGACACCCAGGCGTGCGTGCCCAGCCAGATGAGTCCATTCGGCTGCGTGATGCCGGCGGCATAGATCGCGCCGGTTCGCGCGGCAGGAGGAATGGGAGTAGGGGAGGGCACTGGCGGGGGTGGCCCAAACTGCGTTTGCACTGCGCCTTCGGTCGTCGCCGGAGCGGTTACAACATAAAGCGAGCCGACATTGTTCGTGGCAGCGCCGGGAGCTGTGGGATCGCCGCCGATGAAGACGTCGCCGCTTGGCAGATCGTAAGTGACGCCCCAGACCTGGCCATAGCTGAACGGCTGGCCGTTCTGGATTCCGTTCTGCGAGTAGATCACCACAACGTTGGTTGTCGTGACGTCATAACGCAGCACGCGGTTGCCGTTTTCCATGAACAGGTAGCGGGTACGATCGGAGGAAACAGAGTTGGAGATGCCAAGCACGCCGAACATGGAAACCGCATTGCAATTTCCGCGACAGGCTGCGGCAGTGGCAATGCGTTCCAGTCCGATCGCGCCGGTATCGGCGATATAAAGGTCACCATTGACAAAGCTCAGGCCGTTTACCGGGCCACCGCCGCTGGCCGCTTTGCCTACTGATTCGACGGTCTGTGTTGCGGGATCACCGGCAGGGTTGGTGATGCGCTTGATGTCGCCGGTGCTGGTGAACGACACGTAGAGCTTGCCATCAGGACCGAGCGAAGCCGATTGCGGCAAGTTGCCCGCGAGTCCGCCATTCGGAGCGAGCTGCACGGCGGAGTCTATGGTGGAGTTGATCGCATTCATGGTGAGCCGCCAGACGCCGGTAGCTCCGGTTGAGTCGGTGATGTACACCAGATTGCCGTCCAGTTCCGCCTGGCCGTTTCCTGCCAGGAAACAGGTGCTCAGGTTGATAGCTCCGGAATCAATGCGGCAGAAGCCGTTGGCAATGTCAGCCACCCAGACGCTTCCGTTCCAGCGGATTGCGCCGCGAGGCTGATTGAGTCCGTTGGCGACGAGGGTCCCTGGCGAAGCAAGAGCACTGCCGGTGCAGAAGATCAGCAGAGCGACACCAGCCAGCCAGGCGCGTGCGCGAGACAGAGAGGCAAGCGGAAGCCCCGTGCTCTTGATGGGGGAACGCAGAGATCGAAAGTTCATATTCGTTTTCCTCTTCCTTCAAGTTGGTTCGTGCTCTCCGCTACTTGCGGAGCGGAGAGCAGTTGAGTTATTGGCGCAGCAGCGTGACGCCCGAAGTCGCCGAACCGCCGGCGCTCGAGGTCACGGTGACAACGTTCGGCGCCTCGATGTTCGTGAAAGTGACCGAGTAGGTTCCAGGAGCGGCTGGAATCGCCGGCCCCAGGACTCCGGTCCACGGCAGACCTGTCGCCTGATTGATAATGTCCAGCGTGCAGGTCAGCGTGATGTTCGGAGTGAGATCGGTCACGTTGATCACCAGGCGTGCTTTGAGTTGGCGATAGACCACAGCAGTGATCGTCACGACGTCGGTCTGCGGGTTCACCACAACGGTTACGGTCGCTGTGCCGGAGAGTCCGGAAGCAGCGCTCGTACCGGTGACGGTGAATACCAGCGAAGTCGGACCAGCCAGCGTGGGCACAATGGGAGCGGTAAAGGTTTGCACCGAGCCATCACCCGCAGCAGCAGGCGTGAGCGTGATTCCCGCAGGCGCAGCCCAGGTGTAGGTCACCGAACCACCCGCTGGATCAATCGAGCTCGCCGACAACGTGACTGCGGCGCCGCTGGCTACCGGATTCGCCGGAGCAGAAAGCGCGCTCACCGCCGGAGGCGTTCCCGCAGGAGCCGTTGCGATCGGAACCAGGACGTTGGCTGTCGCAGCGTTCGTCGTGTTGTTGCCGCCCACCGTGAGTTGGAAGGTCAGAGTGGTTGGAGCAGCAACCACCGGCGCTGCAAACGTCGCAGTCGCGCTGGTTGCATTGTTGATGGTCACGATGGGATCGCCAGGGTTGACGATCTGCTGCCACCGGAACGGTCCGTTCACTGGATTGCTTCCCGCCGAGCTCAGCGTGACCACAGTTCCGGTCGGCACTGGTCCCGGAGCAGGCGAGAAGCTGGCCACGGCAGTTGCGTTGGCCGTGACTCCGCCGGTCACGCAGCTTGTGGCCGGTGTATCGGCGTCAGGGAAAGGATTCAGTTGCCCGATCACCTGATTGGTAAATCCATTCGGATTTCCGGTAGCGCCCTGCTGGATGTTATCGGCGGGAGGCCACGGTCCAATGCCGTTCACCAGGAACGGTATGTCGCGGAAGTTGAACGTGACCGGCGCGTTGCCGATGCCGAGATTTTCCGCAAAGATGAACTCGAAATTCGGAGCCTGATATTGCTCGGTGAGAATGTCGAGTGTTGGATTTACCACGGCTTGCACGCCGCCGGAAACCGCAGCACCAATCACCATGGCCGGCGGCAGGAAGTTTCCGCCGTTCGGCCGGAAGCGCCACCGGCCACGCACAGCTCCGGTCGGCGGGCCGGGATCAACCGGAAATCCTGCTGCCCAGAACGGAATGCGTGGTGTCTGTTTGCCGTTGCAATCAATGTCAATGCCATAAACGTCAACGTTGCGGCTGTCGTCCGTGGTGAAGCCTTCAACGCGAGTGCGAATGCCGGCTTCCTGCGGGAAGGCGGGGTTGGCGACCCCGCCGGTTCCCTGCAAGAGCACGTCAATTGCGACGTATGCGGGGTCAGTTCCGGGGAACGTATAGATTCCCAGGTTCGCGGTGATGGTGTGAGCAAGAATGTAGGGCTGGCCGTTGCTGTCCAGCAGAATTTCACCGCCGATATCCACCCAATCGCCGACTTCGAGCGGAGCAAACACGCGAGGATCAGTGGGCAGCTGCAGCGGATCGCCGTTATAGCTCACCGGCGGCGCGCCCGTTGCCGGATCAATCAGCGGATCCATGGTGAAGATATGGAGGAAGTTTCCTGCGGAATCGCGCGGACGGTTGGTCTGCGGACAAAGCGGATCAATGGCGATCAGCGGATCGGTGCGCGGAATGCAAACAGGAAACGCAGTTTCAGTCTTGATGGTGGGATTGTTCTCATCAACAGAGAAGCGCGCGTCCTGAATAAACGATGCGCCGGTAGGATTCGCGGCAGTGACTGCATTGCTCCATCCGGCATAGCCCGAGCTGAACTTGCTCGCGGGATCGTCAATCTGAACGCGATAGCCGTCTACGATGGCGATTCCGTTGGTGTAGTCGAAGCCTTCGATGAATCCCTGGAAGCCCATGAGGGAGCTTTGGGCCAGAAAGATCAATCCGGAAATGTATTGACCATTGACGATATTTCCCTGGACTCTGGCTTCAAAGGTTCCCGGCAGCTTGACCGTGTCGGCCAGCGCCATGCCGCTCTCGCCGGGGACTCCGGTGGGGCTGAATTCGAATACTTCTTCCCACGTGATGGTGTTGGCCGGAAACTCAACCACCATGTTCGCGGGCACGCGGACGGTAATTCCATTTACCTGGATCCATCCACCGGCGGTCTTGCAGCCGTCGGGGGACGGAGGCGTAGAGTTCGGGA
>JAICYU010000077.1 GCA_025934025.1 Terriglobales bacterium
GATATTGAACGTGGAAGCATCAAGATCGGAGAAGTCCACGGTCATACGTTCTGATGGGCCAAAGCTTCGTCCCACTTGCTTGACGGTGTAGCCTCCGCCGGATTGCGGATGCCGTCCGGGCCCGCTGATGGATCGCAGACCGGGAAGAGCGCCGAACAGCGGATGATTGATCTCAACCGGAAACTGCTCGCCATATTTCCAGGACTTGAGATCGGCGGGAGCACCCTGCAGGCCGAGATCAACGGCGGCAGCCAGCAGGTCGTTAAAGTTGGAGTAGCCGGGCGGCAGCCAGCGGTCAGGCTGCTCCTGGACGATGTTCTCCAGCGCGACGGCGGCTTCTGACCACTCATAGCGGTCCCACTCCGGGCCGAGCTTTGGCTCGAGCAGCATTTCCCAAAGCGCCTTGCGGGCATTTACCTCAATGGTGGGTGCGGCGGAATCAGCAGACATGCGTCCATCGAAGCCGCGCATCACCTCGGCAGCCTGGCGGGCACGCTGCGTGGCGCGCGAGCTGTGGTCAACCGCGTACACAAAGCGATCGGCAAAGAAGCGGTCGTATTCTGAGGTGATGTCCGTCTGCAAGGCGAGCATGTCGGCGGGGGTGAACTTCTTTCCCGATTGCAGAACGTGATAGATACGCTCAGTGCGATAGGGCGGGAACCATTGCGTGGCCAGCAGGTAGGGATACCCTTTGGGAGTGATTTTGGAATTCGCTGTAGCGATGATTCCTGAAGGCGGATTGTAAACGGCAGGCAGCTTGTCGAAGGGCAGGTAGCCGGTCCAATCATGCTTGCCGTCGGCCCCGGAGACAGGCACCGTGCCGTCGCCTGAAGCGGCGGCCCCGGCGACCGCCGTTCTTGTGCTTAACTGGGTGGCGGAGGCGCGAACCGGAACAAAGCCCATCGGCTGGTAGCCAATGTTGCCGTCCACATCTGCGTAAACCACGTTCTGCGACGGCGTGGCGAACGCGGAGAGCACCTGCCGGAACTGCTGCCAATTCTGCGCGGAATCGAGATCGAACAGAGGAATGCTGATCTTCTGCGTGTCATAGATCAGCCACTCAAGCGCGATCTGCCGCGGCTCGCCAGGGAAGAGGCTGGAGATGATGGGACCGTGCCGCGTGATGACCACGTCGAGAGGAACGTCTTGCGAGTCTTTTACGTGAATGGTTTCGTGAACGATTTCCGGCTTCTGCCATCCGGTTGGCGTTTGATATTCGCCGGCGGGGTTGAAATTCTCGACGAAGAGATCCTGCACGTCAGGATTCAGATTGGTGAATCCCCAGGCGATGCGCTGATTGTGGCCGACAACGACCAACGGAAGTCCCGGCAGGGAAAAACCTTCCACGTTAAGGTCGCCGGAGTGAAGATGGACTTCGTACCAAACGCCGGGTTCGTGGTGAGGCAGGTGCATGTCATTGGAAAGCAGCGGCTTGCCGGAGACGGTGTGCGCCCCCGAAACCACCCAGTTGTTCGAGCCGGGAAGACAGGACTCGCAAGCATCGTGACTGGGGGGCGGAGTCAAGCGAGTTGAGCTGATGGACGAAGGAGTAATTCGAGTGAGACGGTGCTGGGCAGAGCTTTCGGCATGCAAGGGAGATTGCTCTGGAGAACCAGCGGCGTCGTCGGCAGGCGCGTGGTCACGCCAGGAATCCGGAGGATAGAGATCGGCCATAAGCTCCGGCGAGAGCCGATGGCTGAGGCGCTCGCGCCAGTATTCGGTCTCGTACTGCGGATTGAGAAGCTGGCTCATGCCGATGCCGACGAGCACGGAATCGGCGGCGGTCCAGAGACGCGGCGCGTAATGAAGAATGCGAAACTCAAGCGGCAGATGGCTGCGGTTCTGCTCGATCCAGGCGTTCACGCCGCGAGCATAAGCGTCAAAAAACTTGCGATCGCGCTCGGGAAGCTGCGCCGCAACGCGTTCCGAGACCGCGCGGAGACGGAGGATGCGCTGCTGCTTGTCATAATCAATCCAGGTGAGCCGCGGGCGCGGAGCCGCCGTGGAACGGGAGGGCGGCCGGGCGGGGCTGCTTTCGGCCGGCAGAATTTCCGCCATCTCGCCGGCCACGGAGCGGCGTGTCATGTCCATTTGCCAGAGACGGTCCTGGGCAGTCACGTAACCTTGTGCGAAAAACAGATCTTCAAGGTTTGCCGCGGTGAGATGAGGAACGCCATGAGCGTCGCGCACTACCGAAACCGGAGCACTCAGCCCGGCGACAGCGATTGTGCCATCAAGCTGAGGCAGCGAGGCGTGGGCGGTGTGATAGAGCCAGCCAGAAAAAATCGCGAGCGCGGCGAGAAGAAGAACGACAACAACAAGAAGAATTTTGAGTGCAGTTTTGAAAGGAGTGTGGCGTCCGGGGGACGCGGCAAGAATGGAGGTGGACATGAGTGTGGATTCTAAACCAGGAGTTCGGGAAGTGGCGGCATTCGAAAACTCCATTTACTAACGCGCAAGCAGGATTTATGGTGCTGATCAATGGCAAATTTTGATGCAACAACCAAAGAGCGGCTTGCCGCCCGCCTGAACTACTACCGCGACATGGGGATCTACGATTTCTATCGCCGGCCGGTGGAAGCAGGCGCGGAACCAGAGTTGAGCGAGCAGATTGAAGACGCGCCGCCGCCCGCGCATGACGTTTCCGAGTCTTCGTTGCCAGTGATTCAGGACAAATCTTCGGCGCTCGCCGCGATTCGCGAGGACATCGGGGATTGTACTCGCTGCCGCTTGCACAAAGGACGCACGAATCTGGTGTTCGGCGTGGGCAACGTAAATGCCGACCTCATGTTTGTGGGCGAAGGTCCGGGAGCGGATGAGGACGCGCAAGGAGAGCCATTTGTGGGACGCGCGGGGCAGTTGCTCAACAATATGATCTCCGCCATGGGACTGAAGCGTGAGGATGTTTACATCGCCAACGTGGTGAAGTGCCGGCCGCCGAACAATCGTACTCCGGAGAAAGATGAGTGCGACACCTGCTCTCCGCTCTTGCTGCGGCAGATTGATGTGGTCCAGCCCAATGTGATTGTCGCGCTGGGCGCTGTTGCTGCAAAAAATCTGCTCGCTATCAATGATTCTATGGCCAACTTGCGCGGGCGCTGGTACGACTTCCGCGGCGCCAAGCTCGCTGTGACTTACCATCCGGCGTATCTGCTGCGCGATCCTCGGCAGAAGAAGGAAGCGTGGAAAGATCTGCAGATGGTGATGAAATATCTGGGGCTGCAAGCGCCAGCACGAGCTGCGGAAGAGTGACGCTCGATTCCCTGCTTTCAGGCTGCCTGAGCCGCGCCAAGAATGTTTTTAATCTGGGCCATGTGATTCAGATCATGGCCGGCACATAGTTGTACCAGATCGCGAATGCTCTCGGGTCCACGTTCCGAGTGAGTGCCGTATTTGTCCCATGCTTTTGCCGGCAGCGATTCGAGCAGGCGCAGATTCATGTGCCGTAGGGCAGTGAAAGAAGCCAACGAGACAGGCAGCGGAACGGCGGCATAGTTTCCCGCTTCGGCCCATCGGTTCTGGTCATAGGCGGCAATCGGCGCTCCGTCTTCCGCGCCGAGGATGGAGCGATAGCGATATCCGGTGACCAGTTCCGAATCGGCGAGGTGAGCCATGATCTCCGTCACAGACCACTTTCCCGGCGCGGGCGGGTTTTTAGCTGCGGAATCGGAAATGCCATCAAGCAAACGCTTCAGCAGTTCGGGCGCTTCGCGCAACGTTTGAACTGAATCCTTGCTTCCCAGGTATCCGCGCAATTTCTCAATGTACTGAGCAGCCGCTTGCTTCATGATCGCC
Organism: Terriglobales bacterium; assembly: GCA_025934025.1. Taxonomy (GTDB): domain Bacteria; phylum Acidobacteriota; class Terriglobia; order Terriglobales; family Acidobacteriaceae; genus Angelobacter. The sequence goes on from JAICYU010000077.1 coordinate 3,796, forward strand.
TCCAGTTCGAGATTAAACTCAGGTTGAACCTGCTGACAAGAGATCGAAAATCGGAAGAACGTACAATCAGTTTCATCCATGCCCACTTTCTGTGATGTCGCTCTGCCAGTGCCGCTCGAGATGGTCTTTACCTATTCGGTGAACGGCCAACTTCCGGTAGTTGGCGGGAGGGTGCTGGTGCCGTTTCGCCAGGAGCGGCTCTCCGGCATTGTCACCGCGCTGCATGATCGGCAGCCCTCGATGACGGCCAAGACTGTGCTTCAGGTCCTCGACGCAGAGCCGGTGCTGGATGAAATGCTGATCAAGCTTGGACAGTGGATCGCGCAGTACTATCTGGCGCCGATTGGCGAAGTATTCCGCACCATGCTGCCCTTGGCGGCGGAGATCAAGAGAGCGAAAGTCTATTCGATCACTGAAGCAGGCCATGAGGCGCTGCATGCTTCGGCAACCGCTGGTTCGTCGCGACGCTCGCACCAGGAGATTGATGCGCAGATGCTGGAGTACGCGGTACTGGATTATCTGGCGATGTCCGATGCTGACGGCGCGCTGGAATCCACGGTGCGCTCGGCAACCGGGGCGAGCAGGAAAGTTCTCGACAATATGGTGCGAAAGAACTGGGTTGCACGCGAGGATGCGACCGCCGCGCGCGATGCCCGTCGTACAGTCCAGATCGCAGTACTCAAAGAAGTGGTTGGTAAGCTGAATGAAAACCAGCAGAAGATTGTCAGCGTTCTCGCTGAGCACGGCGGACGCGCCGCGGTGCAGCGGATACGTGAGCTTGAGGTCCCGCGCACTACGCTGGCCACGCTGCTAAAGCGCAGCATTGTTGAACTGGCGGAAGAAGCGGCTGAATTCAACATTGCCGGATTGCAGCGGCGCGGGCCGGCGCATCTGGACTTCATCTTCAATCCGCAGCAAAAGGCGGCCTTGCAGACGATCAAGAATGCTGTGGAGCAGAAACAATTTTCCGTATCGCTGCTGCATGGAGTCACGGGATCGGGAAAGACAGCGGTTTATCTGGCGGCGATGCAGGCGGTGCTGGAGTCAGGGCGCTCGGCGGTTCTGCTGGTGCCGGAAATCGGGCTCACGCCTGCGGCGGCGGCAAATCTTTATCAGGTGTTCGGCAATGAGGTCGCGATTCTGCATTCGGCATTGTCGGGGGATGAACGCGCCGAGCAGTGGCATCGCATCCGGCGCGGCGAAGCAAGGATTGTCGTTGGCACGCGTTCCGCTGTTTTCGCTCCTGTCCCCGATCTCGCGTTAATCGTGGTAGATGAGGAGCACGATGCTTCCTACAAACAGGAAGAGACGCCGCGCTACCACGGTCGCGATGTGGCGGTGATGCGCGGGAAGCTGAGCGGCGCAGCGGTGGTGCTGGCCTCGGCCACGCCTTCCATTGAGTCCTATCACAATGCCGAGACGAAGAAGTATAGGCTGATTGAGCTTTCGGAGCGGGTGGAGCGGCGTCCGCTGCCGCTAGTGGAAGTGGTGGACATGAAATTCGATTTCCAGCAGAGCGGGGAAGACCGCATATTTTCTCGGCAACTGGTGGAAGAAGTCACGGAGCGGCTGGCGCGTGGCGAACAGGCCATGGTCCTGCTGAACCGGCGCGGCTATTCTTCCACCGTGCTCTGCCGCTCTTGCGGCGAGACGCTGCAATGCAAGAACTGCTCCATCGCGCTCACATATCACAAATCCGGATACCGCATGGAGTGCCACTACTGCGCGTATCGGCAGGCGGTGCCGAAGGTATGCCCGTCGTGTACGAGCGAGTACATCTATTTTCTTGGCGCGGGTTCTGAGAAGGTGGAAGAACGACTGCACGCGGCTTTTCCGCAAGCGCGCATTGGACGGCTTGATCGCGATACCGTGCGCACGCGACACGACTTTGAGCGTGTGCTCAATCAATTTCACGCGGGCGAGATCAATTTGCTCGTAGGCACGCAGATGATTGCCAAGGGACACGATGTTCACGGCGTCACTCTGGTAGGTGTTGTCGGCGCGGACTTCGCGCTCGGCTTTCCCGATTTTCGCGCCGCGGAGCGCACATTCCAGTTGCTCACGCAGGTTGCGGGACGCGCAGGTCGCGGAGAAACGCCCGGCAAGGTCGTGCTCCAGACCTGGCATCCGGATCACTACGCGATTCTGTTTGCGCAGCGGCACGATTACGCGGGCTTCTATGAAAAAGAAATTCGCTATCGCAAATGGATGCACTACCCGCCGTTCAGCGCGCTGGCTAACCTGCTGGTACGCAGTGACAAGCTGGAGCAAACGCTCAGGTGGACGGGCCAGATCGGGCGCTGGCTGGAAACTACTCGGAATGAAGGCGTGCGCGTGCTCGGCCCGTCGGTGGCGCCGATCATGCGGCTCAAGCGCGACTACCGCTATCACTTCATCCTCAAGGCCGAAGGAAGAGAAAAGCTGAATGCCACGTTGCGCAAGCTGCTGGGGTTCGCCGCCGAACAGAAGATCCCGCGCACTAACCTGATCGTGGACGTGGATGCGCTCTCGCTACTTTGAAGGCGAGTGCTGGGAGTGCGACGTGCGGTAGTCGTCGAGCATGTTTTGCAAGCTGCCGTTCACCTGCTGTCCCGTGCGGTCGTCGCGCTGTTTGACGGGTGCGGGCGCGAAGGTGACAACCAGCATGAGAAGCGCGAAGCTCGCCAGCCATAAACGTTTGCGGTCGAGAGCAGGGGCATACGGCACATCAGGATGGCGCGAGCCGGTGATGCGGAGAACGACGGCCCAGAGCAGCCATCCGGCCCAGCAGTACCAGCTCAACACCAGGAGCACGAGAATGCTGAGCGTGGAAATTCTGCGGTGCAGACGCGGCTTGACGGCAAAGATGATGTGGCCGCCGTCGAGTTGGCCTCCGGGAAGCAGGTTGAGAGCGGTCGCGAACATGCCCACCCAGGCGGCGATCGCCACGGGCGAGAGATTCAGCGCGTCGAGTCGAATGCTGCCGTTCGCGTTAACGAATGCGGAAAGGAACCAATGCGCTGCGGAAAAAATCAGCGGCACGCCGAAGCTGATGTCGCTCTGTGCAGCAGCGGCGGTGAGTGGCTTCGAGAGCATCAATCCCACCACGAGCAAGGGGAGTCCCAGGATGAAGCCCGCAATCGGGCCGGCGATTCCGATGTCGAAGAGATCGCTACGGCTGCTGATGGGCGATTGGATTCTTATGAAAGCACCCAACGTTCCGATAAGCGTTGGCGCGGGGACGAAGAAGGGTAGTGTGGCATAAACGCGGCGGCGAACGCAGAAAATGAAATGCCCAAATTCGTGCGCCGTCAGAATGCCCAACAAAGTCGCGGAGAAAGGAATGCCCAGCAGCAACCGTCGCCAGTCTGCGAGCACCCAGCGCCACGGCCAGTAATCAGCATCAGTCGAAAAGGCGGGTAAGTTGTGATTGAAATTGAATTGCAACCGTGCGCCGATGCAGAGTGTGGTGAAAATGGTCGCGAGAAAGAGCAGCGCGTGCAACCAATAGCGCCGGACGGGAGGTTGAAGAGTGATGACTCTGATTTCCTGCCGTTCCGGATCAAAGACGTGATACTGAAGGGGTGGGGAAGAAGAGTCCTGCATGAAAACCTGGTTGATGGTTCAGTCTATTGACTGAAGCTCCTTGCCCGGCTTGAAACGCACAGCTTTGCCGGGAGGAATGCTGACTTCCGCGCCGGTGCGCGGGTTGCGGCCAATGCCGGTCTTGCGAGGGCGGACGTTGAAAACACCAAAGCCCCGCAACTCAATGCGTTCCCCCTGCGCCAGAGCCTTTTTCATGCTCTCGAAAACGGTTTCCACCGCCAGTTCAGCTTTGGTCTTTGTAATGCCGGTTTTGTTGACTACGTCGTTGATGATGTCGAGCTTGATCACAGGGGCAGCTCTCCTCGAAAGATTTCCGTGAGGGCGTAACTTGCAGATGCTATGGGACTTGTGAGCAGGTTGTCAATCGAAGTTTCGCCTGTGCTGAGACTCTGGAGAGCGCGCAACTGGGAAGACTAACTCTTGCCTGCTTCACCCGCCTTATAAATGTAGCGAATGGAAGGCTTGTAAATCAGCAGGTTAGAGCCGTTGCGATTGAGCTTAATGCAGTTGCGGTCATACCATTCGATGACACCCTGCACCTGCTCGCCGTCCTTTAGCACGGCGACAACCGGAGTCTTCCCTTGGATCTGCTTTTGGTAGTAGTAGTTCTCGGCATGCGTCTGCTCTGAAGCTCCGTTGCTGCGGCGAGGCGCGTTGGAAGGCATGCGGTCAGTCCGTTCCAGACGCTCGCGGCGTTCTGAAACCGGTTCCGTGCGCGGCGGGGGCGTGCTCAACGAGGGGCGAATCAGCTTGCGGCTAACAAACTCTTCTTCGGTTTGCGCTGGGGCCTGACGTGCGGCGGTTGCGTCCATTCCGTCCTTCATATTCACGCTCCGGTTTGTTGCAGCACGGAAGCCGCCGGCAGCATTCGCCGGCACGGAAAACCGAGCTGGTCCCGACATGGAAAGGTATTCAGTGCGGGTGTTGGTCTGTACCCTATCACAGCCGGACGGCGACTTTCAATTGACGGGAAGATCAATTCAAGCACGCTGTCAGTCCTGACCAAAGTCACCCTATACATACCATTTCGGTTTCCGTCAGGATCTTGGCAGCGATTCCTTCCGCCTGTGCACTGTAGTCTTATGTCTCACCGTGGAGAAAGTTGAAAGCTCATGGCGCGAAGGCTGCAAGGCACACCAGGTAGTGGCTCAGTTTGACAAACTGAGCCACTACCGCACACCACGACCCGTGGGAGTTGTAGGTTTTCTGAATGTTAAAATGGCAACTGCGGCCCCGTAGCTCAACTGGATAGAGCACTAGCCTTCTAAGCTAGGGGTTGGGGGTTCAAGTCCCTCCGGGGTCGCCAGGGTCTGCCAGCCTCAATCTCATTCCAACACCACTGCCAATAACACCCAACATGCGGAGTACACCTAAGTCTGAGTGCAATCCTGGCCAACGAGTTGAGCACATCCGACCTCTAGATTACTTCTGAAATCCTCAACATTCAGCCCTCTGCCTTCTAAGCAGAGGGTTGAAGCGGATGAGGCCGGCAGAGGGAGGAATGCGTCGCAAGGCGTTCGTGACCGCAAGATGGAGTGTGGGTTATGACGTCTCGATCCAATAGCTGGAAGTCTGAACTTTCGGCTGAAGTTTCGGCATCTCAGCCGATCTCGTCTCCCAAGCCGTGTTCTGACTGCGGCTGGCCTTCCGGCCCGACGTGCCCTGCCTGCGAGGAGACCTTCTGCGCGGCCCATCTCTACCGCTGCGCCGACTGCGATTCCTCATTGTGCGCCGCCTGTCTCGCCGACCATCGCTTCGACGGCCATTGGTCTGACTCAGACACCGCCGCCGAGCTTCATCAGGCGCACTGGCTGCCCGCCGCACACCTTACCGACCCCCAGGGGCCGCCCGCCGTCCACCCAACCCAGCGGCCCTTCGCCTCAGCGACGCCCATGGAAAGGCGGTCGCACTAGCATGATCGTCGCGCCTCCCCGCTTCATCGTTCCTGTATATCGCTTCAACCAGAGCACGCTGACGTCCCCATGCGTACTCGGAAACATGTGCGCGATCTGCCACATCCACGCGCCCTGCGCCGCCGGCGCCCTCTGCGGCGACTGCCGGCGCCTGCTCCCTCACGTTTGCCAACGAGCCACGCCCGCGCCTCCCGCTTTTCACATCACGCGCCGTGCCGCTCTCCCTCTCATCTGGAACCTGCTTGCGCATTTTGTGCTCGACAACACCGCCCTTCAGCTCAACTATCCTGGCCTGGAAAACCTGCGCGACCAAAGCTCCCATGTCGCGGAGTCCATTATCCTCGCCTATGTCGCCGGCGTTCTCGCAGCCAGAAACGCCGTCAATTTCGGCTGGAGCGCTCCTCCTTCCGCCGTGACCAGGTATTGTCCGATCCCCACCAAGTATCCTTTCGTATGACGCAGGACGTGTGTCGCGGATCTTCAATCCCTCGCGACGCAATTTACGGCCGGGGGGAGCGACCAAAACTGTTGTGGTCAGCGGAGGGGAAGTTGTTGATAAACAACCCTATAAAGTAATTAAAATATTAGTGCAATTGCCAAGGATGTATTGATTACATTCTTATGGTAAACACGGATTAAAATGCCTAATAGTCGAACGGACATACGAATAAAAATTTCTTCTGATTTAATCATTTTTTTGTTGACATCCACCCCCAAGTTTTGATATCTCTACAGCAGCATGGGTGACCGTGCTACCGGCAGCAGGGCCGGTGCGCAACCAGAAATCACGCCTGCAGCCCATCGGAGGCCCGCGGAACACCCTTCCGCCTTGCATCGGTGAGTTACACAGCGCGCGCCGTAGTGTGTCCCGCCTGCGCGATCGCCAAAATTATCAAAAAGTTCAAGTGCAAGATTGAAACCACCGCGTTGCCGAAGTGTGCGCCTAATGGACGATCAGACGATTTAATGGACGCTATGGACGAAATGGACAGAGTGGACGCCTTGGACGCAAGCGCTTTCCCGTGGCAAGGCTGCCTCAACTTCCGTTGCCAAAGCTGCGGTTGCCAAAGCTGCCGTCGCAAATGCTGCCCAAAAATTGCATGGGCGGCTTTGCCAAAGTAGCGGCAGTTTTTAAAAATTGTTTTATCAGTCTCAGTTTTGTTCATGGCGTTCGCCTTCCTCTCCGTCCACTCAGTCCACCGCGTCCACTCAGTCCATACTGTCCATACTGTCCACAAACCCGCCTGCTCCATTTGAGGTGGGTTTTTCAATTTTCGATTGCCAATTACCCAATTACAAATTTCCCCCATGTCTCTTTTCGAATTCGTCCAACTCGCCTGGAAGGTGCTGGAGCCTGCCACCACGCTCCAGGAGAATTGGCATCTCCATCTCATCAGCGACTACCTCACCCTCATCGCCAACGACAAGTTCCGCGAGAAGTTTGACAAGAAGGAAGGCATCATCTTCAACGTGCCGCCGCGCACCATGAAGAGCCTGCTGATCACCGTCTTCTTTCCGGCATGGGTCTGGACCATGCATCCGGAAAAACGTTTCATGTTCGCGTCCTACTCAGAAAAGCTCGCCACCCAGCACAGCGTCTATCGGCGCGCTGTGATCGAATCGGATTTTTATCAGCACAAGTGGGGAGAAATCTTCAAGCTGTCGAAAGACCAGAATGCCAAGCACCACTATGAAAATTCCGCGCGCGGTTGCATGTTCTCTACAGGAATGCAGTCCACCGCGACCGGACTGGGCGGCGACATTCTCATCTTTGACGATCCGCTCAACCCCGAGCAGGCCCTGAGCGACGCCGAGCGTGAGGCCGTCAATCTGCGTTTCGATTCCACCTTTCGCAGCCGCATCAACAATCCTGCAACCGGCATCAAGATCGTCATCATGCAGCGCCTGCACGAGCGCGATCTCACCGGGCACATCCTGGCGCGCGAGCCCAGTCGCTGGGAGCGCGTGAGCCTTCCTGCCATCGCGGAGGAACAGCGCACTTACAACTTTCCTTCGCGCACGGCAGAGAGCGCTCCGCGCCCAAAGAGTTCCGCCAAGCGCGAACAGTCGGAACTTCCTTCAGAAATGGCCGTTCAGCCCGGCGAACTGCTCTGGCCGGAGCGGCTCTCCCGCGAATTTCTCGACTCGCAAAAAATCGGCATGGGCAGTTGGGCCTTTGCCGGACAATACCAGCAGAATCCCGCGCCCCTTGAAGGAGGCATCATCCGCCGCAACTGGGTGCGCTTCTACCGCGACATGCCGGACAAGTTTGATCTTCTGGTCCAGTCATGGGACTGCACCTTTACCGGTGGGGACCACAGTGACTACGTTGCCGGCCAGGTCTGGGGGCGTGTGGGTTCGAACTACTACATGTTGCCGTACCGCATGTTTGACCGGCTCGACTTCGCTCCTACCAAGGCCGCCATCAAAAGCTGCGCCGCCATGTTTCCTCACGCCAACTACGTGCTGATTGAAGACAAAGCCAACGGTCCGGCAATCATCAGCGAGCTGCAAAAAGAAATCTCTGCTGTGATTCCCATCTCGCCCGAGGGTGGCAAGATCTCGCGCGCTCAGGCCATGGCGCCGCTCTGGGAGGCAGGCAACGTCCACCTGCCCGACCCGCAAGTGCTCGAGGCGCCCTGGATGGAAAACTACATTCACAATCTCTGCACCTTTCCCCGTGCCGCCCACGATGACGATGTGGACTCCACTTCGCAAGCGCTCATCTTCATGCGCAACCGCTTGCGGGCCTCCGTTGGGCTTGCCGAGTTCTATAAGAAGGAAGCAGCGGCGGCCGTCGGGTAATCGGTTCATCGTTTTATGTTGGGTTTCGTGTCAAGCAATGGTTGTTCTTTAATATCAGCTATTTGCATCGCAAAACACCCATCATGGCGACTTCCATGCGCTATATTTCACATGCATCACATATAGCGTTTATAGCATCTATTACACTTATATCAGGAGGAACCTGTAAGGCAAGAGCCGGGCAACCACCCGGCAGGAGGAACCATGGCAGCCAACACTCTCCCCGCTCCCGCTCACCCGATCTCTGACAAAGATCAACGCGAGATACAGGACATTTACCAGAAGCTCCGCACTGCAGATGCCAAGCTGGTTGGTCCCGACGGCAAGACTCAGCTCTTGCCCAGCACGCTGTATTCTTTTCTTTGCACGCTGCTGGCTGATTTGAAGGCCGGTCATTCCGTAACTTTGCTGCAAAGCACCGCCTCTTTAACCACGGTCGAAGCAGGCAAATTGCTGGGCGTCTCGCGCCAGCACCTGGTTGGTCTGCTGGAAAAGAATCAAATCCCCTATCACATGGTAGGGACTCACAGGCGCGCGTATGCCCGTGATGTCTTGGCTTACAAGGCCAAACGTGACAGCGCACGCCGCAAGACCTTGGATGACTTGGCGCAGGCCGAGCACGCTGAGGGCATCTACGACCGAATGCCGGATGATCCTAAACCAGAACAATGAATATGCGGCAGTATTGGACGCGTGCGTGCTCGTTCCCATGCCGCTCTGCGACACGCTTCTGCGCCTCGCCGAAGATCCCGCTTTTTACCGGCCTCTGTGGAGTGAAGAAATACTCCGAGAGGCCGGTGATGCGTTGGAGGGCAAACTGGGCCTGTCGCTTTCGCAACGGAAACGCCGCCTCGATGCCATGCGCCAGGCATTCCCCGAGGCCTGCGTTCCCGTGCCGAATGATCTGTTGGACGCTTTCGAGTGTGGCGCCGATAAGGACGACCGGCATGTGGTGGCGGCCGCGGTCCGTGGCCAGGCAAACGCGATCATCACCTTCAACACGAAGCACTTTCCTCGCGAATGTCTGGATGAATACGGCCTGCTTTGCCAAACTCCCGATGAATTCCTAGTTCATCAGTTCCATCTCAACCCGCCGCTCGTACTGGAAAAATTAGATCAGCAGGCGGTTGCGATAAGCCGCCAGAGAGTGGAGTTGACAGGCACATTGGCTAAAGTTGTTCCGCAGTTCGCAACCGTGCTCCGCCAGTTTTCGTAAGTTGACGGAGGCGCATTCTCCGTCCACCGCGTCCATTTCGTCCATTCTGTCCATTCTGTCCACCAACCAAAATGGACGCCATGGACCCCATGGACCCCATGGACCCCATGGACCTGGCGCTCTTCCAATTGCCCAATTACCAACTTACTCAGTTACCAAATTCGTTTTTCCAATTTCCCGATTGCCCGATTACTCACTTACCAAATCCCTATGACTTCCTCTTCCATTGATCCCGGCATCATCGCCCGGCTCGGCCGCGGCTTGCGCAACACGCTTGACGCGTGGTTCGGCCCCGACCAGCCTCTGCCCATTAGCGCGCCGCCGAACATGCCGCCGCGCGCCACCGATTATCCGGTTGCGTACAACGTCAACATCCAGCCGCGCACGCTGGAAGCCATCTCGTTCGCGCAGATGCGTTCGCTGGCTGACTCGTTTGACCTCCTTCGCCTGTGCATCGAGACGCGCAAAGACCAGGTCAGCCGCGTGCCGTGGACGTTCCGCCCGAAGCCGCGCCTCGATGATCGTGGGCAACGGCACAGCTCGCAAGCGGTTTCCGCAAATAACGACAGCAGAATCGCCCAGCTCACCGATTTTTTCTCCTCGCCTGATCGCGAGCACACCTGGCAGCAGTGGATTCGATTGCTCCTCGAGGATCTGCTGGTGCTGGACGCGCCTGCACTTGCGCCGCTGTCATCGTCTGATGGCGAACTGTGGTCGCCGGGCAAGCCGCTCTACGCGCTTGAAGTGATTGACGGAGCAACCATCGCTCGCAAGATTGACGCCACCGGTCGCACGCCTGCGCCGCCGGCCGTCGCTTACCAGCAGATTTTGAAAGGCATGCCTGCGGTTAACTTCACCGCCGGCCAACTCATCTATCGTCCGCGCAACGTGCGCGCTCACAAATTCTTCGGCTTCTCGCCGGTCGAGCAGATCATCCTTACCATCAACATCGGCCTGCGCCGCCAGATGCATCTGCTCAACTACTACACCGAAGGCAACGTCCCGGAAGCGCTGGTGCAGACGCCTAAAGAATGGTCCGCCGACCAGATCAGCGAATTTCAGGAATGGTTCGA
>JAICYU010000344.1 GCA_025934025.1 Terriglobales bacterium
AGTGGTTGACCAGATCGCCTCCCACCGTGTGGTGCAGGTCCATCATGAAGGCCAGCTTCAGCTTGGTGCCCACGCCGTCAACGCTTGAGACCAGGACCGGATCGCGAAACTTTTTCTTGTCGATGGCATACATGCCGCCGAAGCCGCCAATTTCACTCACCACACCCTTGGTGAATGTGCGATGGGCCAGGTACTTGATGCGCTGCTTGGCGCGGTCGGCGCGGTCAATGTTGACCCCGCTGTCAGCGTAAGTGATGGAAGCTTTCTTCAATGAGAATCGCCCTGTGTTTGTGCGGGGAGTGCCGTTGGCTAAACTGAAATTGTAGCACGCGGTCTGAGCCGCTCCTGCTTTTGAGCCGGGAGATGAATCCACGTACTTCGTGCCGTTTTTGACGGGATCCGCGAGCCTCGACGAACAGGATCAATGCTCGATTGCGGAAAAACTATGTGGAGTTGGTTTAAGGAATGCCCGCAGAAAGATTTATCGTTTTTCCGCGCCATATACCTGGACACCATAATTTCTTACCGCTCATTCAGCAACAGCTAAGTTGTAAGCTGCTTGCCAACTGAGTCCAGCACCCCATTGATAAAGTGCACAGATTCCGGCGCGGAAAATTTGCGCGCGATCTCCAGCGCCTCATTGATCACCACCGGCTTGGGAGTATCGCGGTAGCGAAGGAACTCAGCGACTCCAGTGCGCAGAACGTTGCGGTCAACGGCCGCCATCCGCTCCATCTTCCAATGCTGCGCGTGTTTTTGGATCAGGTCGTCCACTCCTTGGCCTGCATCGACGGCCACATTGAAGAGATCTTCGGCAAAATCGCGCGTCTCTCCGTCCACTTCCGGCCTTTCTCCCCAAAAGGTCTTGCGCACGTGCTCCGGCGCCTGCTTGCCCATGTCCCACTGGAACAGCATTTGCAGACAGAGTTCGCGGGCTTTGCGCCGTGTTCCCACCCCTTACCTCGCTGGACCTTTCTGCTTGGATGCCGCGCTGCCAGTCTTGCGTTTCAGGCTCACCATCTCAATGGCTGACATGGCTGCCTCAAAGCCTTTATTGCCGGCCTTCAGCCCGGCGCGATCCAGCGCCTGCTCCAGGCTCTCACAGGTCAGAACGCCGTAGGTATGAGGCACGCCTGTTTCCTGGGCTGACTGGCCGATGCCGCGTGTTACCTCCGTGGCGATGTGCTCGTAGTGCGTGGTCTCGCCGCGAATGAGGCAGCCGAGTGTAATGATGGCGTCGTAATTTTCTGTCTCCGCCAGGGTGCGCGCCTCCGAGGGGACCTCAAACGAGCCCGGCACACGGACTACCGTGATGTCCTGTTCACGGCATCCGCAGCGCCGTAAGGCGTCCAGTGATCCTTGCAGCAGCCGCTCAGTGATAAATGAATTCCAGCGCGCCACCACGATGCCAAAGCGCATGCCCGCCGCGTTCAAGTCGCCTTCAACGGCATCAGCTTTGGCGCGGTCTTTCTGCCAGAAGAGGACTTCCACTCCCTTTGCCGGCTCGGCGATCAGAAAACGTGATCCCCATTTTGTGGGCTGGATGTCCTTTGTTACCTTGAATCGCTTTTCATTCAGGATTGCGCGTATTGAATCGAGGTCATTGACCTCCACCCAGAGGTCGCAGGGCAACTCCTCCCGACCTTCCACAAACTCCAGTTGCCCCACAGGTGACATGAACGCCTCTCCCCGTCCACGTTCAGTCTTCCAGCCTTTTCCGCGCTCAAAGCCGAGCGCGTCGAACAGGTCCGCCACAGCTTGCAGCTCTTTCGCACTGGTCTTTCGGATTGTGGTAATGCCCTTGATCACAATCTAGAGGTACTCGCCTTTCCACTTGTTGCCGCAGTCTTCGCAATGCCAACTGTTTCTCGGGACTGTTAACGGGATGGCAAAAAGCCACAGAGCAATCAGGGCTACTTCCCGGTTAAAAGTTTCAAAATCCACGTCTCGCGAACCGCATTTCGGGCATGCTGGCTGACCATATTCCTCTCCCACTTCTTCAGCAGAGAATCCTTCAGGGATTTCCTGCCCCAAAACGGCCAGTGCGGAATCTGCATCATCTTCCCGGATGCGCAGCCTCACTCCGCCCACCATATTCGACCAGAACCAGTCGAAGCGCACGATATTGTCGTCGGCGAGAAAACAATCAAAGCCTTCCGCCTTCAGTTTACTGTGTGCGATCAGCGCCTCCGGCAGGTCGCGATAGCGCCACAAGGTGATTAGATCATCAGACATGGCGGCTTGATTATACGGAGGCCGCTCTCATTTGCCTTGAAAATTTGCAGGACGCTTTTCCAG
>JAICYU010000231.1 GCA_025934025.1 Terriglobales bacterium
GTTTACCACCGAAAATCTGGTAGACAGTCCTTTGGGAACGAGCACGCCCGTGCTGGGCCATTGCGTCACTGGATAAAACGAACGCGACTGGTTGCCGCTGACGGTGAAATCGGTCGCGTTCGGAGCAACGTCTACGATCGGGTAGATCCCATTGGCCGAGGTGCCCGTGCCATCGAATGTGTTTCCCTCAACCACTGTGGCTCGGCTGCCTGCGGCAATGGTCACGGCTTGGCGCGCGAGGTTGGGGAAGACATCGCCGATGATCTTGGTATCAAAAGCTCCGGGGCCGATGGCGATTCCCACATTGGCGCCGGAAATATAGCTGTTCTGGTAGCTGATGTCGCGGCCATTCTGAATGTCAATCGCTACCGCGTTGGGAGCTTCAAAGAACGAATTCGTGAAGTGGATCCAGCGCGGCCACTGGCCCACGCCGGCGTTGTCCGTATCCTGGCAGCGCACCATGGGCTGGCCGCCGGCGCCCACGAGATTGATGTCAGAGAGTGTGGCTGTATCCGTGCGAGAGTCAAACACCAGCAGCGGGCCGGCTTGCACCCCGTGACTCAGATCGCCGGTGATATTTCTGAACGTATAGGAGCTTGTGGTCGCGCTGGGCGAATAGGTCTTGATCAAATAATTCCATGTGCCGCCGGAGGTGAAGACCGAAATATTGTCGAGCGTCCAGACTCCAGCCTTGGGGCCCTGAAAGAGAAATCCGTTAAACAGGTCTACCAGAAGGACATCATGGACCGTTCCGAGCGCGCCGTTCGCGATCAGCAAATTACCGGCCGTGCGGCTCACCCCCGCAGCAGGGCGAATGTGCATCCCAGCAAGCTCGAAGTATTCAGCATTCACGGTGAAGAACGTGCTGGTGGCGGAGTCAAGCTGAAAGATCGTGGCGCCCTTGCCTGCGCCGAGAATCTTGATTCCATTCACGGCAATCGTATTCGCGGCAGCCGCTCCCGTGAACGTGAATTGGCCCGGCCCGAAGGTGATGACCGTGGATGCCTGACAGGTGGCAAACGGAGCGCTGGAGAGCGTGCCGCCCGGGACATTTACTTTAATTTGTCCATTCGGGCCGGCAGCGGCGCAGGCGCTTGCAATAGCAGCGCCCAAGTCAGGCGAAGGGCTTGAGATCACCTGCACATTCGATTGCGCGCTGGACACGGCGGCACAGCAAACCAGGACCAGCAGAAAGATTGCGGAATGAAACAGCAATCGTAGAAAAGCGCCCCTGGATGGCAATAGCGGAAACGGCATGGCTCGTCCCTCATTCGTTTTCGCCAGCGGCAGGGTGACTCTGGCGTAAGTAGGATGAGCCGGAATGAGCGCTGGTTGACTCAGGACAGAACGGAACCTCGCGATCGCGCCGAGCATTGGCTGAAGCAAGCTGTTGGAAACTACATGTCCTCAGACCGTTTGCCAGCCGCTCACAATTTACAATTAGAGTTTGTACTTCAACGCATGAAAAGCTTTCTCGAAACCGTTCGCGAGCGCGTGGTGGTCTATGACGGCGCCATGGGCACGCAGATTCAGCAGCGCAATCCTTCCCTGGACGACTTCTGGGGCAAGGAAGGCTGCAATGAGCTGCTGGTGCTGAGCCGTCCGGACATTATCAAAGACATTCACGCCGCGTACTACTCCGCCGGGGCCGACGTAGTGGAGACCAACACCTTCGGCGGCGCCAGTATTGTGCTGGGCGAGTACGAGCTTCAGGACAAGGTCCATGAGATCAATAAACGCGCCGCGGAGATCGCCCGCGAAGTGGCTGCTGACTTCTCCACTCCGCAGAAGCCGCGCTTTGTCGCTGGCTCCATCGGGCCGACCACCAAGCTGCCATCGCTCGGCCACATCGGCTTTGACGCGATGTGGAAGTCCTACTTTGACCAGATGCTCGGGCTGTTGGACGGCGGCGCTGACATCCTGCTGATCGAAACCTCGCAAGACATTCTTCAGGCCAAGATCGCGCTGGCCGCAGCATTCGACGCGATGAAAGCGGCGGGCAAGCGCATCCCGGTGCAGATGCAGGTGACGCTTGAGGCCACCGGAACCATGCTGCTGGGAACCGAAATCGGCGCGGCTGAAGCGTCGCTTGAGCCTTACGATTGCGAGATCATCGGCCTGAACTGCGCGACTGGGCCCAGGGAAATGAACGATGCGGTACGGCATCTCTCGGCCAGCGCGCCCAAGGAAATCTCTGTCCTGCCCAATGCGGGACTGCCGCAGAACGTTGGCGGACGGGCGCATTACGCGCTCACGCCGGAAGAGCTGGCGGAGTGGCACAAGAAGTTCATCACGGAATACGGCGTGCGCATCGTCGGCGGATGCTGCGGCACCACGCCCGCGCACATCAAAGCCGTGGCCGAGGCATGCAGCAATCTTCAGCCGGCCAAGCGCGATGTCACGATCACGCCCGCCGCGGCCAGCGCCTACAGCTCCGTTCCGCTCGATCTCGATCCCAAGCCCCTGATCGTTGCCGAAGAGATGAACACCACCACGCGCGTCGAGCATTTCAAGAACATGGTGCGCGACGGAAAGTACGACGACATTCTCGCTCTGGCCAAAAAGCTGGTGAACGAAGGTTCGCACATGCTCGACCTCTGCTGCGCCATCGTGGGCGAGGACGAAAAGGGTTACATCAGCTCCATTCTGGAGAAGGTCGCCACTCGTGTGCCCGCGCCGATTCTGGTGGACTCCACCGAGGCTGACGTGGTGGAAGAGGCGCTCAAACGCATTCCCGGCAAGGCCATTATCAATTCCATCAACCTGGAAGATGGCGAGAAGCGCACTTCAAAAGTTCTCCCGATGGCCAAGCGCTACGGCGCTGCGGTAATCGCGCTGACAATTGATGAAGACGGCATGGCGCTGACTGCCGAAAAGAAGCTCGCTATCGCCAGGCGGATATATCAACTCGCCACCGAGAAGTACGGCATCCGGCCGCACGACCTGATCTTTGATGCGCTAACGCTTCCCATCTCCACGGGGCAGGAAGAGTACCGCACCGCCGGCATCGAGACGTTGAATGCCATCAAGCTCATTAAGGCTGAGCTTCCGGAAGTGAAGACGATTCTCGGCGTCAGCAACATCTCGTTCGGCCTGAACACCTATGCGCGCCGCGTGCTGAACAGCGTCTTCATGAAAGAAGCGGTAGACCATGGCCTGGATATGGCCATCGTGAATTACGCCAAGATTTATCCGCTGTATAAGATTCCCGAAGTGGAAGTGGACCTGGCGCGCAAGCTCATCTATCGCGATGCGTCCGCCGGCGACCCGCTCCAGGTCTACATGGCGCATTTTGCCGGAGCTACGCAGCAGCCGCAGGCTGACGCCGCGCCGCTGGAATCGCTCTCAGTGGAAGACAAGCTGAAGCGGTGCATCATCAATGGCGAGAAGGCGCTGGGCGAAGGCGCAGGACGGCGCTCGCTGGAGCAGATTCTGGAAGACGCTCTTCAGACTTACACCCCGCTCGATTTGATCAACGCCGTCCTGCTCGATGGGATGAAGACGGTGGGCGAGCTGTTTGGCGCGCGCAAGATGCAGTTACCCTCGGTGCTCGATTCCGCCGGCGTGATGAAGCAGGCCGTAGCCTATCTCGAGCCAAAGATGGAGAAGGCCGAAGGCATGCAAAAGGGCACCATCGTGCTGGCCACCGTCAAAGGCGACGTGCATGATATCGGCAAGAATCTCGTTGACATCATTCTCAGCAACAACGGCTACAAGGTGGTCAATCTCGGCATCAAGCAGCCGTCCGATACCATCATCGCCGCGGCCCGCGAGCACAAGGCGCAAGCCATCGGCCTGAGCGGATTGCTGGTGAAGTCCACGCTGGAAATGAAATATGTCATCCAGGATTTGCAGGCGCAGAAACTCGAGTTTCCTGTGATCTGCGGCGGCGCAGCGCTCACGCGCAAGTACGTGGAAGACGATTTGCGACGCGAGTACTCGAATTCCGTCTTCTATGCCGACGACGCATTCTCCGGCCTGCACATCATGGATGATCTGACCTCAGAGAATGGCCGCCGTGCGCAGCGACTGGAAGAGGGGCGCATCGTGAAGCAGTTTGCTCGCGCAGCCGCGGCCGGCGCTGAGGAAGCCCCCGCTGGTACCGAGCGCTCTCCGGTGGTGCAGCCCGCGCCGAACGTTCCGGTGCCTCCGTTTTATGGGGTTCGCGTGCGCAAAGACTTTGACTTGAACGAGCTCTTCTCGTACGTCAATAAGACGGCGCTTTTCAAGAACCAGTGGCAGTTAAAGACGGCTTCGCAGTCGGATTACGTTCGGCTGGTTGAAGAGAAGTACGAGCCGGTCCTTCGGGAGCTGCAACAGGAAGTCATCGCGCACGACTGGTTTGAGCCGAAAGTTGTCTACGGGTACTTCGCCTGCCAGAGTGAAGGCAATGACGTTGTAATCTACGACTCCCCCGAATCACGCAAGGAAATTCAGCGGTTTACGTTCCCGCGCCAGCGCGAAGGCCGCAAGCTTTCCATCGCCGATTTCTTCCTGCCCAAAGATTCAGGCCGCTTTGACGTGATCGCCATGTCCGTGGTCACCATCGGAAGCCGGGCATCTTCGGAAACCAAGAAGCTGTTCGATGCCGGCGAGTTCACACGCTATCTGTATCTGCACGGCCTCGGTGTGGAGACCGCGGAGGCGCTGGCGGAGTTCTTCCACAAGCAGGTGCGCGAGGAACTGGGGATCGCGGGTGAAGATGCTCCGCGCATCAACGATCTCTTCCACCAGAAATATCGTGGCTCACGCTATTCCTTCGGTTATTCGGCGTGCCCCAACCTTGAAGACCAGACCAAGCTTTTCGCTCTGTTGAAGCCGGAAGAGATGATTGGCGTGCGCCTGACCAGCGGCTTTCATATGGAGCCGGAGCAGTCAACGTCGGCCATCGTTGCGCATCATCCGCAGGCGAAATATTTCGTCGTGTGA
>JAICYU010000214.1 GCA_025934025.1 Terriglobales bacterium
CGATGGCGTAGGTTCCCACCGAACTGGCCGGACCTGCGCTGGAGAAGCTCTCCGTGATGTTGTCTCCGTTTTTGAGACCGGTGACCGTGCCCGTGAATGCAGGATTCGGATCACCATAGAGCCGGCTTGCGTCGGCTGCCGTGGCCGCCAATGGCGCTTGAGTCACAGTGAGCGTGCCGCTCGCGATCACGGTGTAGTTGCCGAGCTTGCCGGCCGGATCCACGAAGCTGGGAACAATGGAATAGCTCCCAACTGGACTTGCTGCCGTCGCAGCGCTGGTAAATGTGGCGGTGATGTTGTCGCCATTCTTCAGACCAGTAATCGTGCCGGTGAAGGCCGGGTTCGGATCTCCATAGACGCGGCTCGCATTGGTTGCGGCTGCGGTCAGCGGCGCCGGTGCGACGGTCAGAATTCCATTGTTTGCGACCACGGTGTAGTTCGCCAGCCGTCCGGCCGGATCCACGAGTGTTGGGATGATCGGATACGTCCCTACTGAGCTCGTGGGATCAGCCGCGCTGGCGAAGGTTGCGGTGATCGCGTCGCCGTTCTTCAGCCCGGTAATCGCGCCGGTGAAGGCCGGGTTCGGATCTCCATACAGCCTGCTCGCATTAGCGGCCGTGACCGTCAGAGCTGAAGGCGTCACCGTCAGCGTGCCGTTGCTGATGGTCAACGTGTAGTTGGGAAGTTTGCCGGCAGGATCAGCCACGCTGGGCACGATAGGATAGCTTCCCACCGGGCTCGCCGCGGTTGCCGAAGTCGAGTAGCTGGCCGTAATGGGATCGCCATTCTTCAGTCCAGTGATGACGCCCGTGAACACTGGGTTCGCATCGCCATAGAACCGGCTGACGTTTGCGGCGGCCACGTTCAGCGGGGCGGGCGTGACCGTCAGAACACCGTTGTTCAAGGCAGTTACCGTGTAGTTCACCAGCTTGCCCGTGGGATCAACGAGCGCAGGCGCGATTGGATAAGTTCCAACTACGCTGGCAGGATTCGCCGTTGTGGAATAGCTGGCAGTGATCGCGTCGCCGTTCTTGAGCCCAGTGATGGTGCCGGTAAATGCCGGATTGGCGTCGCCGTAAAGGCGCGTAGCGTTGTCGGCAGTCACCGACAATGGAACTGCCGTGATTGTCAGCGTGCCGTTCACCGCGTTGATGCTGTAGTTGCCCGCCTTGCTGGTGGGATCTACCGCGTTGGGAACGATTGGATAAGCTCCCACATTCGCCGTCGGCCCAACGCTTGAGAACGACTCAGTAATGTTGTCGCCGTTTTTTACTCCTGTGATCGTGCCGGTGAAAGCCGGATTGGGATCACCGTAAGCGCGAGTCGCGTTATCGGCGGTCAAGGTAAGCGGAGCTTTGGTGATGGTGAGAACTCCGTTGTTCACCACCACGCTGTAGTTGGCGAGCTTGCCGGCAGGATCAACCAGCGTGGGAACAATGGCATAGCTGCCTACCGGACTGGCGGGATCAGCGGTGGTTGAGTAGGTGGCCGTAATCACGTCACCGTTCTGCAATCCCGTGATCGTGCCGGTGAAGGTTGGGTTGGGATCTCCATAGACGCGGCTGGCGCTGTCAGCCGTTACCGTGAGCAGAGCGCCAGTGACGGTCAGTGTGCCGTTGTTGACTGTTACGGTGTAGTTGCTCAGCTTGCCCGCGGGATCAACCAGCGTGGGAATGATCGGATAAGTACCCACTGGGCTGGCCGGCGTGGCTGGGGTGGCGTAAGTGGCGGTAATGTTGTCGAGGTTCTTGATGCCTGTAATCAAGCCGGTGAATGGCGGGTTGGCTGCGCCGAATGCCCGTGTCGCATTCGCGGCCGTGACACTCAGCGGCGCAGGAGTAACGGTGAGAGTTCCGTTGGTTGAGGTGATCGCATAGTTCCCCAGTTTTCCCGCGGGATCCACCAGAGTCGGTACGATTGGATACGTGCCCACAGGACTCGCCGGAGTGGCGCTGCTGGCGTAGGTGGCGCTGATGTTGTCGCCGTTCTTCAATCCGGTGATGGCGCCGCTGAACGCGGGATTGGCATCGCCATAGAGACGGCTCGCGTTGGCCGCAGCGACGCTGAGTGCAGCGGGCGTGACCGTGAGGGTCCCGTTCACAAAGGCAAAGCTATAGTTCGCCGCAGCCAGCGTGCCTTGAGTACAGACGATCGGATAACCACCAACATTGGCGGTAGCAGGCGCGCTGCTGCAGCTTGGAGCACCCGTCACCACGGCCGCTGTGTCGCCGTTCAAGAAGCCGGAGATGGTGAAAGTAAATGCGGGGTTCGGATCGCCATAGATCCTGGATGCGTCGTTGGCTGTGACAGTCAGAACTGCTGGATTGACCGTGAGGTCTCCTGAGCCGCTGCTGGCGGCAAAGCTCGTGTCTCCGGCAAAGCTCGCTTTCACCGCGCCGGGGTAGGTTCCCACGTTCAGTGTCGCGACGCTCGTCGTGAGTGATGCCGTGCCGGTAGCGTCCGTTATAGCGCCGCCCACAGACGCGCCATTCAGTTGAAATGCAATTGATTTGCCGGCTACGGGCGAGTTATCGGCGCTTCTCTTCAAGATCGCCGAAAGCGTTGCGCTGCCGCCGAAGGTTCCCGAAGCAGCAGGAACGCTCAGGATGGTGGGGACCAGGGTGACAACGTTCACAGTTGCTGAAGCTGTATTATTTGCGGTATTGGGATCAACAGCCGAACTATTGCTGATGGTTACAGTGTTCGAGAGCGAGCTGTTGTTCGCGAGTGTGGAAGAGGCCTGGGCCACGATCTTTGCCGTAGCGCTCTGGCCGCTCAACAGCAAAGGAAAGCTGACAAAGCGAATATTGCCCGTTCCGCTGCACACACCCCCGCCGGTCGCGGAGCAGGAGACGATGAACAACTTGCCCGTAGGCAGCACGTCTTGGATGGCGACTGCTGCCGAAGCCGGTCCGTTGTTCGTAACCGTGATTGAATATGTAACGTTGGTCGCTACGACAACTGGGTCCGGCGCCGCAGTCATGGTGACCGCGAAATCGGCAGTGGCGCAGCTTCTGGGCGGATAGGCTGCCAGGCTCTGAATGTCTCCTGCCGGCGTAATTGCGGTATCGCTCAAGTTGGTGAGCGACCCGTCACTGTTGATCCTCAAGATGGCAATGCCAAAAGTATCGTCAGCCACGTAGAGGAAATTGCCGGCCGCATCGGTGCTCATTCCCGCCGGAGAGTGCAGAAAACCCACGCCGCCGAATTTGCCGAGGCCGGCCAGGCTGCCGTCAGCGTTCACCGCGAACGAATTAATGCTGTTGCTGAGTTGATTGCTTTCGAAAAGCCGTGTGTTGTCGGGCGAGAGCAACACGATGTTGGAGTTGGTTCCGGCAGCGCTGTGAAACGGGCTTCCGGCAATCGGCGAGAGCGCGCCGCTGGCGGCGACGCTCCAGGCGTCGGCGGTAGTCCCGGTCGTGCTGACCTCACCGCCATAGAGAAGGTTGTTGCCGCAGCTATTGAAATCAAGTCCGGCCAGGTTTCCCGCCGCGGAGGGAAAAGGTGATCCAGGAAGAGCAGTGAGCGCGCCGGTGGCGTCAATGGTAAACATGGAGACGCTGGTTTCATTTGAAACCGCCACAAACTGGCCGTTCGTCGAGATCTTCATGCTGGCGGTTGGAGTGCAGCAATTTGCTGCGGTTGCCGCCGGCGATAACGCTCCGCCTGCCCCGATGCCGAAAGTCTGAATCTGGCCATTGCTCGCTGCCAGCAGGAACTTGCCATCGGGCGTAGCCGCAAGCGAGATTCCCTGGCATCTGTCGAGTGACAGTCCGCTCGCGACGGGCGAGCCAGACACGGGAGTGAGCGCGCCTGACGCGGGATTGATCTTCAACGCGCTGATCGTCAAATCAAGATCGTTGCTCACAAACAGCAGATTGTTGGGCGCACTGATCACCACCCGATCCAAGCCAAAACAACTTGGGCTTGCGCCACGTCCGCCGGTCAGGAAAGGAGAGCCTGGGACCGCGGTGAGCGCGCCGCTGGGTGAAACCGAATACGCAGAGACGCTGTTTGATGTTGCCTGATTGTTGACATAAACATAGTTAGACTGCGCGCCGGCATTCGACGGTAAAAAGAGTGCCGTGGCAAGCAAGAAAAGGAAGATCAGCCAGGATGGTTTGGAATTCTGCTGGTGAACAGTCGCCCGTGCAAACACGATTGTGCCTCCTCAAAGTCCGATACTCGTGAAGGGTGAGTCCCGGAAGGGAGACGCTCCTTACCCCTTGCGCGCCTGCGTGTCAGCGCACACTGCTGCCCGAATGTCATTCCCGGAAGGAGAACTTGGATTGAAACAACGTGAAACTTCAAATACCAGAAGGAAAATCTAAAGAGTTGCGAGCCTTAAAGCGCATTGCAGATTAACGTTCTGTAATGTAGTTGTTCGGGATAATCAAGGTTCTAGATTAAAAGCAGATTAAAAACACATTAGATTTTCTAATATGACAAAAGCGGGGCGTAGCGGTATTGCGGCGAATGAATTGAAATTAGAAGAAAAACAGGTCCTTCACGTTGCGGGATCGCTGACGCAAACTGTTCAGTTTGGAATTTTTGGCACTTCGGCGATTCCGGCGGTCTCTCTCAACACGCCCATCTCAACAGCGCCGAACCGACCGTAAACCCGGCGCCGACTGAGGTAATCAGCACCAGATCGCCTTTCTTCAATCGGCCTTGCTGGCGGGCTGATTCGAGCGCGAGCGGAATGGTTCCTGCCGTGGTGTTTCCAAACTCGTCAATATTGATGATGACACTTTCTTCTTTCAGCCCCAGACGGTCCGCAGCCGACATGATGATGCGCCGATTGGCCTGGTGTGGCACGAACAGCGCAACGTCGCTGCCTTTGAAACCATTGCGTTCCAGCACGTTCAGCGACGCTTCGGCCATTTTGCGCACGGCATATTTGAAAACCGCCTGACCATCTTGATGAACGTAGTGCATTTTCTTGTCCACAGTTTCGTGCGTGGAAGGATTCAGGCTGCCGCCGCCGGGCATGTAGAGCGAGCACGCGCCTGAGCCGTCCACTTCGTGGATGAAATCAATAAAGTAGTTTTCGTCGGTGGCAGGCTCAATCACCACCGCGCCGGCGCCGTCGCCGAAGATCACGCAGGTGGCGCGATCGCTATAGTCAATGATCGAAGACATCACGTCCGCGCCGATCACCAGCACGCGCTTGTGCGCGCCGGATTCCACGAACTTCACTCCGGTCTGGAGCGCATAGACGAAGCCCGAGCAGGCGGCGGAAATGTCGTATCCCCAGGCGGCTTTCGCTCCGATGCGGTCCTGCACGATGCAGGCGGTGGCGGGGAAAAGCATGTCAGGAGTCACGGTGCCGACGAAAATCGCCTCCAC
>JAICYU010000264.1 GCA_025934025.1 Terriglobales bacterium
AGCGCACAGGCAATTTCCAAAAAACGTTACAGCGCGGCTCGCGAACTGCAAAAGCTGGTCGAGTCCGAGATCAACCAACTTGCGATGAAGGCGAAGTTCAAAATCGAGGTCTCTGGATCTGACGATCAGGAGAACTGGACAGCCAGCGGCTTTGATAGCGTCGCCTACCTCATCTCACCCAATCCGGGCGAGCCTCTGCTCCCGGTGGAGCAGATTGCTTCCGGTGGCGAGCTTTCCCGCGTTATGCTAGCTCTGAAAGCCACTGTTGAGACAGGCAAGAAGAGCCGGAGCTCCGTTCCCCGAACTCTGGTTTTTGACGAAATTGACACCGGAATTGGCGGCCGCGCGGCAGAAGCTGTCGGAAAGAAGCTGAAGGCTCTGGCCCGGTCCAATCAGGTACTATGCGTCACTCATCTTCCTCAGATCGCCTCCTTCGCCGACCATCACTTTGTGATCGAGAAGAGCGAAGTGGGCGGTCGGGCCAGAACTGCGGTGCGGCAACTGACAACGGTCGAGAGAACGGAAGAGGTTGCTCGCATGTTGAGCGGCGAGCAGCTTACTGAGACTTCGCGCCAGCACGCCGAGCAACTTCTGAAAACAAACGCCTGAATCAGTGGCTCTCGAACAGAGTTCTTGAATTCTCCATCACCCTGGTTCTGTCCAGGTGGCGTTTTCGCCCTAATGATGCTAAATCAAGTGGCTTCAGTGATTTGCAGTAGTTTTATTTGCCCGTGGCGGATAACCTGGAAGCTGGGAAAGAGTCTCTAAAGAGGTATAATCACCAGATTACAATGACAGTTGAACAGAGCAAGACTTTGCTGTTGCTGAAGCCCCGGGGTTTTTGCGCCGGAGTGGTTCGTGCCATTGATATTGTGCGGATCGCTCTCGATGCGTTTGGCCCGCCCATCTATGTCCGCAAAGAAATCGTCCACAACCGCTATGTGGTGGAGGAACTGAAGGCCAAGGGCGCCATCTTCGTGGACGAAGTATACGAAGTTCCCGACGGACAGCGGCTCATCTATTCTGCTCACGGAGTCGCTCCCAGTGTCCGCGAAGCCAGCAAACTGCGGGATTTGAAAGTCATTGATGCCACCTGTCCTCTCGTGACCAAGGTCCACGTGGAGGCTGTGAAGTACGCCCGGGGAGGGTACAGCATCATCCTGATCGGTCATCACGACCACGACGAAGTGATTGGCACTCTGGGAGAGGCGCCGGATGTGACCCAAGTGGTCGGCAGCGCTGACGAAGTGGAAAAACTCGATGTACCCGATCCTACGCGCATCGCCTATATAACTCAGACCACGCTAAGCCTTGATGAGACGAGAGACGTTATTGAGGCGCTGCGCAAGAAGTTTCCTCTGATCCAGGGTCCGCATGCCCAGGATATCTGCTATGCAACGCAGAATCGCCAGACGGCCGTAAAGGATGTGGCGCACCAGGCTGACCTGCTGCTGGTGGTGGGCTCGGAAAACAGCTCCAACTCCAATCGCCTGGTGGAGGTCTCAACCAATTTGGGGACACCTTCGTACCTGATTGATACCGGCGATGACATCAAGCCGGAGTGGCTGACCAATGTAAATACCGTTGCCCTGACGGCGGGCGCATCTGCGCCTGAGGTGCTGGTGGAGCAAGCAGTGGAGTTCCTCAAAGCTAAAGGCTTCACTAACATTCGCGAGGTGGAAGTGATGCCGGAGAACGTTCGCTTCGGTTTGCCACCTGAAATTGTGGAGGCTATCGCGGCTGCCCCGGCCGCCTCAGGAGATTAACATCCATGAGTACGCACTCGCAGATGCTGTTTGGCAAAGTGAACGACATGCTGGAGCGCGTGTCGCTGGGCATCGGGAAGGCGCGCGACTATCTCTGGTCGCAGCAGCGCGATGAGGGCTACTGGTGCGGCGAACTTGAAGCCGATACCACTCTGGAATCGGATTACATCGGTATTCACACGCTGCTTGGGACCGGAAATCGCAGCCGCATGGAACGGGCTGTGCCCGAGATCATCCGTCACCAGAACGAAGATGGCGGCTGGCCGATTCATCGTGGCGGACCTTCCAACATCAGTGCTTCTGTCAAAGCGTATTTTGCTTTGAAGCTCATGGGCACGAAACCGGACGCACCGGTGATGGAGCGGGCGCGGACGAGGATTCTTGAACTCGGCGGCGTGACCGAGTGCAACACCTTCACAAAAATTTACCTGTGCTTTCTCGGCCAATATGACTGGGAAACGGTACCCGCTATCCCGCCCGAGATCGTGCTGTTCCCGAACTGGTTCTGGTTCAACCTGTATGAGATTTCGTCGTGGTCGCGGGCCATTCTGGTTCCACTTTCCATCTGCTTTGCTAAGAAGCCGTTCAAGAAACTTCCGCCTGAAATGGGGATTGAAGAGTTGTTTGTAGGCGGGAGATACGGCAAGCATCTGCACTTGAAGTGGAGTCCCAGGAAAATCTCCTGGCGTAATTTCTTCCTGGTATTGAACCAGCTCACCCATTTTTGTGAACGCTTCCATATCAGGCCTCTTCGCTATCTGGCGTTGAACAAGGCCGAACAGTGGATGCTGGAGCGCTTCGAGAAATCGGACGGACTGGGCGCGATCTATCCCGGAATTCTGAATTCGATTATCGCGCTTAAATGCCTGGGCTATTCGAATGATGATCCACAAGTCATCCGGGCTTTGGACGAGTTCGAGAAGTTGGGTATTGACGAGCCCGGCATTCCGGACCATTCCCCGCCGACCTTCCGCATGCAGCCCTGTATGTCCCCAGTGTGGGACACGGCCTATGCCATGTTCGCTCTTGGCGAAAGCGGCGTATCCCAGAGCGATCCCCGCATGATCAAGGCAGCGGATTGGATTCTGAGCAAGGAAGTGCGCAACAAAGGCGATTGGGCCGTCAAAGTCAGCAACTGCTTGCCGGGCGGCTGGTATTTTGAATTCAATAATGAGTTTTATCCGGATGTGGACGACTCCGCCATGGTCCTGCTCGGGCTGGACAAAGTGGAAAATCCGCGCGAGCGATATCAGCATGGGGTGACGCAGCGCGCGATTGAGTGGATCTTCGCCATGCAATGCAGAAATGGCGGGTGGGCGTCGTTCGACAAAGACAATACCCGAATGGTGTTTCAGCACATTCCATTCGCGGATCACAACGCCATGCTCGACCCGCCAACCGTGGACATCACCAGCCGCGTTCTGGAGATGCTGGCTGCCTATGGCTACTCGAAAGACGATCGCAGGATAAAGAAGGCGATCAAGTTCATTCTGAGCGAGCAGGAGCCGGATGGCTCATGGTTTGGACGTTGGGGCGTGAATTACATCTATGGAACCATGCTGGTGTTGCGCGGTCTGCAGGCGATCGGTATGGACCAGCACGAGCCCTACATCCAGCAAGGCGCGGAATGGCTGCGGATGGTGCAGAACGCCGATGGCGGCTGGGGAGAAACTTGCGGCTCTTACGACAATCCGATGTCGCGTGGGATTGGGCCGAGCGCTCCTTCGCAAACGGCTTGGGCCGTTATGGGACTGCTGGCTGCAGGAGACACGCGCAGCGAATCAGTGCAGCGCGGCATCCTCTACCTGCTGGAAACCCAGAAATCAGATGGCTCTTGGGATGAGGACCAATACACGGGTACGGGATTTCCAAGAGTGTTTTATCTGGCATATCACCTTTATCGGGACTACTTCCCCTTGATTGCACTCTCTACTTATGCTCGTGAATTCTCCGCGCTGTATGAAGAGGGAAGCGTGGGATATGCCAGAGGGTGATTTTCGCCCGGTGATCAAATTCTAGAGGAGGATTTTTGCCAGTACCGGTTTCTCAAATGTGGACAGTTGCGAGCTATGTAGTGAAGCAGAAGCTCGCAAGACGCAAGCGTTATCCCCTGGTGCTGATGCTGGAACCGTTGTTCCGCTGCAACCTGGCGTGCGCGGGATGCGGCAAGATCCAGTATCCGGCCCACATTCTCAAGAAGGAGCTTTCACCGGAAGAGTGCTTCCGCGCAGTCGAAGAATGCGGAGCGCCCATGGTCAGCATCCCTGGCGGCGAGCCGCTGATGCACCCCCAGATAGACAAGATTGTGGAAGGTTTGGTGGCACGGAAGAAA
>JAICYU010000269.1 GCA_025934025.1 Terriglobales bacterium
AAGTATCTGCACGACGGAGTTTCCGAGTTACGGATTGACTGGGGTCCGGGATATCGGGTGTACTTCGCGCTTCTCGGCACCCGGTGCGTGCTGCTGCTGTGCGGAGGAGACAAGCGAAACAATCCTCTGACATCAAAAGGGCGATCGAGTATTTCCGGGATTATCGGGAAAGGAGTCTATGAACATGAAACGCAAGGCGAGCGTCTCCCATGAAGAAGCGCTGGTCCGGCAGCTCCGCGAAGATCCAGATTTTGCTGCGGAATACTTGCGGGCTGCGCTGGAAGATCAGGACGAACCGCGCGTGCTGCTTGTGGCGCTGCGACGAATTGCCGAGGCGCGGGGTGGTATTGCCAAAATTGCCAAGGCTGCCGGAGTAGAGCGCGAAAGCTTATATCGGGCGTTATCCGCTCATGGCAATCCCAGACTCTCAACGTTAACTGCCGTCACGAAGGCGATGGGATTGAAACTGACCGTTGAGGCTGGCGGGTGAAGGCGCACGTCCTTCCCCGAACTCGCAGGAGATGTGCCGCCCCTCCGGGGCTGGCCTGCATTTTTATGCTTTCCCAGCGTTACGGCATCACTCGCTATGCGCTCGCTTGCCTCACGCTGGGCTAACGTCCGTCGCGCCTCCGGCGCTGGGACCTATCGTAAGGCGACCATTGTAGAGGCGACTTGAGGTTTTGAGACCCCAGGGCAGCTCGAGTCAGAATGAATGACGAAGCCAGGACGAACAGAACTTTAATATTTGCCATTTTGATTCAAGTTCCGAAGGCCCTTGCCGAATTACGCAGCGGCAAAGAAAGCGCGCCACGCGCTAGGAAGCCCGCCTATGCGCTTGGAAGCTCCGGGGCAGCGCGAGGTGACGTGGCGGATGGCTTCCGCGCCGGCGTTCATCACGCTTTGCCGCGTGGAATTCAGGAGCAGAGCACATTCGACGGTCGAGTAGCCCTCAAGCACCGCCATCACGAAGACGAAGCGCGGGAAGGGGGCCAGAGAAGTGACAGAACCGGACAACTTCAGGAAGTCAGGATTGGCGGCCTCAATCGATTGGGATGCATCGCGCGCAAGGGTTTGAGCGTCGGGAAATGGACGAACCATGCTGATGGCGCGCTTGATAATGGCGCGGCGGCTCCAGGAGCGTGCCCATTCGCGAAACACCGGATTACCGGTAATGCTGTCATCCAGGCCGGCGACAAAGCATTCTTCCGCCTTCTTTTTATCCGCCGTCAGCAGGTAGGCCAGCAGGTGCAGGCCGGACATGCTCTCGGTGAAGACCTGCTCGAAATCTTGACGAGTGGCGTACTCCTTACCTCGAAACGACGACGGTTTGCTGCGCCCGAACATCTCTGTTCCTCTCTTCTAACTACGTTTAGATTGCGCAATCGGATTTTGGTTTCGGTGAGCACTGGAAAAAATTCATGGCGAATCAGAATTGCGATTAATGCGCAAACTTTGACTCTGCTGTCCTCCTGAAAACCGCGAGCGAGTGACGAGCGAATTGTTGCCGGCCCAACGGGGTTTGGTGCTGCGAAATGGAATGGAGATCTGATGCAAAAATGGGGCAGGTACAATGTACGTTTTCCTGCCGGAGCGCTGTCCTTTTTTAGTATTGATCCCTCGTAATGAGCAACATATAATGCGAGTGGCCGTTCAGGCGGTGAAGGACCAGCGATCTTTGAAAATTCAGCCTTTAGTACTTAGCCGTTAGCCCTTGGCCACAACCCGACGCCAAGAATGTTGCTCAACTAGTAACAATCCGGGGCGGGCGAAGTCGGTACAAATCGGAGTTGTTTTCGAGGATTTTGGAGTCGCTGCACTCCGGGGTGCCTCGACGTAAGTCGTTTGTTTTCGGGGTGACCACCGGGGGTAGGCGGAGATGGCTCTAAGGTTTACCGGAAGATAAAATTCCACCTTGGGGTTTTAATCCCGCGACGTGCTCGGGCTGGGGAGTCACCAGCTTCTTGCGACCGCGGCCACCATCTTGCCCAGAGCGTCGAGATCGCGCAGGTCAATCACCTCGGCGGGAGAATGGGAATAGCGAAGGGGCCATCCCAAAGCAACATCCTTCGAGCCGTAAAGAACGAAGGCAGCGCCATCGTTGCCGCCACCAGTGACCCCGTACTGCACCGGGATTCCTGCTCCGCGGGCCAGAGTCACGGCTTTGTTTACAAGGTCAGGGGCGACAATGTTCGAATTGTCCACGGCGCGAACGACGAAGCCGCGGCCCAAGAGCGCGTCGGCAAAGCGCGGAGATTCAATGGGCGAATCGGAGCTTACAAAAGTATCAACGGCGAAGACGTAGTCAGGTGGGCGGCCATCCGCGGCAAGCTTCTGGGCGGCTGCTGAAGCTCCTTCCAGTCCGAGTTCTTCGCGCGTTGACCAGATAAAAGTCACGTCGCGGCCGTTGAGGTTGGGTACGAGCGCCCACACGGCAGAGATGAGCGCCGAGCAGCCCACGCGATCATCAAATGATCGTGCACTGGCACGCATGCCTTGCAGTTTGCGGTACTGCTTGGGAATGGTGACAAAGTCACCCGGCTTGATGCCCAACTGGTCCACATCCTGAGCGTTGCGTGCGCCGACATCCATACGAAACGCGAGCGCTCTGCCGCGGGGCCAGCGGAAATCGGGTGTGTCCCAGCCGTCAGGAAGTTCGAGTACGCCGGGATGTATGCCGTTGGCGGAGTGCACCAGTACAGGATGGCCAAGATAGTAAGCCGGCAAGCCTCCACCTTTTTCGGTGAGTTCGAGCTTGCCGTGGGCTGCGATGGACTTGACCTCAAAGCCGATCTCGTCCATGTGGGCCACCACGGCAATGCGCGATCCTTTGTTGTTGCCGGCCCAATGCAGGATGAGATTGCCGGCGTCGTCAGTCTGAGGCTTGGCCCACGCAGGCAGAAGATGGGCAACGGCTTCGCGCACGTTGGCTTCATGGCTGCTGGCGCCATACGTCTCGATCAGAGTTTTCAAAATAGTCTGGTTGGACGGAGCTGTAGCCGGTTTCTGCGGAGCTGAAGGTTCGGCCAAGGGTGTTGCCGAAGCGATTTCGATCGTCGCCGCGGAACCTTGAAGATATGTTTCCAGCAGTTCCGTGAGTTCGGCCAGATCGTGGGAGTCAATGAACTCGGCCGGAGTTGAAGGCCAGGCGGTAGCGATGGCGAGATGAACAGTCCGCTCCGGTAGCTTGGGCTGCGGAAGGTAGCTTCGGGGCAGCAAAGGCGCAGAGAGGTCAGAGTTCAGGGCGATGCTGTTTTGTCCTGCCAACTGTTTCAGCTCAGCGGCAAAACCGGCCAGATCTGTTTGTGGCTTGTCGCTTCCCACCAGCACTCCGCTTCCGGGTGCGTGGGAGAAGGACGGAACGGGAGCTTGGCTGCCAGATTGTTGCGCAGCACCGGGCGGGACGGTAGGACGCGAAAGTCGTCCAACAAAGATCAGTTCATCCGGTTTTTGGGCTTCGACAACTCGCTGCAAGCCGCGTGCACCCAGCCATTGCTCGCGAACAAAGGCGACGGTGAGGGTACCTTTGAGCTTTGCCGGATCGAGATGGCGAACCAGTTCAAGCAGAGCTGCCGCGCCGAAGCGGTCGCCGATAGCAGGCGATGTCCATCGGCCATTCGCCATTTCAAAGAAGTTGCGGTCAATGGTGAGTGGATCGAGAACGTCAATCCCGGAAACGCGGACTTCCGCGGCCGTGGTGGCGCCCACGTCCACATACATGTTGTCCAGGTCAGCCATGTCGGGCGGGTGTACCCGCTGCGGAAGCAAGTGGAGCGAGAGTCCCGCGACCGCTCCGTTCGTCCAGCCGTGCTGGGCGGTACCGATCTTTACTGGTTCGGCGGAATAGAGATCATTAAAGAGCGGCAGATTGCCACCTTGAGGAAGCCGCTGCAATCTGAGGTACCCCTGGTCAGTGATTCCGCTCACCACGAATCCTGGCTCATCAATGGGAGCGGCAATAAGCCGGTGCGGCG
>JAICYU010000172.1 GCA_025934025.1 Terriglobales bacterium
AAATAATTGCGTGTCTTCGAAGATGGGCGTGCGGATCTCGTGGAAGTCGTAACGCTGAAAGACGTCCCGAGCAGCCTGCTCCACGTGCTGCCACAAGGCAGTGCCTGGTGGTAGGATGTCGCGGGTACCGCGAACGGCTTTGATGAGATTAACCATTAGTAGTCAGTAATTAGCAGTTGGCACTTAGCAATTAGCACTTGGCAATTAGCCATCATCCGTACGCAGTTGGGTATAAGCGTCCGGATTCAGCAGTGCCGAAGTATTGCTATTTAAAAAATTGGCTTTCTGGCAAACACGAGGGATCCAGGCTTCCTCCTTTTGTATACCGGACAAAGTGTCAGGGCATGAGTTCACTCGGGCCGCTTAACGGCTCCTGATAATAAAGCCCCAGAGGGGCGGCACAGCTGCGGAAAAAATCCAAGGTTCAAAGCAGATCCGGTTCACAGGGGCTGAAGCCTGAGTAAAAATAAAACCCTTTCGGCACGAGTAAACTCATGCCCTGACACTTCTGTCGCTGCTAAGTTTCGAGCTTTTCCGCAACCATTAAACTCCTGGCACTGATACTTGTTATGACTTCACCCCTGCCTGAACTCTTTCCGATACATCTGAGTGTAATCGTAGTAGTTCCCGGCGTACATCGCGATCATCTGCTGTGTCTTCTCGTCATCAATGCGCTTCTTCAATTTACCGGGAACGCCAGCCCACAGCGAATACGGGTCTACTACTGTATCCTCGGGAATCACAGTGCCGGCAGCAATGATGGAGCCTTCACCGATCTTCGCGTTGTTGAGAATTACTGAGCCCATGCCGACGAGGCAGCGATCTGCGATGGTGCATCCGTGCAGCGTCACCGAGTGGCCCACCGTCACCCAGTCGCCCATAGTTACACCATACTTGTGACGCATGCCGTGCAGCACGCTGCAATCCTGCACATTCGAATTTTTTCCGATGCGGATGGCAAAAACGTCGCCGCGAATCACCGCGTTCATCCAGACGCTGGAGTTCTCGCCGATCTCAACATCACCAATGACC
Organism: Terriglobales bacterium; assembly: GCA_025934025.1. Classification (GTDB taxonomy): domain Bacteria; phylum Acidobacteriota; class Terriglobia; order Terriglobales; family Acidobacteriaceae; genus Angelobacter. The sequence goes on from JAICYU010000172.1 coordinate 1,033, forward strand.
TGGGCCGACTCGTCAACGTAGCACGAGTCATGAATGCGCGGAGAGATGCCCTGGTAAGCGCGGATCATAGCGGCAAGGTCTAAAAGTTATCACGCGCTTGCGGCAGGCGGCAATTCGACGCGAACCGCTAGCGCAATTGCAGGCCGAAAAGTTCGGTGACCAGCGTCCAGCGCTCCCATGCGTAGCGCCAGATGGAAACCGAGTGCAGCCGCTCGAAAGAATGGAAATCGCGATCGTTCATGGCCAGACTCTCGTCCATGTAAACCTCGCTCACGTAGTCACAATCGTTGCAGCGGACAATGTAGGGATAGTTGGCGCTCATCGGTTTTGCCGCGGGGGAGTAGGCGCATTGTTGAGCCTTATCCCTGAGTACGCACTAAGGCGGGTCACCTAAGGCAACTGGATTTTCCGCTTATCGCGGTGTCACCGTTGGACAAGGCCGGCCGGAAGCGATTATCCGCGCAGGATGCGCGTCTTGATTTCGTTTTCCCAGATCACGTTCGCAGGCTCCATGGAGATCACGCCCATCTGGCCTGCCTGCGGAGTGTCGGGCTTTCCGAGCCACACAACCTTGTAACGCGCGCGGCGGTTCAGGCGCTGAAGGTAGATTACCTGGCCTTCTTCGCAGATTCCCGGAGTAGCTGCGACGCGAGCGCCCGTGATGGAGAGCTCGTAAGTGCAGCAGCTGTGCGATTCCACGCTCTTGATATCTGGGAACACCTTCACCGGAACGGCAAGATGGACCCGCTTCTCCTGCCTCGGGTCTACTGCGGTTGCGCCCAGAGGCGCGGAAGAGGTACGGTTGGCATCCATCGTCCCATGAGTATCGGGGCCATGCAGCCAAAGGGTCAATATTACTTTGGTTTGCGCGCGAGGAATATGGCCTGCAACGGTTTGCGATAGGCGGCTGACGCCCGGTCGCAAAAGCATTTACACTGGAAGGGAATCCTTCCTCTGAGATAATAGAACATGATTCATTTCCCTGTTCCTGAGGCGTTGACCTTTGACGACGTTCTGCTGCTTCCCGCCCACTCTGACGTGGTCCCGGCAGAGGTCAATACCCAGACGCAGCTTTCCCGCAATATCCGCCTGAACATTCCGATCATCAGCGCCGCGATGGACACGGTTACGGAATCGCGTCTGGCCATCGCTATTGCCCAGCAAGGCGGGCTCGGGATCGTGCATCGCAATCTCTCCATCGAGCAGCAGGCGGATGAGGTGGACAAGGTAAAGCGCTCCGAGAGCGGCATGATTATGGATCCGATTACGCTCTCGCCAGACCACAAGATTGCCGATGCGCTTGATATGATGCGCCGCTTCAAAATTTCCGGCGTTCCGGTCACCAAGAACAAGAAACTCGTCGGAATCCTTACCAACCGCGATCTCCGCTTCGAAACGCGCACCGATATCCCTATCAGCAAGGTAATGACGCGGGAGAATCTGGTCACCGTCCCTGTCGGGACCACTCTGGAGGAGTCGGAGCGCATTCTGCATGAGCATCGCGTGGAAAAGCTGTTGGTAGTGGACGATAAGTACAATCTGAAAGGCCTGATTACGGTCAAGGACATCCAGAAGAAACTCAAGTATCCGAACGCCGCAAAAGACGAGCACGGACGTTTGCGCGTGGGCGCCGCGATCGGCGCGACCGGGGATTTTCTGGAGCGCGCGCAGGAAATGGTGAAGGCCAAAGTTGACGTGCTGGCGATTGATAGTGCGCACGGCCACACCAGCCGCGTCCTTGATGCGGTGAAGACCATTAAAGCAAAGCTGCCAAACGTTGATCTGCTAGCCGGCAATGTAGGCACTCACGAAGGCGCATGCGCGCTGGTAAGAGCTGGAGCCGACGCAGTCAAGGTTGGCATCGGTCCCGGCTCCATCTGCACCACGCGCGTGGTGACCGGAGCAGGCGTTCCCCAGATCACGGCCATTGCAGAAGCTGCGCGCGCCTGCCGCGACGCGGGCGTTCCGGTGATTGCTGATGGCGGCATCAAGTACTCCGGCGACATCAGCAAAGCGATTGCGGCGGGTGCAAGCGTTGTGATGATCGGCTCTCTGTTTGCGGGCACGAATGAGAGTCCGGGCGAGACCATCCTTTATCAAGGCCGCTCCTTCAAATCCTACCGAGGCATGGGATCTCTGGCTGCGATGTCCGCGGGATCAAGCGAACGTTACGCCCAAACCATGGACGATTCTGCCGCGGCGATCACGGGGGAAGACGGCGACGGCAACAGCAATCGGCTGAACAAGCTGGTGCCGGAAGGAATTGAAGGGCGCGTGCCTTATCGCGGGACATTGGCCGCCATGGTCTACCAATTGGTCGGCGGTTTGCGCTCGGGCATGGGATACTGCGGCACCCGCACGATTGCCGAACTCCAGCAAAAAGCGCGTTTCATACGGATCAGCGGCGCAGGGCTGCGGGAAAGCCATGTCCATGATGTCATCATCACCCGTGAGGCCCCGAATTACCGCGTTGAATAAATTGCTGGAACTCTCTCCGCCGCGCGTGAGAACAGGTGGACCGCACTCCAGCCGGCTCAATCGCAAGCTGCTCGCATGGCTTCCGACTCTCTGCTGGCTTGTGGTGCTCGCCTGCTTCTCCACCGACGTTTTCTCTGCCGACCACACTGGCCGTACCTTGATGAGGATCATTCACTGGCTTTACGGTCCAATTTCAGACCCGCAGTTTCAATTCATCCATTTTCTGGTGCGCAAGTCGGCCCACTTCTTCAGCTACGGACTGTTGAGTTTGCTGGCCTTCTTTTCCTGGCGAGCGACTCTGCCAGACGTGCGGCCCTGGCTGGCTAAATGGAGCGGGCTGGCCCTTGCCCTTACGCTGGCGGCAGGAAGCAGTGACGAGTTACACCAGCGCTTTGTCGCATCTCGCACCTCCAGCCCATGGGACGTTCTGCTGGACATGACCGGCGCCGTCTTCTTTCAACTGCTGCTCATGGCCATCATGAAACGTTCCTCCCAACTCCAGGCGAAACGTGGTTAGGCAGCCTTTCGCGTCCAGTTCTTAAGCTCGCGTGATATCTTTCCGGCTGCGTGCTCGACGTCGTCTTTCCGCAGCAACGCAAACGCCCCCAATCCAATGCCCGCAAGCGTTGCGGCCAGCAATCCACGATTCGTGTTGAGCTTAAGTTGCCAACTCATGTGGCGCGCCTCCTGGTCAAAGGTGCCATGCGCAGCGAAATCTCCGGGCGCTGATTCCCAAAGATTGTCACGCCGGTTGGGAGAAACGGGCTGACTGGTCATCTGCGAATCGTAGCCATTCTTAGCCAGATAATGGTCGGCGTATCCTGCGGCAACGCGCTGGCCCACAATGGCCTTGACCGTTGGAAATCCGATCCAGAGTTCGCGACGACGGGCATGTGCAGCAAAGTAAATTCCGCGGGCAATGACTTCGGGTTCGAAGATCGGAGGCACCGGTTGAGGGTGCCGCGGCATGCGCGACTTGGACCACTCAAACTGCGGCGTATTCACGGCGGGAAGGTGCGCCACCGTGAGATGGACCTTGCTCTGGTCGTGGATCAGTTCGCAGCGCAGCGAATCCGTGAAGCCCACAATGGCATGTTTGGCGGCGCAGTAAGCCGACTGCAGAGGAATGCTGCGGTAGGCCAGAGCCGAGCCAATCTGCACAATCGTGCCTTGGTTGCGAGGGAGCATGCGTTTCAGTGCCGAGAGAGTTCCATGCACCACGCCCAGATAGGTCACTTCCGTGACGCGGCGGTACTCATCGGGCTCCATCCGTTTGACCGGTGAGAACACGGATACCATCGCGTTGTTGACCCAGACATCAATCGGGCCCAGCTCACGCTCGATCTGTTCGGCTGCGGTTTCCACGGCTGCTGCGTCTGCCACATCGCAGGGAATCGCGACAGCGCGGCCACCCAGCTCTTCAACTTCACGTCTGGCCGCTTCCAAGCGCTCTTTGCCGCGCGCAATCAGGCCAATATCCGCGCCATGGCGCGCAAATTCGCGCACAGTTGCGCGTCCCACACCGGCAGAGGCCCCGGTGATGACTACCACTTCTCTTTTTTTTGCCATATTGGTTGAGATTCGGGACGTGGAAGGTTAGTTGTCATTCCCCACGGAAACGGAGTTGGGGCGCACTCTTGCCTGGGGGCGTGCATTCCTGCCAAAAACAACAACCCCCGCAGCTTTCATTTGCGGGGGTTGCCGGTAGTCTGTTGGGATTGGCTGAAGGCGCGGAGGCCTTGTGCGAACACCAACTTCGCTAGGACTTAAAGACTCACGCCTTAAGCCTCAGCCACCTCACGTATATGACTATCAGAATTTTTCATTTTTTGGATCGCCCTCCTTTCCCGTGTAAGAGGATATTAAAGCCTCATAATTCTCAAGTCAACAGCCGTTCTGGAAGGACAGTTGACCTTGCTGGTTACAATAAATGCACCATGAAAGCACTTATCGTTTTTCTTCTCGCCGCGGCTGCGCCGGTCTTTGCCCAGGACTCCGCCCGCCTGCTCTCCGCCAAGACAATGTGCATTAGGCTGCTCAACGGATCCAAGCAAGACGAGGCTGTTGCGCGGAAAGACCTCAAGCTCTGGGGCCGTTACAAGCTGGTGGAAAGCTGTCCCCAAGCTGATGTTGCGCTCTGGATCAGCGCCCGCGAGCACGGGCCAAACAATCTTTGTGCCGTGCGAGTCCAGGTGCTGGGCGCGACCGATGACAACATTCTCTGGTATGGCGATCGCAAGTGCTCGACCAAGAGCTCGCCAGCTGTGGGCTTGCTGGTGAAGAAGCTGCGCAAGGACGTAACAGCCATGAACAAGACGGCTGGAAAGAAGTAGACGCCGTCAACTGCGAGAGCCGTCCTCTTCGATTTAGCTTATTTCTTCCTGGCAACGCTTCCTGCTCCGGGCGCCTTCTCCTGCGTCAATGATTCTGCCGTCACAAAAATCGGCTCGATATCAGTAGGCACAGATTTCAACCGATCCAGCGCCTTCTGCACCTCCGGACGGAGCACGCTCATCTCGGTCAGGAGCTTTTTCGCACCGGCGTAATCACCTGTGGCTTCGAGGGTGAGTAGATCGTGATCGAGTCCGGCAACTGCTTCTTTGATCTTGCTCAAATTCACGCTGAACGTCCCGTCAGAATTGGCAACGAAGCCACCTTTATCGAGAAAATAATTGAACTGCACAGCCATGCCTTTGGCGTGAGCGTCCTGCAAACCGAAACGCAGGGTGCGGAATGAGGATGCAAGGTAAGTGGTGTAAAGCTTGCGCTCGGCATCCGGGCCGTGCGGAAGCGGCATCTGGATCTTGCCTTGATCGGCCTGGGTCATGAGGTGTTGCAACGCAAAGAGTCCCGTCACGTCTGCCTTGGCTTCTTCAATTGCGGAATACTGCTCTTTCAGTTCGAAACGTGGATTCGTGTCCCGCCCCGCAACTTTGATCTGGTGCGGCCCGAGTCCATGCGTGAGTTCGTGGGCCACAATGTGGGTGAAGAACAGATCGAAGCTCAAATCTCTTTGCGCCGCCGGCTGAAGCACCACTTTTGAAATCGGGACCAGCGTCGAGTGGAACTTGGCTTCCTGCACGTTCTTGAGCATCACGCGCTTGGAGCCCTTCTGCTGGACCACCTTGTCATCGTTCGGCAGGTTGTAAGCCGCGGTCTGGACACCGTGCGCGCCGTCGCCGGCGGAGAAGACTTCATTCACAACGCGAATCGGCGCAGCCGCCCCTAATTTTGCCACCCGGTATTGCGGATCCTCCGGCAGATTGTTCTCGATCTCCTGCAGGTGCTGGCCCAGAAAAGCGAGCCGCTCTGATTCCTTCTCATCGCGCAGATTGATGTAAGCCTCGAATGCAGCTTTG
>JAICYU010000147.1 GCA_025934025.1 Terriglobales bacterium
CGGGAAGTGCCAGGGCCGCGGCCAGTGAAACTGACAATAAGTACTTCTTCATGCGGAAAATCCTCCGAACCGGGGGTTGTTCGTGCATCGGGGCAGCTAATGACAGGGTGCAAGCCCACCCCCGAGCGCGCATAAGGCTACGCTTTGACTACTATCATTCTAATTGCCAAACTGCTGGTAAGGCTTTCCTATTATTTTCAGCAGCTTACAGATTCAAATCACCGTTGCCCGGTTATCAACCAGGTAATTTTTTCAGGGCCTCTGCTGGATGTTGCATCTTTTGGTTCCGCTTCCCGCTCGCCACTCAGCTATTCACAGCCTCTAGGGCGTCTCTTATGGGTGCAAGATCATGAACTCTCATACTCCCACCTTCTTCGATCCGCGACAAAACCTGCGATGCTGCTCCCGTATGAAGTTATCGGTCATCCCGGCGATGTAGTCGCAAACTACCCGATGCAGCGGCGCATGCTCCGCTTTGGTACGCTCCCAATAACTGTCAGGAAGTTCCTGGGGAAGCTGCATAAAAAAGGAAAAAAGCTCCGCAATCATTTCTTCGCCATCCTCTTTGTCGGCCTTTGAAGTCGGGCTGCAATACAGATTCTTATAAAGGAACTCCTTTAGTTCTCGCCTTTCCAAGTCACCACGAGAACTGAAGCCAAAAAGCCGCTGCGGCACTTGCCGGACCTGCTCTACGGAGCTGACCGCCGCCACCGTGAGCTGTTTGCCGGTGTTTGCGATGAGATCACTTACCAACGAGTCCATCACCCGTTTCAGAGTTTCGTTGAAGCGCAATTTCTCGGGAGCTTCAGGGTAAAGCCCGGCGACTTCTTCGTAAATCCGCCGAAACAGAGGCACGTCACGCCGAACCTGCTCCCGGCTAAGGATTTCGGCCTCCACGCCGTCATCCAGGTCGGCCGTGCTATAGGCAATCTCGTCAGCAAAATCAACGAGCTGCGCTTCCAAAGGCGGCCGCAATTCAAGCAGATATTCAGCCAGTTCCGGAAACTTCACCGGATCGTAGTCGCGTGAGTGCTTCACGATTCCTTCGCGCACTTCAAACGTCAGGTTTAGCCCGGGAAAATCCGCATAGCGTTGCTCGAACTGCTCTACGATGCGCAGCGCGTGCAGGTTATGGTCAAACCCTTCTCCGTAAGCAGCCATGAGTTCGTTGAGCTGGTGCTCGCCGGCATGGCCAAACGGTGGATGCCCAACATCGTGAACCAGCGCAAGGGCCTCTGCCAGATCTTCATTCAGCGACAGTTCAGCAGCGATGGTCCGCGAAATCTGGGTAACTTCGATGGTATGAGTCAGGCGGTTACGGAAATGGTCCGACACGCGGCGCGAGAACACCTGCGTCTTGTTTTCCAAGCGGCGGAAGGCGCGCGAGTGGACCACGCGATCACGGTCCCGCTGAAAATCGTTGCGATAAGGATGCGTCGGTTCCGAATAGCGGCGGCCACGGCTCTCTTCTACGCGAAAAGCGTAGGGGGCAAGCATTCTTCAATTTTAAATTTTTAATTTTGAAATTGAAATTTATTTCGTCTGCTGTTGTGCCAGCTTCACCTTCGTGTTCTCCAGCTTTTTCTGGACGCGGGTAACATCCTGCTGATCAACGTCTGCTGGAACGGAGCGGTTCCATTCGGTAAGAGCGCGCTCCCAGTGCATGGCGGCCATTTTCAGCTTGCCGGTCTTGGCATAAAGCTCGCCCAGATGGTCCTGGACCGTGGCATCGTTCGGAGTCTTATCCGCCGCGCGGCGAAGGTTCTCCTCCGCCTGGTCGTAATTACCCAGCCGGTAGTAAACCCAGCCCAGGGAGTCCAGATATGCGCCATTCTGCGGATCGAGTTCCACTGCGCGCTTGATCAGATTCAGGGCTTCTTCCAGATGCGTGTTGCGGTCCGCCAGCATGTACCCGAGGTAGTTCAGAGTCATGCTGTTGTTGGAATCCATTTGCAGCACCTGACGGAACGCACGTTCGGCCTGGTCATACTTTTTCTGGCGGTCATACAGGGCGCCAAACAGGAACGATATGTATTCCTGATCTTCCGGCTTTGACGCCAGCTTCTGCGCATCCACAAGGGCCTCTTCGGCTTCTTTCCAGTGCTTCTGCCGGGAGTAGATCTGAGACAGAGCGAAATAGACGCTGCGGTCTTCCTGCTTGCCTGAAAGCTGCGCCTTGGCAAGCTGGATGCCCTGCTCCGGCTTGCCATCATCGGCGAGTTCCTGCGCCAGCGTGAGTTTCAGATCTCTATCTTCCGGCAACTTGTTGACGGCTTCTTTCGCCGTCCGGGTGGCGTCTGTCCACTGCTTCTGTTCGCGGTATGTGTCAACGATCTCCTGATAACCGCGCCCCGCTTCCGTGCCGCCCAGTCCCACCATCTTGTTAAATGTGTCCAGCGCAAGCTGGGTTTTTCCTGATTCGCGATAGACGTTTCCCAGCCGTTCCAGGAACAGTGAAAGGTTGTTGCGCTCACCGGCAGTGTAGTTCCCGTCCGGCGATTCGTTGCGGCTCACCAGGCGTTGCAGCACCGCGGCCGCTTCGTCGTACTTGCCTTGGGCTTCCAGAATGGTGGCTTCGTTATAGTGGACCTCAAGAGAATCCTGGACCAGAGATTCGGCGCGTTTCAGGCTGCTCATGGCCTGATCGAACTTGCCCTGCCGGCGATAAATCTCTGACATCCGCAGGGGCGCCGTGGCATCCTGCGGGTCGGCATCCTGCACCATCCGCCACTGCTGCAGCGCGGCATCAATCTGATTGTCGTTAGCCAGGTTCTGGGCCAGCCCACGCATCGCGTCAAGGTTTTCCTTGTCCTGATCAAGCGCTTTCTGGTAAGCCGCAATGGCCTTCTTGTATTCCTTTTGCTGCTCGTAGGTGAATCCCAGGCTTGAATTCAGTTTGGAGGTGCGCTGAGCTTCGGGAACGGAAGTAAGAGTTTCAGCAGCTTTCTTGGTGTCACCTTCTTCGTTGTAGAGAAGAGCCAAGTTGACCGTGGCTTCATCAGAAGTTGGATCGGTTTGGATGGCGGCTTTAAACTGCCCTTCAGCCTTGGAATAATCCTTGTCTAGGACATAAAGACGCCCGAGCAGCAGGTGATTGTCCGCATTCTTCGACTCAATCCGCGCCAGGGCCTCATATTGCTCAATTCCCAACCGCAGCACCTCGTGCGAGGTGGGACCGGCCTGCGTGTCTCCCAAAGAACGCAAATAAATCCTGCCCAGCAACCGGTGAGCTTCCAGATTGTTCGGGTCGCGCTTAAGAATGTTCTGCGCCTCAAGCACTGCATCGCGGATACGCCCGGTTTTGGCGTACAGTTCCGCCAGCGTTGCGTTCAGGAACTCTGAAGAAGGGTCATTTTCAATGGCAGCTCGGTACTCCTCAATCGCCTTGGTGGCGTAATCGGAGCGCCCATACATAGCCATCATTTCTTCGTACATGTGGCCCAGGCCGAAGTGGTAATACGCTGCTGCGCGGTCCGGTTTCTTCGCGGCTGTTTGCGGGCTGGAAGAACTCTGCGGGATGGGTATGGGTGATGGCTGCGTATGCTGGGTGGACGGAGCAGTTTTTTGCTGCCCCAGAAGCGTTGCAGATGTTAAAAGTGCCAAACCCAGAAGAGAACTACGGAATTGAAATGAATTCATAGAACGAACCAGAAAATCCCTTTAACATTGGATGCCAAGAAGCAGCCTGTGAGCAGAACGCTCCATTTGGCAATTCTAGCGCCTTAATTCGGCCTTTCACAGGCAATAACAATTCTTTATCTAGTGACGGAAGTGACGGATGCCGGTGAGCACCATGGCCAAATTCAGCTTGTCCGCCGCGGCAATAACCTCAGGGTCGCGGACCGAACCGCCCGGTTGAATGATCGCGGTTGCTCCGGCTCGGGCGATTTCTTCCACACCGTCGGGGAAGGGGAAGAAAGCGTCTGAGGCGGCGACCGTGCCCTGAAGCGGCAGCCCGGCTTTCATTGCCCCGATCTTGCAGGAGTCAACCCGTGACATCTGGCCCGCGCCAACGCCTACAATCTGGCCTTCCCTGGCGTAGAGAATGGCATTTGATTTGACATGTTTACAGACTTTCCATGCGAACAGCAGCGCCCGCATCTCCTGCTCGGTGGGCGGGCGGCGGCTCACCACTTTCAGATCGGATTGGGCGATCGGCTTGATGTCCGGGTCCTGCACCAGCATGCCGCCCGAAACCTGCTTGAGAGCGAAGCCGGCAGGTGCGGGAGTAACTTCTAACAGTCGCAGGTTCTTCTTGGCCGCGAGGCGCTCCCGCGCCGCAGAATCAAAGCTGGGCGCGGCAATGGCTTCAACAAACAGCTTGGCGATTTCCTCGGCGGCGGCTCCGTCCACCGGCCGGTTCACGCCGATGACCCCGCCAAATGCCGAAACCGGATCGACTTCAAGAGCCTTCAAGTAGGCTTCGCGCAGGTCCTTTCCCGTGGCTGCACCCGCCGGATTGGTGTGCTTGATGATCGCGCAAAACGTTTCGTCAAAATCCTGGGCCAGGTCCCATGCGGCCTGGAGGTCCACCAGATTGTTGTAGGAAAGCTCTTTGCCCTGCAGTTGCCGCGCATTGGCGATTCCGGCTTTTGATCCGTCAGAATAGACCGCAGCGCGCTGATGCGGGTTCTCGCCATAGCGCAGGTCAGCCAATTTGCTGAAGGAGAGCCGCAATACTGATGGGAAATCTTGGGCCGCTTCAGCATCGTGGAATTGAGCAGGCTCTTCGCTGTTGGCGGAAAGCGTGGCGCTTGCCAGCGTGGCAGAAATTGCGCTGTCATACGCGGCCGTCTTGGCGAAGGCCTTCTGGGCCAGTCGCCAGCGGGTTTCAAGACTCAGGCTGGATCCTGAGGAAGCCATCTCAGCGGCAATCGCGGCGTAATCATCGGGCGAAGTGACAATAGCGACATCGCGAAAATTCTTGGCCGCCGAGCGCGCCATGGCCGGGCCGCCAATATCAATGTTTTCAATCAGCTCGCCGAACTTCACTCCCGGTTTGGCAGCGGTCTGCTCAAATGCATAGAGGTTCACCACAACCATATCAATGGGCTCAATTCCATGCTGTCGGGCCGCCGCCACGTGTTCGGGATTTTCGCGGACATGCAGAATCCCGCCGTGAACTTTGGGGTGCAGTGTCTTCAGCCGGCCATCCATCATCTCCGGAAAGCCGGTAAGGTCGGAGATGTCTTTCACTTGCACGCCTGAGTCGCGGAGAAGCCTGGCCGTGCCGCCCGTGGAAAAAAGCGCTACCTGCATTGCGGCCAGCTTCCGGGCAAAATCAACCAGTCCGGTCTTGTCGGTGACGCTTAAAATGGCGCGGCGAATCGGGGGCAAGCGATCTCCTTCAGAAGGGTGAAGAAGATAAGGTAACAGCGCCTGGAAGTGGACGGCAAATATGGCCCGCAAGCCCGAGGCCTTGAACCTTACCGCTGATGAACGCTCATCGCACTGAGCGACGCAGGAGATTCCGCGTGAATCACGATGATCAGTGTAATCAGCGATCAGAAGTTTACTTTCGTGAAGAGCATGGAGAGAATGTTGCCCCGTTAAATGGGATGATGCCACCCTTTTGCTCGGACCTGCCAGCCGAGCCCAGTTTCTGCGTAAAGGATGGGTCATCCGGCGTCAGATCCCTATCAGGGGGATTCGCTCATTGCCTCGTCGCCTCTCAAATCCTATCTAAGTTGTTGCTCTCAGCCGGCAATTCAGCCACCGCGTCCATGAAAATTTCCGAAAACAGGAATTTTAGGAGCTCGCGTTCATAAAGCTGAGAGATTCGGCTCGGCAGGATCTCTCGCGGCGGCCAATTAGTTGACCAGAATTTCCATTTCCGGAAATTTCCCGGTACTTTCCTCTATTTCAAAAGAGCATCGTGTCGAGACTTTGTAAGCAGATATTCCCGAGTTCTCTTCAGTGCTTTTCCCAATCACACGTTCATCTATTCTCAATTAATCTTCCACCGTTCTGAATGCCTCACCAGGGGCCCTCGAAACAAATGAAGCAATCCGCTGCATCTTCTCTTTCTGCGCTGCGTTCCGCGCGTATTAGCATTCATGCCGGCGTCGCAATACTTTGTCTGATGTTGCTCGGCCTCTGCTGTGCTCTTCCGGCGCTGGCCCAAGTCTCCACCGGCACGCCGCCACTTGGCAGTTTCACTTCAGGGCCAGACCAGATCAACCTCGGAAATCTCAACTCTCATCTCCCCATTCCCATCTTCTCCAAACCTGGCCGCGGCATTCCCTTCAACTACGTCCTGAGCCTCGACAGTTCGGTCTGGACTGTAACCGGCACCCACGCCTGGCAGCCGGTAGATAATTGGGGCTGGAGGTCGGCTACGGAAATGGCGACCGGCTATCTGACCCGGCAGACCGTCATTGAGAATTGCGGATTGAGCCCGCAGTTCGCGAGCGGTGATCCCGCCAGTTCGCAAGCTTCCCCGCAGGTGGTAACCACCAAACCGCGCTTTCTCAATTTCCAGTATCACGACGCGTTTGGCGTGATTCACTCGGGATTTGGAAACACTTTCGGCGGATGCCCTGGCGATGGCATTACCAACGTTTACTCCGGGACCGACGGCCAGGGCTATGTCCTCGACACCAGCTCAGCCCCATGGAAATTAACCACCCCGGACGGAACAGTCTTCAACCCGCCTACCGGCTCCGCCGCCGCAGCCGGCACCAAAACCGACCGCAACGGAAACCAGATCACAACCAACGGCAGCGTTTTTACTGACACTCTCGGCATGACCGCCCTGACTGTTTCCGGTGGCGCTCCCAGTCCTTTAGTTTTCACTTACACCGATCCCAACGGAAGGCCGGCCGCGGTTACGGTTTCCTACACTTCGAAAACTGTTCAGACCAACTTCGGATGCGCGGGAATCACGGAGTATCCAGCCACTGCTGCGAATCTGGTGACGAGCGTCACCCTCCCGGCCAACGGAGGTTCTTATTCCTTCGATTACGAGCCAACGCCGGGCGTCAGCGGAGCGGTAACGGGCCGCATCCAGAAAATTACTCTGCCGACAGGCGGCACCATCACTTACAACTACACCGGAGGAAGTAACGGAATCGAATGTGCGGATGGCAGCACAGCAGGCTTTGATCGCGTGACCAGCGACGGAACCATCAGCTACAGCCGCACCGGGTCAGGCAACACCTGGACCACTACCGTCCTTGATGCTTCAACTCCGCGCAATCAGACCACCATCAGCTTCCAGAAGACGGCACTCGGCGCGGGCGGGCCCAATTTTTATGAAACTCAGCGCAAGGTGAACCAGGGCAATCCGGGAACGCAGTTGCTCGAAACCGATACGTGCTACAACGGCACAGTCAAGCCCTGCACGACCAACACCATCACGCTGCCGATTACCGAAATCAAGAAATACACCGCGCCGGGAAGCAGCCTGCCTTCGCTAGTGGATACGTCCCTCAACAGCAACGGTCTGCCCACGGAAGTGGATGAGTACGATTTCGGCGCTAATCCACCCACCGGCTTGTTGCGGAAAACGCTCACCTTTTATGCCGGCCTCAGCGGGATCAGCGGCCTCCCCTCCAACATTATTGTCGAGGATTCCACCGGCGCTCAGTTTTCGAACCAGACATTCACCTATGACGAGGGAACTCCCGCGCCGACCACAGGTGTTCCTCACCATGTCGCCGTGGGCACCTCGCGAGGCAATCTCACCACGCTGAAGCAGTGGATCACCACAACCGCGAGCCTGAACACCACGTTTGCCTACGACGACACCGGGAACATGCTCACCAGCACGGACTCGTTCGGCAATCAGACCCAGTACAGCTACGCGGATAATTTCTCTGATCCCGCTAAAAATGTCGGCACGCTGGATTATTTAACAAAAACCACCCTTCCCAGCACCGGCACGCCCGCGGTCCAGCACATCACCACAACCCAGTACGAAGCCAATACCGGCCTGCCCACAGTAACCACGGATCTCAATGGCCTGAACACCACCTATACCTACGACGCGCTTCTCCGCCCGCTCACCGTCAGCATTCCCGGCGGTGGCCAGACCTCGTTAACTTACAACTCTCCCACAAGCACGACGCAAACGCACCTTATCACCGGCAGCCAAAGCGTCTCCACCACCACGCTGCTCGATGGATTGGGCCGCGTCTTCCAGCAACAGCTCACCAGCGATCCATCCGGCACCGATTTCGTGGACACAACTTATGACGGCAACGGGATGGTTGCTTCGGTTTCCAACCCGCATCGCAGTACCGCCAGCCCGACCGATTGACCTGCTCCCCTAAATCCGCACACCGGTGGATATGATTTCACAGGTGAAGGGGAGGAGTATGACGCAAAGGAAGCACACCGAAGCGGAGATTATTGCCGCGGTAAAGCAGATGGAAG
>JAICYU010000279.1 GCA_025934025.1 Terriglobales bacterium
AATGTAGCCATTGGCGGCAAGTTGGTCAGCCACGCTGCGCACCCAATCGGTCATTCCGAAGATCTCATGGATCACAAGAACGACTGGGGCTTTTTGCTTTGCTTCGGGGTACACCACAAAGGTGTTTAGGGTGCGGTTGTCATGCTTGATCTGCACCCACTCCTGGTGGCGAGGGGATTTTTCCAGTTTTTGCCTGGCCCAGTCCTGAGCAGAAGCCGGGAGCAGGCCGAGCAACAGAGCTGCGGCGATTCCAATGGAGATTTTCATGGCGAATCAGTTTACCTTGCGGCTGTCATCATGGCCAAGTTTTCCTGGAACCAATGCGCCCATGAAGCTGTAGATTATCTACATCCATGGGTGTAGGATCTCTACATGGCCAAACATGAGCGTTACCGCAACCGCATTGAAATCCTCCAGGGCACGCTGGACCTGTTGATTCTTGAGACATTGCGCTGGGGCCCACAGCATGGCTACGGGATCACCCAGACAATCCGGCTCAATTCCGGTGAGGTACTGGACGTGGAAACCGGATCGCTCTATCCCGCGCTGCATCGGCTTGAGAAACAGCGATGGATTTCCTCTGAGTGGAAAATCTCAGAGAACAATCAGCGGGTCAAAACCTACCGGCTTACGGCCAGAGGCCGGAAGCGGCTTGCCTCCGAGCGTTCGCGCTGGGACCGGCTGCTGCAGGCCATGGCAGGAATCCTGGAGCCCGGAGCAAAGGAGAACGAAGCATGAGCCGCAGCAAACGCGACCAGGAACTTAAAGAAGAACTTGAAGCCCACCTCCGCATGGCGGCGGAGGACCGCGTGGACCGCGGCGAGACTCCTGCCGACTCAGAAGTCAACGCAAAGTGCGAGCTTGGGAATTCGGGCCTGGTGGCAGAAGTCACGCGTGAAACATGGGGCTGGGCCGGTCTCTATCGGTTCATTCACGACGTGCGTTACGGCGCGCGTGTGCTTCGCCGCAATCCGGTCTTTGCTTTTGTTGCCGTCCTCACCCTTGCGCTAGGAATCGGCGCTACCACGGCCATCTTCAGCGTGGTTTACGGCGTATTGCTCCGGCCTCTGCCTTATAACAAGCCGGAGCAGATCGTTCAGCTTTGGGGAATTGGCCCCAAGGGCAACCGGATTTCATTCTCTGATGCAAACTTTGCGGATGTTCGTGCGCAGAACCGTTCATTCCAGGCTTTAGCGGAATATCGCTTCGGAGTGGAGGCCGTCTCCGGCGGCTCCGAGCCGAAGAGGGTGCCCGTTGCGTATGTCTCGCATGACTTCTTCAGCGTGTTTGCCGTGAACCCAGTCATCGGCCGGGGTTTCGTGCGCGAAGAGGAAATGCCCAATGGTCCTTCAGCTGCAGTTGTGAGCTATTCATTCTGGCAGGATTACCTCGGTGGCGGAAATGAACTCTCATCACTGAAGCTGGTCGTAGCCAACCAAGCTGTGCCTGTTATTGGTGTCTTACCGTCTGGATTTCAATTTCCCGGCGACACGCAGCTTTGGCTCTCGAGTGACACATCCATAAAGCCTACCAGCCGAACCGCAGGTGGATGGCGAGTGGTGGGTCGCATTCAGGGCGGCCTCACTTTGCAGCAGGCCTCGGCTGAGCTAACCGGAGTGGCACAAAGGATTTACCGCCAATTCCCGCAGGATAACTTGATGACCGGTGCGGCGGCGGTCCCTCTGCGCGAAGCCCTCACGGAGAAAGCCCGCCCGGCGCTCTTGATCCTGCTTGAGATCTCCGGCCTGCTGTTGCTGGTGGCCTGCGCCAACGTGATGAATCTTCTGCTTGCCCAGGCCACAGCCCGCGAAAGCGAACTTGCCGTGCGCTCCGCCCTCGGCGCTTCTCGCGGCCGCCTGATTCGTCAGTGTCTTGCTGAATCCCTGCTCCTTTGCCTTGCCGGAGGACTGGCGGGCGTTGCCATCGCCTATGCCGGTGTCCGCTTGCTTTTGTCGCTTGCGCCCCAGAATCTTCCGCGTCTTGATGATGTTGCGGTGAATCTCCCCGTCTTACTCTTTGCCTTGACAATCTCACTCGCGCTGGCGGCTGCTCTTGGCATCTTCACTGCGCTCCGTGCAGGCTCTGCCGATGTTCAAGCGGCGATTACACAGGGCAGCACTCGGCTGAGCGGCGCACACAAGAACCGCCGGACGGGACAGATCATCATGGCCGCGCAAGTTGCCCTCACACTGGTTCTGCTGGTTGGCGCGGGTCTGCTGGGACGGAGTTTCCTGCGGGTCCTTTCGATCAATCCCGGGTTTCGGACGGAGCAGGTTGTGACCTTGGATATTGCATTTTCCCGTAACTATGGAAATGGCGCCCGCGTAGCGCTTCTCCCGCAGGCGCTCGACCGGCTGCACGCGATCCCCGGCGTTGTTGAAGCCGCAGCCACCACCGATCTGCCGCTCGGGAACGGCGGCTATTCCGATGGCACCTTTGCATTGATCAACGCGCAGCAACTTTCACCGCAGATGCTCAAGTTGATCACCCGCACGCCAATGGACTTTAACCGTGAGCTCTCAAAAGCCGATTACGAAGCTCTGGATGCGTTCTTCACTCCGCTGTTCGCGGATAAAGCTCACACTGGCGAAGCGGACTATGTGGCTGCCAGCCCAGGCTATTTTCGCGCGCTGGACATACCGCTGAAACGCGGGCGCTTCTTTACCGATGCCGATACAATCGATGGGCCACCGGTAGCGATCGTTAGTGATGCTCTTGCTCGCCAGACATGGCCGGACCGCGACCCACTGGGGCAGACCGTTGAATTTGGGAATATGGATGGCGACCTGCGTCTCCTCACGGTTGTCGGAGTGGTAGGCGACATCCACGGCAGCAGCCTGGAACAGCCGGCCACGCCGATCATCTATGTGAATTGCCTTCAGCGTCCTCAGAAGACTGCCGAGCTGAGTCTGGTGATACGGACAGCAGGAGACCCGAATTCGACTTTGACTGCCGCGCGTCGCGTAATCCGGGAGCTTGATCCTTCTGTCCCGGTTAAAACAAACACCTTCACGCGTGTCTTTTCTGCCTCGCTGGCTATGCGCCGCTTCAACCTGCTGCTTGTCGGGGTCTTTGCTGGAACAGCGCTTTTGCTGGCGATTGCCGGCATTTACGGAGTGCTGGCATATTCCGTCGCGCGGCGCACGCGCGAACTGGGCGTTCGCATCGCGCTCGGGGCCAGTCCATCGAATGTCCTTGGATTGGTTTTGCGACATGCGGTAGTTACGGCGGCGGTGGGCGTCATGGTCGGCGGCGTTGCAGCGTACGCGCTCACGCGCTTGATGCGGTCGATGGTGTTCGGAGTGAGCACGAGCGATCCAGCTACGTATGCAGCGGTCACAGCGCTTCTGTTGGTCGTGGCGTTGCTGGCAGCATACATTCCGGCCCGGCGGGCGACTCGGATAGATCCCATCATCGCGCTACGCGCGGAATGAATGACTGCACTTGGCGCGGCCAAGGCTGTTGTTTGCCTGAACCGGTAGGCAGATAATTGGCCCATGACATCCTCGCCTCAAATCGCTCCGCGGGTCAGCGAAAGCTCCAATCAGGTTCCCGCGCTCACCGGCTATAACCTGTTTCTCACCGATCGCACTCTGGTGGAGGCTGTTAAGCGCGAGAGCGCCGCCTGGGCTGTGGAGCAAATCAGCGAACTGGGCGAAATCCTTGGAACAGCCGAGGCGCAGAACTGGGGTGCGGAAGCCAACGAGAATACGCCCGTTTTGCACACGCACGATCGCAACGGCAATCGCCGCGATGAGGTGATTTTTCATCCTTCATGGCACCGGCTAATGAAGATCTCTATTGGCCATCGGCTGCATAGCCTGCCCTGGCTCGAACACAAGAA
>JAICYU010000329.1 GCA_025934025.1 Terriglobales bacterium
ATGTACGTCGCGCTTGCCGCGAGTTCCCGAAGCAACATCAAATTCAAGATTCGAGTAGCGACCTGCAACTTCACTTGCCCGACGCAGCGCGGATTCTGACAGCGGCGCGCGTCCGAGATTGGTGTGCAGAATCACGCCTGTAGCATTGATGACTGGCTTTAAGGAGAAGTCCATAGAAGACCGCAGTTGGCGGGTAATGGCTTCGCCCAACTCCGCGGTCGCAACTCGCACCCCCTCCGCTGACGCAAGCCGTCCCGCGCCTATCTCTTCGCGCAGTTTCTTGAGCACCACGCGGACAGCATCAGCCACGGCAGGCTGGCCTTCCTCCTCAATCAGCGGTTGCAAATCAGGACTGTGCAGCAGTTCGTCAACCGACGGTAGCAGCCGATAAATATCGGATTTTGAGACAGTTGTCATGTATCCGCAATCAGTATTCTAAGCGGGCGAATGAGCAAAGGGTACTTGGCTTTTGGTGCTCGCAGTCAAAGTCATTTCATAGCGTACTCACAGGAATTCCTATCAGCGTTCATCTGCGGAAATCAGCGGCGAATTAACCCACCTCTACCAGCCCGTACCGTCGCTGCCAGTGCTGGCGAAGGTGCTGCATCACCGTTTCGCGATCTCTGGGTGTGATCTCAGGATCGGCATTCTCCACAATGCGGTTGGCTTCGCGGCGCGCCAGTTCCAGCAAAGTGCGATCGCGAATAATGTTGGCCACGCGCAGCTCGGGAACGCCGGATTGTTTGGTCCCGAAGAACTCTCCCGGCCCGCGAAGCTTCAGGTCAAGTTCTGCAATCTCGAAGCCATCCTGCGTTCGCGTCATCGCTTTGAGGCGCTCCTCACCTTCGGGAGAAATCTTTCCGCCGGTCATCAGAATGCAGTATGACTTTGCGGCTCCCCGACCAATGCGCCCGCGAAGCTGGTGCAGTTGCGACAGCCCGAATCGCTCCGCGTGCTCCACCACCATCACGGATGCATTCGGCACATCCACGCCGACTTCGATCACCGTAGTCGAAACCAGCACATCAATCTCGCCGCTCTGGAACCGGCGCATAGTGGCTTCTTTCTCTTCCGGACTCAGCCGTCCGTGCAGCAGCCCCACCCGCAGGTCAGGCATGACCTTCTTTTGCAGCTCTTCGTACATCTGCATCGCCGCTTTGAGTACGCTCTTGTTCGCGGGAGCGCCGGACGCGAACTCCATCTCCGGCTGCTCGTTCGCCTGGCCTTCGATCACCGGATAGACGACGTAGGCTTGTCTTCCGGATTTCACCTGCTTGCGCACGAACTCCCACACCTCTTCCGCGCGTTCGTCGGAAACTTTTCGCGTGGTGATGGGCGTTCGTCCGGGTGGAAGCTCGTCGAGAATGCTGGTGTCCAAATCGCCATACAGCGTGAGCGCCAGCGTGCGCGGGATAGGCGTAGCTGTCATTACCAGAGTGTCGGGTTCGGCTTCACCTTTTTTCATCAGCTTGAAGCGTTGCAGCACGCCAAACCGGTGCTGCTCGTCCACAATCACCAGACCCAATTTATTGAACTCAACTTTCTCCTGGATCAGCGCATGTGTGCCAATCACCAGATGAGCATCGCCGCGCTCAATGTGACGGCGCGTGTTCCGCTTGGTTGCGTCATCTTGCGAGCCAGTCAATAGCACCACACGGTATCCGGCGCTCTCCAGCAGCCGCCGCGACGAAAGGTAATGCTGTGTGGCCAGGATTTCCGTGGGCGCCATGAAGGCCGCCTGATGTCCGTTTTCGATAGCGATCACCGCCGCCTGCAGCGCGACAATCGTTTTTCCTGAGCCAACATCGCCCTGCAGCAGCCGCCGCATAGGCGAAGGCTGTTGCATGTCTTCGGCAATCTCCTTGAGCACGCGTTTCTGCGCCGACGTGGGATGAAACGGCAACACCTTCTTGAGCGCCGCGCGGACCCTATCGTTCAACTCGAAAGCGATGCCCGCGCGCTGGCGCAAGCGACGGCGCTTCAGTTCCAGCCCGACTTCGAGAAAAAACAATTCCTCAAAAATCAGCCGTCGGTGCGCCGAAGATTTCTGCTCCTGCAGGTCAAGCAGCGGCTCCCCCGCAACCGGAAAATGCACCTGCTCAAAAGCTTTGCGCCGGTCCATCAGCTCCAGCCGGCGGCATAGCGAAGGGGGAAGACCATCCGGGATTTCGTGGCTCAGGTTCTGCAAGGTTCCGTGGATGATGCGCCGGAACCAGCGCGATGTCAGCTTCTGTCCGGCAGCCGATTCATAGATGGGAACAATGCGCCCCACTTCCAGAGAGTCGGCCGGTTCATGTCCATCGCCGTTCACCTCGCGCTGGCCATCATCCAGGATTTCAAACTGCGGCTGCCGAAGTTGCAATCCGCGCCCTTTCCAGCCCTCTTCCACTTTGCCGTAAAGAGCAATAAGCTGGCCGGGCTTGAACCTGTCGCGCAGGTACTCACCACGAAACCAGATGCATTTCAACGTTGAGCGCCCCTGGCCCGCAACCATCTCGAAAATCGGCATGGCGCGTGTGCGGAAGACCGCCGCGTTACGCACCTCGGCGATCACGGTGGCCATTTCTCCCGGCCTCAGCTCGCCAATCCCGCGGAGGTTCAGCCGGTCTTCATAACGGAACGGGAGGTAATAGAGCAGGTCTTCGACGGTGAAGATGCCTTTTTTCTCCAGCCACTCGGCCACACGCGGGCCTACACCCTTGACGTATGTGACCTCAGTGTGGAGTTCCAGCATCGGGCTTGATGATAACGTACAGCC
>JAICYU010000021.1 GCA_025934025.1 Terriglobales bacterium
ATTCACTGATCCCACGCAGAGTTTCGAACTGCTGCGCATTCGAGGGCGGAAGATCATTGATTTTGGCGCGTCGTTTGACGTGACTGATTCGCTCACCGGGGAAAAAGCAGGCGTGCTGCGACGCCGCGGCTGGAAATCACTACTGCGCGCGGAATGGGACGTTCTGGATGCGAGCGACGTTGAGGTGGGCAAGATCCGCGAGGATTCCCCCGTGCTTGCCATCCTGCGCAGGCTGCTCGGCCACCTGATTCCTCAGGGATACACCTTTGAATCTCACGGCATGATTGTGGGAACCGCGCAGCGCACCTGGAACTTCCTGGTCCCAACTATGCGGGTGGATTTCTCCGGCGATCCCGGAAGAAGTTTGGACCGGCGCCTGGTGGTAGCGGCGGTGGTCCTGCTGATGACCGTGGAACGGGTAGAAGAGAGCAATTAGCCTGACGACTCGGTTGCCCTGTTTCCCTACCTACTCGACTTCAGCTCGGCTAGACTTGGAGCGAAAGGATACCCGCCCGGCTTCTAACCACTATGGATAAAATCCCAGATTGCCAAAATGAGTGACGCAGTCAATCCCGCACAGATGGCAATAAAGATTGATCGGAGAGGACTTCGTTCGTAAGCTCGCTTATGCCGATTCCAGATCCCGTTCGATCCTAAAAAGTTACTGCCAAATCGCACATCCCAGGGTCCTATCTCCTCGTACCCGTAATTCGCGCGATGGACTAGCCTTCGGGTGGCTATCTGAATGAGACAGAGGGCCAGAAAGAGAACTATCGCGACGCCTGAGGCTATTACATATATGTGCATGGCGTATATCGTCTTGTTGGTGTAGGGCGCGTGGCCAGCCTTTCAGCCGCTTCTTTCCTGTTTCCTCATGATAATGCTGGGTGCCCATCCTTTGGGACTGAATCTCGAGCCGTGTTGCGCGAGATTCATTGAGGCCCAGAGGGTGGGATATAAAATCAGCCTATGCCTCGACGACTTATACACATTTACCGGCAGGGCAATTGGCATTTTTGAATAAAGAAAGATGATCCAGCTTACTGATTCCGGCAAGCGCTTCGGCCCGAAGGTCCTGTTTCAGGGCTTGGACTGGCTGGTTACTCCCAGGGATCGCGTTGGCCTGGTGGGTGGCAACGGCACGGGAAAAACCACGTTGCTGAAGGTGCTGGCGGGGATTGAAGGCCTGGATTACGGAACGGCCACGCGGCAGCGGGGAATCGAGATTGGCTATCTGCCTCAGGATGGCCTATCGCTCGCCGGACGCACTGTCTTTGTCGAGTGCCTTTCGGTGTTTGAGGCTGTTCAGGCGATGCAGCGCGAGATGGTCGAGTTGGCGCATCGCATGGCTGAAGTGGACCACTCCAGCTCTGAGTACCAGCAGATCGGCGAGCGCTATCACCGGCTGGAAGCGGAACTCCAGGCGCGGAGCGCTTACAGCATTGAGTCTGAGGTCGGCGTGGTGCTGAACGGGCTCGGGTTTCGGAAGGAGGACTGGGAACGAAAGACGGAAGAATTCTCCGGCGGCTGGCAAATGCGAATCGCGCTGGGCAAGCTTTTGCTGCAAAGGCCTAACCTGCTTCTGCTGGATGAGCCCACGAACCACCTTGATCTGGAGTCGCGCAACTGGCTGGAGGAGTACCTGGGCGGATATCCACATGCTTACGTCCTGATTTCTCACGACCGGTATTTTCTTGACGTGACGGTGAACAAGATTGCAGAGATATGGAACCGCAAGGTGTGGTTCTACTCTGGAAACTATGAGAAATATCTCGACCAGAAGCAACAGCGGCGGGAGCAATTGGAAGCTGCGCACCGCAACCAGCAGGAGAAGGTAGAGCAGCTTCAGGCGTTCATCAATCGTTTTCGATATCAGGCCACCAAGGCAAAGCAGGTGCAGAGCCGGATCAAAGAGTTGGAAAAGATGGAGAAGATTGAGATTCCGCCGGAAGAGAAAACGATCCACTTCTCCTTTCCTCAGCCTCAGCCCAGCGGCCGGATGGTGGCGGAAGCCAAAGGACTAGGCAAGAGCTACGGCACGAAGCAAGTCTTCTGTGATGGCAACTTCGTGATTGAGCGCGGCGACCGCATTGCGCTGGTGGGAGTGAACGGGGCGGGCAAGTCCACCTTGATCAAGCTGCTTGGCGGGCAGGAAGCGGCCACCGAAGGCGAGATCAGGCTTGGCCACAACGTTGAAGTGGATTACTTTGCCCAGGACCAGTACAAGGCTCTGAATCCGCAAGCCCGGCTGCTGGATGATCTCTACGAAGTTGCGCCACGCTCGAGTCAAACGGATTTGCGCAACCTGCTCGGATGTTTTCTGTTTTCCGAGGACGATGTCTTCAAGACGGTGGGCGTTCTCTCTGGCGGCGAGCGCAACCGGTACGCGCTGGCTCGAATGCTGCTGCATCCTTCAAATTTTCTGCTGCTCGACGAGCCGACGAACCATCTTGACATGCGGGCCAAGGATGTTCTGCTGGAGTCGTTGCAGAAGTTTACCGGGACCGTGGTGTTCGTCTCTCATGACCGCTATTTCATTGACAAGCTGGCAACGCGCGTCTTTGAGATCGGCGAAGGCCAGGTGATCGTCTTCCCAGGAAACTACGAGGACTATCTCTGGCGCAAGCAGCCGAGGAATGTGCTGGTGGCAGGAGCGGCGGAATCAGATACCAACCAACGGCCCAGTCCTGCAATCGAGAGTTCTTCTGAAGCTCCTCAAGCTGACTCTGGGAGCCCGAAGCAGAAGCGGATCAACCCGATCAAGCTCAAGCAGATGCAGGATCGGCTGCAGGAGGTTGAAGAAGAGGTTGCCCGCTTGGAAACGGAGATCGCGCAGGCAGAGACGACGCTTCAAGTGTTCGTGAGCGTAGAGGAAACACAACGCCAGTCCGAGATGCTGGAACGGGCGAAGCGCGAGCTTGGCGAACGGATGGCGGAATGGGAAGAACTGGCCGGGGTACTGGAGAGCTAAGTAAAAAAGCTCCCGGAGCTTTCGCGGGGAACGAGCTCCGGGAGAACGCCTCGACCGAGGCAAACAAGATTCTGCGAACGGCATTTACCAGTACTTGAGGCTGACCTTTTCGAGCCAGGTTGAATAAGCCACGTGGCTGGATCGCATGTCCATCTGGAAGGCCACGTTCAGTTCCTTTACGCTGGACGCCCGCGCGGGATAGCTGCGCTGTACATAGTGCTTCACGCCGTCCAGGGTGAAGGCGGTGTAGGTAGCGTAACCACCACTGCGCTTGAACTCCCAAGTAAGATGGTGCCATTTGTAAGCCGTGGGGCGATGGCAGGGAATTCCGGTGCTGGTCCATTTCCCAGAGGCGTTGGCCCAAACGTCCCAGTGACCGGCGCCGATATTGCATTGCGTACCGAAGATCCATCGTTTGGAACCGTTCGCCTGATTACTGTCAAATTCCAGGGCCTGAGAGTATTGGGGCGTCTTGATGTAAAAGTACACATCGTAAACCAGGTTTGTGGCACCGCTGGCTCCGAGCTGTTTCCACCACAGAGCATCAGCGTAAGCGTGGGTGCTGGCGATGTGAAATACCCGGGAATTGCCGGTAAGAGATGGGCTAGAGATGCCTGACTTGGTGTAAGTAGAGGCCGAAGGGCCGGAGCCGCCGGCGCCCGCGCAGGCGGCGCAGCTTGCCCAGCCGGACATCTGCTCGATGCTCGATCTTGTGGTTTGGGCTGACGCTGATGTTCCAAGAATCATGGCCACAAAAAAAGAGGCCACAAAAATCGTCCAGTGCTTTCTTGCGATTTGAGTCATTTCAACTCCAGGGGGTGATTTGTCTGCCTTTTCATCACGCGTGTTCCACGCGCGAACGTGCGAGACTACTGACCGATCAACTCTCGATCAACCGTTTCTTACCCGCGCGGGGAAAAACATGAAACCAAGGATTAGTGCGGTACTAAGAAGTTTTCTTAACTCAAAAGGGAGAGGGCGGCCTGATGGCCGCCCTCAGAAACAGGTTTTATTTGGCTCAGCTTGCCGCTTCTGTTACCGCACGAATGGTGCAGAGTTGCGGGCCTTAGCGACAGACTTAGTTCTACCAGTAGGTCAACGAAATCTTGTCAAGCCAACTGGAATAGCCCTGCATCAGCTTGCCCGCGTCCATCTGGAAAGCGATATTGAGTTCGTCCACGGAAGAAGGTCTTCCCGTATATGTCTTGTTCACATAATGGGTCACGCCATCGTAGGTGAAGCCGATGAAGGTCAGTGTCGTGGCCGTGCGCTTGAATTCCCACGTGAGGTGGTGCCACGTGAACGCCGTCGGCATGGAGCAGGGGATTCCCGTGGAGAGCCAGTTTCCCTGGGCGTTGCCCCAAACATCCCAGTGCCCGCCATTGGCGGTCTTGATATTGCACTGAGTGCCGTAGATCCAGCGCATCTTGCCATTGGCCTGGTTGGCGTCGAACTCGAGCGCTTGCGCCGCCTGGGGATTCGTCAGGTAGAAGTAGAGATCGTACTTGAGGTTGGTGGCGGCATTCTCTGCACCGAGCTGCTTCCACCACAGAGCGTCGGAATACGGGGAGCTTGGAGTAATGGCAAACATCGTCGATTTTCCGTCCAGCGAAGGTGAAGCAATGTTCTGCGTCATGGAAATCTTGGAGACAGGCCCAGCCCCGCCGGCGCCCGCACAAGCCGTGCAGCTTTGCCATCCCGTTATCTGATCAATGTTGTTGATGGTGACCGCATTCGCAGGTGGAACCGGCAATCCAGGAGTCGGGCTCGGACTGGGCGTGGGGGACGGATTTGGCGTCGGGGTTGGAGTGGGAGATGGTTTTGGTGTGGGAGTCGGAGTGGGCGTTGGAGCGCTGGAGCTTACCGTGATAGCGATGGCGCTCTTCAAAACCGTGCCGGCTGAGTCCCACGATTGCACCACGATGTTGTGCTTACCGGCGGCCATGGCCAGAGAAGCATCAACTTTGCTTGAAGCGATTCCAAACACGCTTAACCCGTCCACGTAAACTCGCATAAACGTAACGGGTGCTGCGGAAAGTGCTGAAGCCACCACATGGACTGGCGAGGACGACGTGGCTCCATTGGCCGGTGAGCTGATGGTGACGCCGCTTGTCGGCGTCGGACTGGGCGTAGGAGTCGGCGTGGGCGTAGGCGCGGTCACGCTAATGGTTTCGGCAGTCTTCGCTACCGCTCCAGCGGAGTCCCACGACTGCACCACGAGACTGTGCTTGCCCGTAGACATGCCCACCGACGTATCAATTTTGCCAGCAGCAGTTGCATAGACGCTTACGTTGTCCACGTAAACCCGCATGAACGTGACAGGGTGAGTGGACGTCGCAGAGGCAACCACATGAACTGGCGATTCGGGAGCGGATCCATTTGCGGGGGAGCTGATGGTGACCCCGGCGGACGAAATCGCCGCCAGACTGGTGATCACACACAGCAGACGAACAACATTCTTCACAGCAACCCTCCTGAAGGGACTAAGAAATCTTGGTCCGAATGGATCAGGAGGGTACGGAGTGATCTACTCTGGATGTATTAGGGAATCCCCTAGAACAGTTTCGTTTTGCGACCTAGAGAGAATTCGAGGGTGAGGATTTTTGCCTAAGCGACCGAACTCTGCACCTTTTCGGCTGCAGTTTCTTCCGGGAACTGCACCATTCGGCCGCGGACCTCGGGACGGTGGACCTGATGGATCAGATAGAGCGGGCGTTTGCGAACCTCGTCGTAAATTCGTCCAATGTACTCTCCCAGCAAGCCGACGCAGATGAGTTGGACGCCGCCAAGGAACAGGATGGCGAGCATGGTTCCAATGTGCTCGTCGCCAGGGATCATCCCGAAGAATTTCAAATGAAAAAAAACGTTGCCAACCGCAACCAGGGCCATGAAAAGGCTGAATGCCAGCACGAGCCCGCCCAGGGCCATCCCCAGCCGCAGGGGCTTATAGCTGAAGCTGAAAATTGCATCAGCGGCATACTTGAAGAGACGGAGAAAACTCTGCTTGGGCTCTCCCGCAGCGCGGTCAGCGCGGTCGTAGGACACGAATGCTGTAGGAAAGCCGATCCATGAGCGCATTCCGGGCAAATAGCGGTTGCTTTCCTGGAGGCGGTTCATTGCGTCTACTGCCTGCCGGTCGAGCAGGCCGAAGATTCCGGCGTTCAAGGGAATAGGAAAATCTGATATCCAGCCCATGAATTTATAAAACACCGGGAAGAGTCTGCCACGAAGACCCTTCTCTGCCCGACTCAAACGGTTCGCGATCACAACCTTTGCTCCAGATTTCCAGCTTTCTACCAGCCGAGGAACGACGGAAGGCGGGTCCTGGAAGTCGCCGTCCATCAGAATTACGGCATCGCCTTTTGCCACGTTCAGGCCTGCGGTAAGCGCTGCCTGATGACCGAAATTACGTGAGAGTTCCACAACGAACACTCGGCGATCATTCGCGCCTACTTCCAGCAGCATGGGAAGCGAATTGTCACGGCTGCCGTCATTGACGAAGATGATTTCAAAATCTTCGTCCAGCGGATCCAAAATTCCCGCCAGCGCGCCATGGAAGGCAAAGATGTTCTCTTCTTCGTTAAAGATCGGAACTACGATGGACAGCATCCTAATACCCTCTCTAAGCTGCCTGATCTTCCTCGAACGCCTCGGTGAGGGCCTTTCCCGGCAGCCCGTTGCGTCCGCCGGTTACGTCAGGACGCCCAATGCTGTAGTAGTTCAGGCCCGCCGCCCGCATCTTCTCCGGACTGAAAAGGTTGCGCCCATCCACAACAATGGGGTAGCGAAGCAGGCTCTTCACGCGCGGAAGATCCAGCGCTCCAAAATCTTCCCACTCCGTCAGCAGCAGGCAGGCATCAGCGTCACGCAGCGCCTCATACGGACCGGCAGCAAAGTTCACCGCCCCGTCCGGAAACTCCTGCGCCGCGCGCTCCATGGCCGCGGGATCGAAAGCTGTAATCACGCAGCCCTCGCGCAAGAGCGCCTTCACAATCGCCATAGCCGGAGATTCACGGATGTCATCGGTTCCGTTCTTAAATGCCAACCCCAGCGCGGCCAATTTCTTTCCTTTGAGAGTCCACAGCGCTTTCTTCACTTTCCGCAGAAAGCGGTTGCGCTGCTCGTCATTGACGGTGACCACCTCATCGAGCAGGCCGAACTGCAGCCCATTCTCTCTGGCTACAGCGCGAAACGCCAACAGGTCCTTGGGAAAGCAGGAGCCGCCGTAGCCAATCCCAGGCCGCAGAAAACGCCTGCCGATGCGACTGTCACTGCCCAGCCCTTCGCAAACCTGCTCCACGTCTGCTCCCACCGCTTCGCACACTGACGCAACCGCATTCACAAAGGAGATTTTCATGGCAAGAAAAGCGTTCGAAGCGTGCTTGATCAGCTCCGCGCTCTTGGCGCTGGTCTGGATGAGGTGCGCTCGGAAAGGAGCGAGGTCACGTCCCGGGATAGCGTCGGGCTGGTTGTAATAGCTTCCATCCACGAGCGGTTCGTACGCTTCCTTCACCGCGGCAGCACACCGCTCGCTGTCCGCGCCCACCACGATACGGTCAGGGTAGAGGAAATCGGTGACGGCCGAACCCTCACGCAGGAACTCCGGGTTCGACGCTACATCAAACATCTCTGCCGGGGCGCCGTTGAGCAACATGATTCTGCGGATCCAGCTATTGGTGTAAACCGGGACCGTGCTCTTCTCCACCACGATGGTGTAATCGTCAATGGCCACGGCAATATCTTTTGCGACGGATTCGACATAAGAGAGGTCGGCGTCCCCGTCCTCTTTGGGCGGGGTGCCCACGGCGATGAAGATCAATTGGCTCTGCCGGGCGGCGGCGGCAAGATCGTCAGTAAAGTGCAGGAGCTGGCCCCGGTGGCGCTCCAGGAGTTCAGGAAGAAACTTCTCGTGGATTGGGCATTCGCCCCGCTGCAAGGCGTTCAACTTCTGCTGATCGTTATCAACCAGCACCACATCGTGACCCAGTTCTGCAAAGCACGCTCCCGCTACCAGACCCACATACCCAGAACCCACCACTGCGATTTTCATCAGCGAGAAATCCTTCCGTCGAGAATAAGTCGTGCATCGCTCGCAGAACCGTTCACGAGCGGTAAATTGCCACGCAAAAGCCAGGGGAGACTTTTCGATTGAGTTGGATGTCCAGAGCCGCTGCCGAGGATGTCACTGCTTGAGTAGTTAAGATCACGTTGTGCTTGCTTCAGGCTGATAAACTGGCGCAATGGAAGTCCACGCATCTGTAGCCGAGATGGCCCAGGCCTATGCAGAAAAGGCGGTTGAGATCGCCGCAACCCTCGATTGCGTCCTCGATTACAGTGAGGAATCTCTAATGCGGATGGAGACTATTCTGGAAAAACCCGCCCTGCAAGAATCGGAACCGGATATTTCGGAAAGCTGCAAAATCTGGGGCAGCTACCTGGGCGAGGTGGTCCGCCGGAGATTTGGCGGAAGCTGGAGCATCGAAACTTACCCCGGAAAACAGTTCGCCACCCTTGCCCTCAGCGTGAATGGAAGCAGGCTATTTCCCTCAATGAAGTTGCATCGGCGAATTACCCAAGGGCAGGATGAAAACGTCTGGTCGTTCTACAAGATGGTCCGCTCACGGCTGGAATCCACTCCTGGCGCTCAACCACCCCGCGAAGGCAAAAGCGGCCATCGCGGGGACCCCGGACGACGAGTGCAATAGAAATCTCCAGACACCCACCCCATTTACTCTGGAACGTGGGCACTCCTGCCCGCGACAAATCTGACCCCCTCTTCGCGGGCAGGAGTGCCCACGTTCCAACCACGCTCAAAAAAAGGGACGGCGCCAGGGCCGTCCGACCTACCTCAGGAGAGAGTCATGAAGAGAGTTACTGATTTTGAGGAGTTGCCTGCTGTTTCTGTTGATGTTTCTGCATCCGCTCGGTACGGCGCTGTTCCCGCTGCTGCATAAGCTGCAGAGCTTTCTGGCGCTGCTCCGGAGTGAGCAGGGCATTGATTTGTGATTTCGTTCGCTCTTTTTCCACTATCATGTCGGTCATAAGAGCGGCCTGTTTCTGGGCGAAATCGCGTGCTTTGGCTTCGTCGAACTGTCCGGTGGTCGCTGCGTTCTCCGCCTGTTCATTCTGGCGAAGCTGTTGCATTGTCGGCTGAATTTTGCCCCGTTCAGCCTGCAGGATCGTCTTTACCTGCTGTTGCTGCGCTTCTGTCAAATTCAGCTCTTTAGCCATTTTGTGAAGCATCCAGCCGCGGCGGCCGTGGCTCATTCCGTGACCTTGAGCAAACATGGTTGCTGCCAGTGCCGTCATCGTCGCAAGCAAGGCAGCCAGGAAAAGTTTTCGTTGCATGTATGAAACTCCTTTAGAATCCGTCCGGCAGCCTTTGCGCGGCTGTCTTAAGTATTAACCCGAACGACAACAGCGCAACGTTAGGAGTTGTAAAATTGCGGCTTCTCAGCCTTCACAGTTCTTAACCCCATCAGGCATGTTTCCCGCGTTAAGGTGGAGAGATTAAAGATATGGTTTCAGTCCTACTGATTGATGACGATACCGAGTTGAGCAAGCTGCTGGAAGAGTATCTTCAGAGCGAACAGGTGAATCTGGAAGCCGCCCATGACGGTCCCAAAGGCCTGGAGAAAGCGCTCTCGCATCAGTATGCGGCGGTGATTCTGGACGTAATGTTGCCGGGTATGAGCGGGCTGGATGTGCTCAAGCAACTGCGGCAGAAAGGCAGCACCGTTCCTGTGCTGATGCTCACGGCACGAGGCAGCGATCTTGACCGCATTCTTGGGCTGGAACTCGGCGCTGATGACTACCTGCCCAAACCGTTCAATCCTCGCGAGCTGGTTGCGCGTCTGCGCGCGGTGCTGCGGCGGAGTTCCGGAGCGGCAGCAGGCCCGGGACATCCGGTCCATCTGGCCGACGTGGAGCTGCATCCTGAATCGCGCAGCGTAACCTGCAGCGGCAAGCCGGTGATTCTAACCGGGGCAGAGTTCGATCTGCTCTCCACGTTCCTGCGCAACCCGGGCAAAATCATCAGTCGCGAAGATTTGACCCAGGCCGCGCTGGGACGTCCCATGTCGCCCATGGACCGCAGCATTGACGTACACGTGAGTAACCTTCGCCGCAAACTCGGTCCCTATGACGGTTCTCAAGAACGCATCAAGGCGATCCGAGGGAGCGGCTACGTTTATCTCATTCCGGGAGAGCAGGCGTGAACTGGAAAAGCATTTTTGCTCCGCGCAGCCTGTTTTTAAAGATTTTCATGTGGTTCTGGCTGGCTGCTGCCGTAATGGCGGGCGTCTGGAACCTGATGTTCTGGTTGTCGCTGGCGGAAATTCCTGTTCCCGGTTCGCGCGGCGCTTTCGGTGAGGCATTAAAACTTTATGCTGAATCTGCCGTCCAAGTCTATGACCGCGAGGGTTCTCAGGCCTTCGAGCAGTATGTCCGCAGGTCAAAACAGGATTCCGGCACTGAGATCTATTTGTTCGACGGGAATGGAACCGCGCTAAGCACCCCGGTGACAGAGGATGCAGCCAAGATTGCCCGCGAAGTACGCGATACGCAAAAGACTGCTTCTCACATCTTTCTTGGCCGCCTGACCTGGGGACGCGCCGTAACAACTCCCGGCGGCAAGGATTACATTTTTGTATCGCGCTTACGACAGGCAGTTCTCCCGCGGCCCAGTGCATTTTCCGCCGGGCGCGTGATTGCCAGCGTTCTAGTGGTTGGGCTGGTTTGTTATCTACTGGCTCTTTATCTCACCTCGCCGGTGAAAAAATTACAGGCCACGGTCAAGAACTTTGCCGAAGGAAACCTGGAAGCGCGCGTCTCGCCTGAGTTGGGCAATCGTCGCGACGAGTTGGCCGACCTGGGCCGCGAGTTCGACCGCATGGCGGAGCGCATCTCTTCTTTGATCTCCTCTCAGAAGCGTTTGCTGGCGGACATCTCGCACGAGTTGCGTTCGCCTCTGGCGCGATTGAGCGTGGCCTTGGAACTGGCGCGCAAGAACAGCAACGGCAAAGCCGCCGGACCTCTGGACCGCATTGAGCAGGAATCAGAGCGCGTGAACCAGCTTGTGGGACAGTTGCTGACGTTGACGCGGCTGGAGAGCGGCGCAGAACATGTTCCGCCGGAAACGGTCGTGCTGGAAGATCTGGTGCAACAGATTATTGATGATGCAAATTTTGAAGCCAAGCCTCTGAATCGTGAAGTGAAGGCCGTGCAACTGGATCATTGCCGGGTGCGGGGATCATCTGAGCTTCTGCGCAGCGCCATCGAGAACGTAATACGCAATGCCATCCGTTACACCACGGAAGGAACTGCCGTAGAAGTTTCGCTGGTGTGGCGGCTGAATACCGCGGTGCTCCGGGTGCGCGATTACGGCCCCGGTGTTCCTGAATCAGAGCTGCAACATATTTTTGAGCCGTTTTACCGCGTGAGCGAAGCCCGTGAGCGGACCAGCGGCGGCACCGGCCTCGGCCTTTCCATCGCCGATCGCACGATCAAGCTTCACGGCGGAGGAATCCGCGCCGAGAACGCTAAGAACGGACTTATCGTCACAATGGAATTGCCGCTTGCGCCGGTGACTGCGACGACAGCGAGTGCGCCGGTGAAGGTGAGTATTTAGAAAGTTCGTATAGAGCGTGCTCTCGGGAAAATGCGGATTTTCTCCCCCGCGGCCTATCCATCCGCTGTCATCCTGAGTGAGCCCGAGGGAGGAACGACTGAGAGCGAGTCGAAGGACCCCATCAACCTTGAGGACGGCAAGCCCGCGTCAGGGAGTTTGGCCACGGACCCGGAGAAATTCGCGTTGAAACTCCCTGCTGCAGGAGCATTGGAGCGGACACATTCGTGAGATCCTTCCACTGCGCGGTTGCTCGTCCCTCACTCCCGCTTCGCTCAGCTCGGCTGGATGTTGAACAAATGAATTCGATGTAACGCGCGGGGCGAATGGAAATCCAACTACCAACTTCTGTCTCTTCACGCCACCTTCTCTCCTTCTTGCTTCGCTTCCGGATGGCCGTGCTCGGCAGCGGCATTCTCGATTTCTGAGTTGATCTCTCCGCCAACGAGAATCGCGAGTCCGGTGATGTAGAGCCACAGCAGGAGCACAATCACCGCTCCCAGTGAGCCGTAGGTCTTGCTGTAGCTGTTGAAGTAGTGGAGGTAGACGCGGAACAGAATTGAGGCGCCCAGCCAGATCACTACTCCCAACAGCGATCCTGGCGTGATCCATTTCCATTCCTGATCAGCGTCGGGGCCCCAGTAGTACATCAGGGCGAACGAATACACCACAAAGAGGAAAGCGATGGGCCACTGCACTACCCGCCAGAGCCAAACCGTGATGTCGCTGAGTCCCGTATGGTTTCCCACGAACTGCGCAATCGTGCTGCCGTAGAGGACGATGATCAGGGCCGCCACAGTAAGAAGCGAGATGGCAATGGTAAGGCCGATGGAGAGCAGCTTCTGCTTCCAGTAAGCTCTCGAGTCTTTCACGTGATAACAGCGGTTCAGCGCGTCCATGATGGACATCATCCCGCCCGAACCGGACCAAAGCGCCAGAGCAAGTCCGAACGCCAGCTTAAGTCCGGTGCTGTTGTTGGCTATTTCCTTCAAAGTCTTCTGCAACAGCGTAAAGGCGTCTGGAGGCATGACCCGGGCGGCATAGCCGAACAGGTTCGCCTGAAGATTTCCGCTCTGTGCGAAAAAGCCCAGCAGCGCCACCAGGAAGAACAGCATGGGGACGAGAGCAGAGAGGAAGTAGTAGGAGAGCGCGGCGGAGCGGGTAAAAACTTCATCGTCCACGATCTCGTGATAAAGCCCCTTGCTAAGACCCACCGGGCTGAGCCCGCCCAATTTCCACGGAGACGCGTGCTCCCTGGCGTGCTCAGCCTTGGCCCGAGTCTTCTCCGGATTGAATTTGTACAGGCGCACAGCAGCCCCTCCGACGTGCTCAGGATCAATGCTCCATAGTTGGATGAAAACTTTTTCGCCTGGGTTATAGCCGGCCAGAGATGCAGCAGACATATTTGCGCCCTGAGGAGCGCGGAGGCGAACAAGAAACAGGATGAACCGGACCGCATCAGTGAGGTCAGGAATCGGCCCAGTTCTCCATGCTTCCGCTCTCCTCCGCTCCCATCAGGGCGAGAGAGAAAAAGAATGAATTACTTCATGAGACGCCGGCGGACCTGGGAAGATAGCAAGCAGCAAACGAAAAAATCTCGCCGATTTTGCGAAACCAAATTTCTTCGCGTCCGTATTGTTAACCAGACAGTCGCAATTCAGTCCAAGAGAGTATGGGAACGAACACGGGAGGAATACATGGACGCCAAGTGGAACAGCATTATAGATAACCCGGCGGTAAGAATCGCTATGGTGATCGTCGGCTTCGGAGTGTGGTTTGCGGTGAGCTACGGATTGCTGGCGGCGTAGGTTTCCTGCGGCTTGGCCGGTCCTGAGCCGTAGCGTGATTCTACGTAGTCATTGAGGATCGCGATGAACTCAGCCACGATCCGCTCGCCTTTCAGGGTGGTCATCAATCGCCCATCAACAAACACCGGCGCTTTGGGCTCTTCAAACGTCCCCGGCAGTGAGATGCCGATGTTGGCATGCTTTGATTCGCCCGGACCATTCACCACGCAGCCCATCACGGCTAGCTTCAGCTCTTCAACCCCAGGATATCTGCCTTTCCAAATGGGCATGTTGTCACGCAGGTAGGACTGGATCTGTTCCGCCATCTCCTGAAAGAAGGTGCTGGTGGTGCGGCCGCAGCCGGGGCAGGCAGTCACCTGCGGGGTAAAGCTGCGAATGCCGAGCGATTGCAAAATCTGCTGCCCTACGGTGACCTCATCGGCGCGGTTGCCGTTAGGCGCTGGCGTGAGTGAAACGCGAATAGTATCGCCAATTCCTTCCTGAAGCAGGACAGCCAGTCCGGCAGTGCTGCTCACGATTCCTTTGGCGCCCATGCCGGCTTCAGTAAGCCCCAGATGCAGCGGGTAATCGCAACGTGCGGCCAAGCTGCGGTAAACGTCAATCAGGTCCTGCACCCCACTGACTTTCGCGCTGAGGATAATGTGGTCGTGAGGCAGGCCGGTTTCCTCGGCAATTTGCGCTGAGCGTAACGCGCTGACCACCATGGCTTCCATTGTTACGTCACGCGCGTCTTTCGGCTCCGCACTGCGCGAGTTCTCATCCATCATGCGTGTGAGCAACTGCTGGTCCAGCGATCCCCAATTCACGCCGATCCGTACAGGACGGTCATTTCTGGCTGCCACTTCGACCATTGCGCGGAAATTGTTGTCGTCTTTGCGGCCGACACTCACATTCCCCGGGTTGATGCGGTACTTGGCCAAGGCCTGCGCGCACTCAGGATATCTGGTGAGCAGCAAGTGTCCGTTGTAATGAAAGTCGCCGATGATGGGAGCGCGGATGTTCTGCTTTTCCAGCCCTTCAACGATGGCCGGAACTGCCTTGGCCGCCGCGTCATTGTTCACGGTCACGCGGACCAGTTCCGACCCGGCGCGGGCCAACTGCGCCACTTGAGCGACGGTGCCCTGGATGTCAGCAGTGTCAGTGTTGGTCATGGATTGGACCACCACAGGCGAGTCGCCGCCTACAGTGACCGGCCCAATTTTCGCCATCACCGACCTTCTACGCTGGATGAAAGCCATTGAGCTTAGTTTAACAAAAGTGATACGCCCGCCCCGTTTAGAATCGTAGGAGCGGCGGATGGTGTCTAATCAGGAAGGAATCTTCCGTCTTTTTTCAAAGATGTCAAAAGCATTTTCAATCTTACTGGCACTACTCGTCTCGTCGGGAGGTGCTCTGGCAAAAGCACCTCAAGTTCTGCCGCGAGCATTTGACGGCTGGCAACTGAACTCCTCTTCCATCAAGACCGGCTCTGACCCCGCGGCCTTAGATCCAGCCGATGCGGCCGTGCTGAAGGAATACGGTTTCGCGAGATTCGAAGTTGCTGGCTATACCCGCTACGGGCGCACCATGCAGGTGAAAGCGGCGCGCTTCAACGATACCAGCGGCGCGTACGGTGCATTTACGTACTACCTGCAGCCGCAGATGCAGAAAGAAGACATCGGCGATAAAGGCGCTTCCAACAACAAGCGGATCCTCTTTTATCGCGGCAACATTCTGGTAGATGCGTCGCTGGAGCAGTTGACCGCGATGTCAGCCGAGGATTTGCGCGCATTGTCGGCGGCTTTGCCCAAGCCAACCGCCGCGACTTCCGCGCTGCCCACGCTTCCCGGAAATCTGCCGAAGCAATCCTTGATTCCGGAGACCGCGCGCTACATTCTTGGGCCGGTTGCTCTGGCGCGGCTGGGCGTGCCGCTTCCGAATGCGCTGGTTGATTTCAGCATGAGCCCGGAGGTGGAGTTTGCCCAATACCACAGCTCCAACGGCGACGCGAGCCTCACTCTGGTCAGCTATCCCACGCCGCAGATTGCCATTGAACGCCTGAAAGCCATGCAATCGGCTGGGCTGCCCGGCACATTTTATTTTCGGCGCAGCGGACCGCTGGTGGCTGTGGTGAGCGGCAATATTCCTCAGAGTGAAGCGGAGTCGTTGCTTGCTTCAGTGAATTACGACGCCGATGTTACCTGGAACCAGCCGACCAAGCCGAACCCGAAAGATGATCCTTACTCACTCGCCCTCTCTATGGTTTTGCTCATCGTGTTCATTTTGGGCGTTGCTTTGATTTTTGGCTTCGCTTTTGGCGGGATAAGACTGGTGACGAAGAAGCTCTTCCCCAACCGGGTTTTCGATCGTCCCGAGGACGTTGAGATCATCCAGCTCAATCTGAAGTAAGCCTCTAAACTTTTGAAAATTCGGCACTTACCTGGCCGCGAGGCGGCTAAATGACCAATTTTGGCACTTTCGTCAAGCTGTTGGCAACTAAGCTAAGTTATTGAAAATAAAGTGATTTATTGTTGAAAAACTTCTTGACAGCATCTTTCGGCCGCCCATAAGATTTTTCCAGAAAAGTTCTGATGGTTTCTTGAACCTCCGTTGGAACTATTCTCCCTTGAAAGAAAGGCCGTCCTGTTGCCGGACGGCCTTTTGCATTCTCGCTCTTATCACCAGCATCTCTGGTCGCGGCTGGGATCAGGATGCAAATTTTATTGCTGGATCTCCTTTGCGCGGCGCGGCATCCATTTCATATGCTTTCTTGAGCCAGCGTTTCACTTCATCATCAATTTCTTCGCGCGCAGAAATTTCAACGCGATGAGTGATGCGGTCCTTCTTCTCGAAACCACCAGTATCAATCAGCCGCTTGGGAGTTTTTGTGTCTCGCAATGCCAACCCAAGATCAATGCGCGTGCGCGTTGCAGGCTTGATCTGCGCGAAAACATGATTGCGATAGAACGGAACCATGGTCTGGCAGGGACAAACTTTCACGTCGGAACCGAGGCTGCGACCGAGTTCCAGCAGAGCATCGTAGATGGGACGCAAAGCAGCTTTGTTGCCGGTGAACATCTGAGTGACATAGTTATCGGCCGATTTTAAATAAGCCTCGGGGCTGCCATCGTCGCCCTTTCCCATTATTTGTTCGGCAATCCACCAGGCGTAGTTGGTCCCCAGGGCGTGGCGGCTTTTGAGCCATTCGCGGAGTGCCTTCTCCTCTTTCGGGGCTTCTTTTTTGGCAAGCTGAAGCCATTCCGGCAGCGACCGTCCGGTCTTCTCTTTCAGTCCTGCGATCATTTTCTGCACCATCATTACGCTGGGGTGCAGATCATAGCCGGCAACTCTTTTTTGCTTGGTTTGAGGCATGCAATAAATAAGGAACAGTTTAACGCGATGCTGTTCCGTCCGGCTCACATCGCGGGACGAGGAACTTTTTTCTGAAAATAGGCTGAAACCAAACTTCTGCTCGCGACTCTCTGTTACCCGAGAGCTTATTCCGGGAAGCTCCCCCATGCAACACTCCTGAAAGCAGAGGATTGCCGTGAAAAAGCTCAAACTCCTTCTTATCCTTGCAGTAGCCTCACTCGTTGCAGTAACTCTCTATTCTGAACAGAAACACAAGAACCCAGCCGCACCTCAAGATGCGATGGTCAACGAAAACAGCGAACACGCGGTGGCGAACGGCCGGCAGGTGTTTCGCTTTGACACATTCGGCGACGAAGATTTCTGGGGCGGCACCCTGGGCCTTCATAAAGCGCTGGAAGGCGCAAAATTCGGCGGCGTGGGCCCGGGCGTTTCACCGGCAACAGCGCTGGCCGTGGGCCTGAAAGTTGATCAGGACGCGCTTCCACTCGCCGTGGTGCAGGCCATCAAAGCCGGACAGGTGGACCTGAATGATCCCGCGGTCACGTTGACCCTGCTGAAGTTGAATGCAGTGCTCGGCGTTACCGGCTTCTTCAATCCCGATGGCTCGTTGAAATCCGTGGGCATTCAATGCGCGCTCTGCCACTCAACGGTGGATAATGCATTCGCTCCGGGAATCGGCCATCGTCTGGATGGTTGGGCCAATCGCGACCTGAACGTGGGCGCGATCGTAGGGCTGGCCCCCAATCTCCAGCCCGTAGCTGATGTTCTGGGCGTGGACGTTGCGACCGTCAAGACCGTGCTCGCCAGTTGGGGCCCCGGCAAATTCGACGCCGAGCTGTTCATGGACGGCAAGGCCTTCCGTCCGGATGGCGGCAGCGGATCCGTACTGATTCCTCCAGCCTTCGGCCTTGCTGGAGTTAACCTCCACACTTGGACCGGCTGGGGATCCGTGCCTTATTGGAACGCTTTTGTGGCGAATCTTGAAATGCACGGCAAAGGAAATTTCTCTGATGCACGATTGGACGATGCAGCGAAGTTCCCCGTCGCAGCCAAGAATGGGTTCGGTCATGTTCACAACGACGTTGACCTGATTACCTCGAAACTCGGCCCGTTGCAGCTCTATCAGTTGGATATTGCTGCGCCCGCGCCGCCCAAAGGCAGCTTCGATCAAGCCGCTGCTGCTCGGGGTGAAGCGCTCTTTAACGGCAAAGCCCAATGCAGCAGTTGCCATACTCCCCCGCTCTACACCGAACCCGGTTGGAACATGCACACTGCCGCGGAAGTCTGCGTTGACGACTTCCAGGCCGGCCGCTCACCCGATGATCGCTATCGCACCTCGCCTTTGAATGGTCTCTGGACCCACACCAAAGGCGGCTTCTACCACGACGGGCGTTTCGCGACGCTGACTGCCGTCGTTGACCACTACAACAGTTGCATGAATCTTGGCTTATCCGGCCAGGATGAAAGCGACATTTCTCAGTTCCTCCTTTCTCTTCCGAAGAACAACAACCGCGACCGGGACAAAGATCACGATCGCGATTGATTGGCCTGATGGATGGGAGCGGACCAGTAAAACTGGTTCGCTCCCGTTTTTTTGCTGCAGAGAGAAGGAAAGAAGCTGAACCACAAAGAGTCACGAAAGAACTGGAGTTATCTGCCCTTGTGGTCCCTTCGTATCCTTTGTGGCTGACTGGCTTTTACGAGGCGGTCTTGGCCAACAGCACATCAGCCTCCGGCTCCCGTCGCGCCGGAAGCGGCATAGCTTTGGCTAGAAGCACCAGCAGACCGGACACCAGCGCCAGCGCCGCCGTGCCGTAGAAGGCTGCGTTCCAGTTGCCGAACTTCTGGAACAGCAGGGCCGCGATCCAGCCGCCGCCGATCGAAGCCACGCCTTTTGCTGTATAGAGGAACCCGTAGTTTGAAGTCGCGTGGTCGGCGCCGAAATAGTCGCCGATAATCGCAGGGAAGAGCGAAAACATGCTTCCCCACGTGAAATAGACCGCGAACATGGTAACGATGAACCATGTGCCGGAAATCCGGCCGAGCGTGAGAACGCTCACAATGCAAAAGGCCTGAAGCGTGAACGGAATGAACATGGCCATCTCGCGGCCGAGATATTCAGAGATCCAGCCCCAGAAGATGCGCCCTGCACCGTTAGCTCCGCGACTTAGCGCGAGAGCAACCACGATAGCTGCTGCGGGCAAGGCCATGCCCCGACCGACTGGGCCGGCTTGCGCGGTAATCATCAATCCACCCACCGAGGTGAGGACGAACGCAACGTACAACACCCAGAATTGCGGTGTTGCCAGCATCTGCGCGCTGTTGAATTGCTCGATATTGCGGCGCAGCTTGGGCGAGATGGGTTTCTTGGCTGCTGCGGAAACTTTGAAGTCCGGACCAGGATTGTGCAGCACCTGCGCAGCCAGGATAATAATGATGCCCTGCGCTATGCCTGTGTAGAGGAACGCCGTTTCGTATCCCGATTGCTTCAGAATCACTGCGATCAGAGGAATAAAGAGCATCGAGCCTGCGCCGAATCCGGCGGTGATGAACCCGGAGACTATTCCGCGTTTGTCGGGAAACCACTTGAGCGCCGTGGCGATGGAGCCGCTATAAACAAAGGCCGCTCCGACTCCAGCCAGCGCATACCAGATCCAGAGCTGCGTGAGCGTCTGCGCGAAGCCCATGGCGGTCCAGCCGATGCCGCAGAACACGCCGCCGAGTGTCAGGAACAGGCGCGGCCCGAGGCGGTCAATCATCCAGCCTTCCACAGGAGTGATCCACGTTTCAAAGAAGATGAACAATGTGAAGGCCAACTGGACTGAGCCGATCTTCCAGTCTTTATGTCCCTGCTGCAGCGGACGGACAAACAGCGTCCAGGCGTACTGCAGGTTGGCAATCATCACCATGGCTACGACTGCGCATCCGAACTGAATCCACCGCTTTTGCATAGGTCATTCCCCTTCGGCAAATCATTGAACTTTTTGCGACAGCACCTTCGTGCAGGCGTACACCGCGCGCGTATGCGGCATAGGCAACTGCAATCGTTCCCCGATCTCCAGCACCGCGCCCACAATCGCTTCCAGTTCCAGCGGACGCCCGGACTCAAGGTCCTGGAGCATGGAAGTTTTGTGCTCGCCGATCTTTTCCGCGCCGGCAATCCTCTGCTCAATCGTCACAGGCAGTTCGATACCCAGCCGCGAAGCGACGGCTTCGGTTTCCTGCATGATGTTGCGCACCAGTTCGCGCGTTTGCGGCTCGCGCAGGATTCCCGCCAGCGTTGCGCGGGTGAGCGCGCTGATCGGGTTGAACGCCACGTTGCCCAGAATCTTCACCCAGATCTCGCTCTTCAAATGCGCAGTCACGGGCGCGCGCAGTCCTGACGCAACGAGCGCCTCCGCGATCTTCCGCACCCGCTCCGAGCGCGATCCGTCCGGCTCTCCCAGGGTGATGCGGTTGCCCTCGATGTGCCGCACTATGCCCGGTTCGGCGACTTCCGTGGCAAAGTAAATCAGCGATCCCACCACCCGACGAGCCTCAATCGCCGATGAAACGGCGCCATTCGGATCCACGCGCTCCAATCGCATTCCGGCCAACGGGCCGTTATCGCCCTGGAAGTACCACCACGGAATTCCGTTCTGCGTGCTGACGACCGTAGTCTCCCGCCCCAATGCCGGCGCCAACTGCGAGACCAGCGACGGAAGTCCGTGCGCCTTCACGCACAGGAACACCACGTCATAGGGGCCGCCTTCGCCCGGGTCTGCAACCGCACACGGATGCACCACAAAATCATCGTCGGCGCTGATCACCCGTACGCCGCGCTGCTGCATCGCAGCCAGGTGCGGCCCGCGCGCGTGCAGCGTCACGTCGTAACCGGCACGCGCCATCCGCGCGCCTATGTACGCGCCTACCGCTCCGGCGCCGGCAAACAGGAACTTCACCGCAGCGCTCCTTCAGCGTCGCTCATTTGGCTGCGCCCGCGGTCGCCGGGCCAGCCAACGCTTCGGCCACAGCGCGCCGCTGGATCTTGCCGGTTGCGGTGCGCGGAATTTTGTCCACGATCACCACTTTCTTCGGCACCTTGAAATCCGCCAGATGCTTCTTGCAGTGCTCAATCAACGCGCCCTCGTTCTGCGGTTCTTTCAGCACCACTGCGACTGCGACTTCTTCCCCCCACGTGGGATGAGGCATGCCAAAAGCCACAGCCTCAGCGACTGAAGGATGCGTCAGCAGCACTTCATCTATCTCAAGCGGAGCGATCTTTTCTCCGCCGCGATTGATCAGCTCCTTGATGCGCGCCTTCAAGTGCAGATAGCCATCGGAATCAATCATTCCCCGATCGCCGGTGCGGAACCATCCATTGGTAAACGACTTGGCGTTCGCCTCAGGATTGTTTTCGTAGCCTTCAATCACGTTGGGGCCTTTGATCACCACTTCGCCCAGTTCGCCCGAGGGCAGATGGTTTCCCGCCTCGTCCATGATCGAAACCTGCACGCCGGTTCCTGGGCCAACAGATCCGCCTTTGTGCGGACGCGGCGGCAGCGGATTGGAGCACATCTGGTGCGATGCTTCAGTCATTCCGTAGGCTTCGAGCACCGGCACGCCGATGAGATCTTCAATCTTCTGCATCAGCGTGGGCGAGAGCGCCGAGCTGCACGAGCGCACAAAGCGCAGGCTCTCCACGCCCTGTGGCCGCTCGTTCAACCGCGCCACCGAAAGCTGATGAATCGTGGGCACGCACGAGTACCACGTGAGTTTGTAGTCGCGCACCGTCCGCCAGAACGACATGGGATTGAACTTCTCCGGCACAACTACCGTCCCTCCGGTGCGGAACGTGGAAAGAGTTGACGCCACCAGCCCGTGCACGTGGAACAGCGGCATCACGCAGAGCGAAATGTCTTCCGGCGTGAGCTTGTAGGTCTCTACGATGTTGCCGGTAGAAATCGCCAGATTGCGATGTTTCAGCGGCACGCGCTTCGGTCGGCCGGTGCTTCCGCTGGTGTGCAGCACCAGCGCGATATCATCCGCCTTTGGCATGGAAATCGTGCCCTTTTTCGGACTGCCAACCATCCTCACCACACCGCGCGCATCGGTTTCAACGGAGTAAACCGGGATCTTCATGTGCTCGGCGGCACGGCGGGCTTCTTCGGCTCCATCAGGCGGTGCCAGCAGCACTCGGGCATTGGTGTCTTCCAGGTAGAAACAGAATTCTTCGAACTTGTAAGCCGGATTCAACGGCGCGGCCGTTCCGGAAATGGAAGCGGCAAGAAAAGTCACAATCGTTGCCGGGCCATTGGGAAGCACGCTGGCTACGCGGTCTCCCGGACGGATTCCTGCTCCGGCCAGCGCTTCGGCCATGGCCATTACCTGGTCGCGCAAAGATTGATACGTGATCCTCGTGCCGGATTCAGGAATGATGAGTGCGGTGGACTGAGCAGGAGCAGCTTGCAATATCGAAGGAAGATCGTTCATTGCTCTCTCTCCAGTGGGGGCTCTTGAGATCAAGCCAATCTGCAATTTAGGGACGCAAGTATATACCTGAAGCCGGGTAGCTGGGGTGCAATTCTGCTGGAGAGAGTCGGCCCGCAAAATGACCCATACGAACCCCACATCCGCGCCATCCAAGGTGCGCGAAGGCTGAACAGAAAAGGCAAGAACTATTAGGGAATGACTTCAGTCATTGCCGTCTTGCAACAAATTTGCTCGACCTTCAGCCCATGAAGACGGAATGGTACGCGAAGCTCACCAAAAACGGCAAGAAGTATCAGGACATGACTTCGAACCTTGCAAAAAGTATTCTCAGTCAGCGGCACAAGTGTCAGGGCATGACTTTAGTCGTGCCGAAGTCGTTTATTTAAATTGGGGCTTTTAGCCCCTGAGAGCGGCGGATTCAAGCTGCAACTCAATCTCTTCCGCTCAAATTTGCAGCAGCGCGCCGCGCAATCCTCGCACACGCGCAAGCAGCGAGGAGGGAAACTCATCGGTGAGGCGCAAAAAAATTCGCGCCTGGCGAGCTTGGTTGAAACCAAAGCAACCGACGCAGACCGCCATGCGCTACGCTGTCCGTCTTTCTAACTCCTCTTTAGGTAACCAAAGCCCAGCCTGCTTCTAAGTCCTTTGGCTAATACGGCCGGCCCTGAAATTCAGCTACTCTGAATGCAACTGCGTCAGCGGCTCGAATCATATGAAACTTGAACTATCCCGAGGTATGGGAGTCCACTGGAATGCGAAGTGGGCGCCGAAATCATTTCTTTCCTTCAAGAACTATTCAGGCCAGACATTCATCGGTGACGTGATTGTCGGCGTCACCGTGGGGCTGGTGGCGTTGCCGTTGGCAATGGCGTTCGCTATCGCCTCCGGATTAACGCCACAGGCGGGAATCTATACGGCCATTATTGCCGGATTTCTTATCTCCGCATTGGGCGGATCGCGCGTGCAGATCGGAGGCCCCACCGGCGCATTCGTCGTGGTGGTGGCCGGGATCGTGGCGAAATACGGCGTTGACGGCCTGTTTACCTGCACCGGAATCGCCGGGATCATCCTGATCATGCTGGGTGCGACCGGACTCGGTTCCACAGTCAAATTCATTCCGCGTCCTGTGGTAGTTGGCTTTACCAACGGAATTGCCGTTGTGATTGCCAGCACTCAGCTCAAGGATTTCTTCGGGCTGCAGATGCCCCATGCTCCGGGAGAGTTTCTGGGGCGCATTCAGGCGGTAGTCGCGCAGTTTCACACCATCTCTTTGGGCGAAACTGCCATGGCGGCCGGCTCTCTTCTGCTCATTTTGTTGTTCCGCAAGTACGTGCCACGCGTCCCTGGGTACATTGTGGCGCTGGCCGCAGGAACTCTGCTGGTATGGCTGTTTCGGCTGCCACTGCAAACGATTGGAACGCGCTTTGGAGGCATCCCTGCCGGATTGCCCGCTTTTCGAGCGCCGCGGCTGCGGCTGGAGTTGGTTCGCCCGCTGATTAATCCGGCGATAACCGTGGCCATGCTGGGCGCCATTGAATCGCTGATGTCGGCCGTGGTGGCCGATCGCATGTTCGGAAAAGGCGAACGCCACAACCCCAACGTTGAACTCATAGGACAGGGAATCGCGAATTTCTTTTCGCCGCTGGTGGGCGGACTTCCTGCAACCGGCGCGATCGCGCGCACGGCCACGAACATTCGCTCCGGAGCCAGA
This sequence comes from Terriglobales bacterium, assembly GCA_025934025.1. Taxonomy (GTDB): domain Bacteria; phylum Acidobacteriota; class Terriglobia; order Terriglobales; family Acidobacteriaceae; genus Angelobacter. The sequence continues at coordinate 23,940 of JAICYU010000021.1, forward strand.
AGTCCGGTGGCAGGAATGGTGCATGCGCTGGTGCTACTGACGATCGTCTGCTTCGCGGCGCCCGCGGCCCGGTTTGTACCTATTGCGGTGCTTGCCGCCATCCTTATGGTGGTGAGCTACAACATGGGCGAATGGGGCGAAATTCCCGAACTGTTGAAGCTCTCGAAACTTGAAATCGGCACCTGGGCAGTGACTTTTCTGCTCACCGTTTTTGCCGATCTCACCGTGGCAGTGGAAGCAGGAATGATTCTTGCCGCGCTGGTATTTATCCGCAAAGTCACTTCCACCACAACCGTGGCCGAGGCCACCGACGAGTACATCGCAGAAGGGCGTAAGCACAGTCTCCAGGACAAGGTGATTCCCAGCTACGTGCGAGTGTTCCGGATTCATGGGCCGTTTCTGTTCGGCGCCGCTGACAAGATTGAGAGCCTGGTGCAGCGGCTGCCGGAACTGCCTGAAATCCTGGTCCTGCGGCTGCGCAACATGACCGCCATTGACGCCACCGGATTGCGCGCGCTGGAATATTTGGCCGACCAGGTGCATGCTTCCGGGCGCGGGCTGATTCTGTGCGGCGCGCGCGAACAGCCTGCCATGATGATCCAGCGAGCGGAATTCGAGGAGCATGTTGGCAGAGAGAACATCTGCGCCAATATCACACAGGCTCTGGAGCGCGCGGATGAACTCCACCGGGAACTCTCGCTGCAAGCCTCGCCAGCCCTTCAGGAAGTTTGATTCGGCTCCTGCGGTAAGATGCAATGACCATGGGACACCGAATTATTTGCAAGCAATTGGTTGCGACAGTTCTTTCACTGGCGCTCGCCGGGATCTTGAAGGCGCAGACGCCAGGCGCGACAGCAAAGAAGCAAACATCGTCGGATGCGAAGGATACGAAACTGGAGCAGCAGTTGGCGGCGCTGGCTGCGGCGCATCACGGACGGGTGGCAGTCTATGCCAGGCAGTTGAATACGGCGCGCGCGGTTGCGTTGAACGCAGACCAGCCGGTACAGACGGCGTCGGTGATCAAGCTCACAATCCTGTTTGAAGCGATGGAGCAGGTCCGCGCGGGTAAAGCTCATTGGGACGAGAAGATTACCCTGGCCAAGGGCGATGCGGTGAGCGGGTCGGGCGTATTGGCGTTTTTCGACGCTCCATTGACGATGACGCTCAAGGACGTGCTCTCCATGATGGTGATGGTGAGCGACAACACCGCCACAAATCTGGCCATTGACCGCTTCGGTGTTGACGCGGTGAATGCTCGCATTGCCTGGATGGGCCTGAAAGACACACATCTTTATAAGAAAGTCATGAAGCCGGCCACCGGACCAATGCCCGCGGACCAGCCGAAATTCGGCCTTGGTAAGACGACCGCTCGCGAGATGGCCTTGGTGATGGAACGGATCGGACGCTGCCGGCTCGGCGCGGGCGGCGAGGCGCCGGAGGAGGGCGATACCACAATCTGCCAAGTGGCGTTGACCATGCTGCGGAACCAGTTCTATCGAACCACGATTCCCCGCTACATAGAGACGCTGGATTCAAGCGAGACCGGCTCGGCGATCGCCAGCAAGACCGGAAGCCTGGATGCTGTGCGCAATGATGTCGCAATCGTGGCAGGCAAGAACGGGCCGATAGTGATCTCGATCTTCACGTATCAGAATGCGGACCAGACCTGGACGGTGGACAATGAGGGCGAGGTGAACATTGCCAGGATGGCGAAGGCGATCGTAGATGCATGGTCGCCGGACGGAATCGACGGGAAGCTCCTGGTACCGGGAATAGGGCTGGGAAGCGAGGCGGGGCGTTTTTGACAGGGGGCCGAGGGCAAAACCGGGCCCTCAGCGGGGCCAGGTGTTGCCAGGCTGTTCCATCATTTCCAGGCGCAACTTGGCGTGTTCCCACACTGCCGATTCTGCGTCCTACTCTGGTAGGTGCGGTCCACCGGCTGTGGAGCTTAGCGGCTTCCCGGCAGGCAGCCGGTTGACCGCACGCCACTGGCGCGCACCCATCTCACTAAAGTTTGAGCCTCGTTTCCGCGGGCTACTTCCGAGCAGAACGCCCGCTGCTTCTTTTTTTGCGGGAGCAGATTTCTTCTTACCGCCGGCGTTTGCTTTGTGCGCCCTAGAATTGCGTGAATTCCCGCTCGCGAGCCTTTTCGCCGCTGTTGCGCCCAAGCCCTTAATCGGGCGGTCCACTTGAAACATCACGATCACGCCTCGGCTGGCGGTGTCGGGAGCAGACAGCGGAGTAAACCGTATGTCGGCGGGGCCCTCATAGCGGTTCGAATAGGTCCAGCTAGCACGAACGCACATGAGTTGGAATAAAGCTGAAAACCCTTCGCGAGCAGGAGTGCCCGCGTTCCACCAGGCATCTACGAAGCCTGACTCAGTTGCCCCATCAACTCGTCCACATAGCACCACGTCCATGACTCGCCCGGCTCAATAGAGCGGATAGTTGGGTGTTTGCTGCTGTGGAAGTGCTTGGTGGCGTGCCGGTTCTTCGACGAGTCGCAGCAGCCAACGTGGCCGCACTCCATGCACAGGCGCAGATGGACCCACGAGTCGCCGGTCTTGATGCAGTCTTCGCATACGTTGGTTTCAGTATCAGTAATCTTCGGATGAGCAAGATGAATGCAGCGGTTTGCCATAACAGAATCTCCTTTTTGGGGCTGCTTATGCCGCGCCTGCCGCGGGCTGCGGTTCGCGCTCCAGCGCTGCGCGGTCCCATTTGCCGGTGATGGCGCCGGCCTGGTACGTGCTTTCAAGAAAATCAAGCACCATTTCGCTGGGCGACTTGACTTTGCGCACCTCGTCGTACATCAGCACAAATTCGCCCAGCCCGAAGTGATAGAACGCGGATTGTGGCAGCACTGTCTGCTTTTCGAAGCCCACCGGCTGCGGCGCTGCATAGCAGTAGAATGCGGCGTCTTTCACCTCGCCCCCGCCCGGCCACCAGCCCGCGCTGATGACTTCGTGCGAGTAGGCTTCCGCCATGATCCGGCGCAGCACGGGATCGGCTTCATTGCGCGGCGGCGCTTTGCGTCCGGAAAAGCGTGTGACCGCATGATCGAAGCTGCCCCAGAAGAATTGCGAAGGACTCGATTTGCCGATGAAGCGCGAGCGAAAGACCTTGAACACTTCGTCCACTGAAGCCAGCACCCGCCAGAAGCGGCGCGCATACTCAGGATCGTAGGCCCGGTGCACCGTGTCTTGATCGAAAGGAATGGCGTCAGCCACTTCCACGGGCATCTTCCAGATGGAAACATCAATGCCCAACTCGTGCAGCACCGAAGTGAACTCGCGATAGAAATCCGCCACCGGCCGCGGCTTTAGGGCAATGGCGCGCGTCTGGGGTTTGCTGGAACGAATGGCCAGCTTGTGCTCAATGAAATCAAACTCCATCTCGAAGACGCGGTCGCCGTAAGGAATCATGCCGGTAGTGAGCCCGCGCGCGCTCACGTGCAATGTGACATTCCACCAATGATTGACTTTGGGAGTTAGCTCCAGGCGCACTTTGCCCACGATCTGCGTCAGCATGTGCAGCGTGTCGCGGGTATCTTTCCAGGCCTCAAGCGGCAGCGCGGGCCAGCAGGCGGACGCGTCGGAGACAGCGGTGGTGGTGCGATGATCGTTCATAGGCCGCTCCCTGAAGCAAGTATATGCGCCGCACCGTGATACGGTAAATCTCAACCCAACCTCCGTGATGAGCTGGTTTTGTTTTCAGGAAAGCTCCTCCGATCCGCGCACATCCGCGTTCCTCAGCGGTAAGGTTTTCGCGCGCTTGCATCCTTTGCCGTAAATCCACGATTCGCCATACCGGCAACAAGATGCCCGGAACCCCGATTCTTCCAGCCAACAGCGCCTTTGAAAACACGCATCCCACCCGAGAACAAACACAAACATTTTGAGCGTGAATATATGGGTTCCAGATTTGTGTCCAGTTTCGTGTGCACCGCGGTTGCGGTGTTAGTCATCGGCTGCGGCGGCGGATCCGGCAGCAAAACCAGCGGAGGGCCAATGCCAACTCCCACACCCGGAGGAACGCCGCCCCCGGCCCCGCAAGGAATCACTGCGGTCAATCACGTGATCATCATCCTGCAGGAGAACCGCTCCTTCGACCACTACTTCGGTCAGATGAGTGCGTTTCGCCAGGCGAATGGCATTCCCATCGTCGGCTCCCCCGCAACGATTGAAGACGAAAGCGCTGGAACGTTTTCCAATTTCTCGCCCGCCACGGGAGCGAACATCGCGCCCTACCACACCGGCTCAGTCTGCACGGAAGACCTCACGCCGGATTGGACTGAGTCGCACAAAAACTTCGACCGGCTCAATCCGGCAGGAGCTTCCGCCAGCTCGCCCATGGATGGCTTTGTCTCACTGGCATTTCAGATCAGCCAGTTCGCGTCTACGCTGGGCATCCACATGGCGGACCAGGACGGCCATCGCGTGATGGGCTTCTTCAACGCCAACGACCTGAACTACTACTACTTCATGGCATCGCAATTTGCCATCGGTGACCACTTCTTCGCGCCCGTCCCCGGCAACACTCCGGTAACGCGCCATTACCTGATGGCGGCAACATCACAGGGATTCGCCCACAACGGGCCCGGACCAGGAGGACTGACGGCCAAGACCATTTTTGAGGAACTACAGTCGGCGGGTGTTTCCTGGAAAATCTATTCCGCCGACAACTCCCTGACCACGTTTCTGCAGGATTTTGCGTTCTTTAAACAACCCGGCGTCTCGGGACATCTGGCGCCCATCTCGCAGTACTTCGCCGATGCCTCAGCCGGGAATCTGCCGGCCGTATCGTTTATCGAACCGGGGCTGCACGATGGGCTTTCCGAGCACACCAGCAACTTCGATCCCAGCAAGCCTCAGCTCGGCGAGCCAGCCATCAACGTGCAAGTAGGCGCGCAGTTTGCGTCCAAGCTGATCAACGCCGTCATGCAGGGGCCGTCATGGAGTGACAGCGTCATCTTCTTCGCTCACGATGAAGGTGGAGGAACGTTTGACCACGTGCCGCCTCTTGCCGTGCCAAGCCCGGACGGTATCAAGCCTCTGGACCTGCTGCCCAACGACGTGCAGGGAGCAGACTTCACCATCACGGGCAGCCGCGTGCCGAATATTGTGATCTCGCCATTTTCGAAAAAAAATTTCGTCTCGCACACGCCTATGGACTACACGGCGTATTTGCGATTCATCGAGGAGCGTTGGGGGCTTTCCACGCTCACCGCGCGCGACGCGTCTATGCCGGACATGACGGAGTTTCTTGACTTCACTGGCAAGCCCTGGGCCACGCCTCCCACACCGCCGACGCAGAACATGAGTGGAGCGTGCGACTTCTCCAAGGAATAGCCTTCGCCTTCACCACGGAGGACACAGAGGCACGGAGGCAAGGACCAGAACCCTTCAACCACAAAGGATGAACGCAGATCGAACGGCCTTTTTTCACCACGGAGGACACAGAGGCACTGAGACGCAAGAACCAGAACCCTTCAACCACAAAGGACACGAAGGAACGCAAAGGGGAACCAAGACTCCTGCCACAGAGGCCGCTGAGAACACGGAGGTTAAGAATCCTGATGCCTTTTCAATTGACCAGCTCAGCGTTCATCAGTGTTCGTCTGTGGCAATATGATTTTGGGTTTCTTACCTTCGTGTCCTTTGTGGTTTAAATTCTCTGTGCCCTCTGTGGTGAACCGGTCTGGTTTACTCGCTGGTTTTTATCACCTCTGCTGCCAGGCTGCCTTTCGACAGGCGCGCGCTGATTTGCTGGCCGGGCGCAACCTGCGCGGCATCTTTGATCAGCTTGCCCTGGGCATCGAACA
>JAICYU010000036.1 GCA_025934025.1 Terriglobales bacterium
ACGGAGTTCAAAAGTGGAAGGACTCATTGAATGGGGCTTCCATTGGCTCTCTCAAGAATTTGTATTCGACCGATCCGCCGGCGGAGTTTATGCCCAATGGAGAAAATCTGGTACCGGGCATTTCTCCTGAAACCGATTTTTGGCAGAAGCTGATTTCTTCCGGCATGACCGACTTTGAAGTCAGCCCAGTCGGAGAACAGGACCGGCAGGGACTCCATCTGGTGACTCTGGCGGTTTCGATGAAGGCCAAGACCCCGGATGGTCTGCGAACCCGCTATGTAACGGAAAATCAAGCGTGGCAAGAACAGCGTGACGGCTGGCGCATCGTAATAGCCGGGCATTCCGACGTTGTAAAAATGCCGCCCGCATTGCATCCGAATCCAAATCTCTACAACAAAAATGCTGAAGCGAGAGTCGAAATTGGCGAAGCTGAAGCCAGGGCAAAGAAGGACCATCAACGCATAATCCTGGTCTTCGGGGCGAACTGGTGTTACGACTGCCACGTGCTTGACCAGGCATTTCATCAACCGGATGTTGCTGCCATTCTGCAGAGGAGCTTCCAGGTTGTGCATGTGGACATTGGCGATGACGGCAAAAAGAATAGTGAACTGGCACTGTATTACCAGGTGCCACTCGATAAGGGCGTCCCGGCGCTGGCTGTTCTCGACGCTCATGGCACCCTGCTCTACGCGCAGAAGAATGGCGAGTGGGAGTCAGCTCGTTCCCTTGATCCGGACGAGGTCATGAAATTTCTGAACAAATGGAAGCCGTGAGGCGTAATTGCCCGGCGGCCGTAGAAAAAAGGGTCAGCCTGAGAGCCTGTCGGAGAGCATTGATTTCCAAAAGCCGGCTTGATTCCCAGCAAGCGTAGATAGCGCTTGCCGGGCTTGCAAAAACCCTGCAATGCGCTTCCCAAAAATTTCTGACCACCTCGAATAAGCGCCGGCTGCGCCATCCTCTCGGGGTACGCCTACATCACATGGATACTGATCGCTAATTAAAAAATGGGGATAAGGGAAATGACTCTAAGAACTATGGGAGAAAGAGAGGGTGCCTTTACCGGTACCATCGAATCGCAAACATCCAAAATTCCGTCCGTTGGTTATCTGACTGCGGCCGTAAGCTCAATGGCTGGATCGGCTATCTTGAAGGGCCTGGGAAAAGACAACTGGGCCCTCTTCGTAGGGCAATGGGCGCCGGCATTTTTGATTCTCGGCGTTTATAACAAGTTGGTGAAACAGCACGGATCGGATGCTTATACCAAAGCCGCTTAATCAATATGATTGCGACACCTAAGCCTTCTATGGGAGCTGTCTACCCACGGGTTCACCGTGGGTAGACCTAGCATCGCGCCCTGAAGGCGCTCCGCCCACACCGATTACCGAACTATTTCCGTGCAATCATATGCCCCGACTCCACCCCGGCTCGGGGACTCGCAATTTACTGCTGCCGCTGTAGCACCCAACCCACCGCCTCATTGAGCCGCTCCACCGCAGGACGACGCTGCCATTCAGCCAGCGTAACCTCATGACTCGCCCGCAGGTCCACGGCAAAGTTTTCGCTCAGACGCTCAGCGATCGCGTCGTCCCTCACCGCCAGGTTTACCTCGTCATTGAGCCCGAACGAGCGATTGTCAAAGTTGGTCGAGCCGGTCACCGACCACAATCCATCCACGATCAGTACCTTGGCATGGATCATGCTCGGCTGATACTCGTACATCTTTGCGCCCGCTTTGAGCAGGCCGCCGAAGAGCCTGCGACTGGAACTGCGCGTCAGCGCGTGATCGCTCTTCTTGCCGGGAACAATCACCCGCACATTCACGCCTCGCTTGCATGCGCGAACCAGCTCCTTCGTCATGCTGCGATCAGGCAGGAAATACGGGCTGTTGATGAGGATCGTCTTCTTCGCCGCAGCCACCAACGCCTGAAATAGGATCCTTGCCCGTGTGGATCCACCCGCCGATGGCGCGCTGTTCACCACCATCGCCTTGCTGGCGCCGCGCGCTTCGGGCGACGGAAAGTATTCCTCGCCGAAGATTACCTCGCCGTATGATTCCAGCCAGTTCTCGGCGAAGGTGGCTTGCAGGTTGCAGACCACATCGCCTTCCACCTTCATCACCGTGTCTCGCCAGCGCGGATATTTCTTCCTGCCGATCAGCCAATGGTCGGCGATTCCCGCCCCGCCGATAAACCCAACCGTGCCATCCGCCACCAGCAGTTCGCGATGCGTACGATTGTTGATTCGCGCTACGCTCTTCCAACTGAACGGATGATAGAACTTCACCCGACCGCCCGCGTCCGCCAGCTCGCGAAAATAGCTGCGCCTCGTACTGAAGCTCCCAATGCCGTCAATGGTCAGGTTCACCTTCACCCCGGCGCGTGCCCGCTCTGCCAAAGCCTGCAGAAATCTTTTGGTCACCTCGCCGCGCTCGAAAATGTACGCCTCCAGGTTCACGCTGCGTTGCGCGTTGCGAATGGCCGCGAGTTCCGCCTCATAAAACTTTTCGCCATTGGTCAGCACCGTGATGGAGCTGCCATGGTTCACCTGCGCGTCGGTTAACGCCTCCAGCGTTTTGAGAAAACGCTCCGTGTCGAGCGGCGGAGCCTCAAAGGATTCGACCTGGTACTTGAGCGAGGGCGCAAACAACGACATCAGCAGCAAAAATGCCTGCCACGCCAGCACGATCGCACCGATCACAAACAGCCCTGTAGAAACCTGCATGGCTCGCCCTCGTTTGAGTTGGATGCAGCCGGCATCGAATCACGCCATGCGAAAGATTCAGGAAAGCCTTTCTTTGCTGATTTGAGTTCCACTCATCAAGATCCTGCTCAACCCGCGAGTCCGCCGCCTCACACTCGTAATTGCGCCGCTTGGCAACGGTCCCGCCAAACTCCGTCTGCCTGCGGCGAGTTGGCCAATATACTGCTGAAAAGAAGGATAAGAACCAGACAATGTCAGGAGGACTGATTTGCCTGCATATATTGGAGCAATTGATCAAGGCACAACGAGTACGCGGTTTATCGTGTTTGACCGCTCCGGGCAAGTCGTAGCGTCGTCACAGAAAGAGCATGAACAGATTTATCCCCAGCCGGGATGGGTGGAGCACAATCCTGAGGAAATATGGCAGAACACGCGTGAAGTGATTGCCGACGCTTTGGCAACAAACGGCTTGCGCGCCAATGAACTGGCGGCGATTGGAATCACCAACCAGCGTGAGACCACCGTGGTATGGGACCGCAGGACAGGCAAGCCGGTTATGAATGCGCTGGTGTGGCAGGACACACGAGTTGCCGAATATGTGAGAGAGTTGGCGAAATCCGAGGGACAGGACAGATTCCGCAATAAGACCGGGCTGCCTCTCACCACTTATTTCAGTGGTCTGAAACTTCGCTGGATCCTTGAAAACGTAAAAGGGGCCCGCGACCTGGCCGCCTCCGGCGACGCGATCTTCGGCAATATTGATGCATTCTTGATCTGGCGCCTCACCGGCGGCCCCAAAGGCGGTGCTCATCTTACTGATGTGACCAACGCCAGCCGTACTCAACTCATGAATCTCGACTCGTTGTCGTGGGACCCAGAAATCCTGAAAACATTCGGAATTCCACCGGCAATGCTGCCCCAAATTCGTTCCAGCAGCGAGGTCTATGGCCTTGCTCAAGAAGCGCCGCTACAAGGCGTGGCCATTGCGGGGATCCTGGGCGATCAGCAGGCAGCTTTAGTAGGCCAGACCTGTTTTGAACCAGGAGAGGCAAAGAATACATACGGAACCGGCTGCTTTTTGCTGATGAACACCGGCACGCGAAAAATAGCTTCCAACTCTGGTCTCCTGACAACGGTCGGCTACAAGCTTGGCGACCAACCCGCCCACTATGCGCTGGAAGGCAGCATTGCCATCACTGGAGCTCTCGTCCAATGGGCGCGAGACAATCTCGGCCTGATTGAAAAGAGTTCCGATATTGAACCACTGGCGCGAACCGTGAACGACAACGGCGGCGTCTACTTCGTCCCTGCGTTTTCCGGTTTATACGCTCCCTACTGGAAAGACAGTGCGCGGGGCGTTATCGCCGGCCTCACGCGCTATGCCAATAAGGGGCACATTGCGAGAGCGATCTTAGAGGCAACCGCGTTTCAAACCCGAGATATCGTCGAGGCAATGGAAAAGGACGCGGGCATCAGATTGGATGTGCTGCGCGCGGATGGCGGGATGGTGGGGAATGATCTCCTCATGCAATTCCAAGCCGACATTCTGGGCAGACCGGTAGTTCGCCCGGTAAGCAAGGACGCAACAACTGCGTTGGGTGCAGCTTATGCTGCCGGCTTGGCGGTAGGCTACTTCAAAGATCTAAGAGATCTGCGCGCAAACTGGGTGGGCGATCGCACCTGGCAACCGAAGATGACAAACGAGCAGCGCGACGTACTGTATGGCCTTTGGAAGCGGGCAGTAAGCAAATCGTTCGATTGGGTAAGCTGAACTGATGATTGATTTAGGCTGACGCTTCCGGCACCATGGTGCAATCGTGCAGCCCTTATCGTGAAGTCTTTGGGGCCTCAAGGGCGTTCGCAGCCGAGTCTCTTGTTAAATGTATACTCCGCCACCTTAATCGCTTCCGCCACGGTGATTGTGTAAACGCCCCCGCAGTCAGCTCGCCATTGCTCGTAGCCGCTTAAGTCGGGAATCTCAACAGAGTCTTTCTCCAGCTTTGTGACGCTGCGGTCCAATGCATCTTTAGTGAAAGGCATGTGCTGAAAATTGTCTGGTTCTTGCCCACCCGCACAGTTTCGAAGTCTTATGCGGTCCACCCGGACGTGTACGATGATTCCCACCTTTGGCAAGGTTTCTACTCTCAGAATGGTTATTCGGGAACCCTCTTCACCGCGACGCGTTTTGTATTGCCAAACCTGGCCCGGTTGATATTTTTTGTCCTTAGCCAATTCGGGAGCGGGGCACGAGTGAACGTTTTCCTGGCCAATCGACGGACTGCCAAATTGTAGAAGGCAGACCAGTACGATGGAGATGATTGCCCAGTTTGGGTTGTTCTTTGCCAAAGCGAGCAGAAGATTATCACCAAAACGTCTCTAGTGTCCAAAGATCACGCCTCGGGGAAAACCGGGGAAAGACGGGAAAACAAAGAACAGAAAACCGGGCCCAGTCCTCAGTGTTCCTCCTCCTGCTAACGTGTGCGATTGCTGCCCGTCTACTTTGTTTTGACCAACACAATGCGACTCCATCATCCGTTGCTTCCCCTCCTTGGGCGGCTGCTCATGGTTTATATCTTTGCGACGAGCGGACTGGCCAAAATTTTCAGCTGGCAGGCGAACGTGCAATATATGAGCACTCGTCATTTACCGATGATTCCGGTGTTGCTGGCAGCGGCAACGGTCATTGAGATAGGCGGTTCCATTTGCCTGATCACCGGGTATCGAGCGCGTGAAGCGGCGTTCATCATGTTTCTGTACATGATTCCGTTAACTCTGTTGTTTCACAATTATTGGGCTGCCTCAGGAATGTTGGCGGGCGTGCAGGAGACGCACTTCCGAAAAAACCTCGCCATTATGGGAGGTCTGCTCCTGCTGGCGTACGCCGGTCCAGGCCCCTGGTCACTAGGTCAGCAGGCAACAAAGGGCCAGCCTGCGTCATGTGAGATCCCAGTACCGAAGGGACGCAACGACCTATAGCCCAGCCACGGCAGTGCCGGGAAAAGAGCAATTCGGCACACACGGGCGTTTTCGCGGCTCTCGAACCTGCTGACTGAGCGGTTGATCGGCGTTGATCAGCGGTAGGGTTTTTCACGAGCCGGCGGAAGCGTGTTTTTCCAGGCCGATGTTGTAGCGCTTCAATTTGCGATAGAGAGTCGCGCGGCTGATGCCAAGCATCTTGAGCGCCTGGGCTTTGTCGCCTTTCACCTGGTCAAACACGCGCTTGATGGTGTTGCGTTCCAACTCTTCCAAATCACTTTCGGGTGAGAACGGCTTGGGCATTTCCATCTGCGGTTCCGGGAATTCGTGGTCGTGGGAAAACAACTGGTGGCCAGCGACGGACGGCGGCAGGTCGCGAACCAGAATGCCGTCACCGCTGCCGAGGGCGATGGCGCGCTCAATACAGTTTTCCAACTCGCGGACGTTTCCCGGCCAGTCGTACTGAAGCATCAGCTTCATGGCTGCGGGAAACACTTCAACCACACGGCCCGGCGCAAACTTATCCAGAAAATAATGGACCAACGGCGGAATATCAGACCTGCGTTCGCGTAGCGCGGGCAGATGTAGCGTAACTACATTCAAGCGGAAATATAGGTCCTTGCGGAACTTGCCTTCGCGGCAGGCTACCTCAAGATCGCGGTTGGTCGCCGCCAGGATGCGCACATCCACTTTGATTTTTTGATTGCTGCCAACGGGCCGGACTTCCTTTTCCTGCAGGACACGCAGCAGCTTGGCCTGCATCTCCAGGGAGAGCTCGCCGATTTCGTCGAGAAAGATGGTGCCGCCGTGAGCGCTTTGGAAGAGGCCTTCTTTAGATTTCAGCGCGCCGGTAAACGCGCCTTTTTCGTAGCCAAACAATTCACTTTCAATCAGAGTGGGAACCAGCGCGCCGCAGTCCACGGCAACAAAAGGACGGTTGGCAACGGGCCCGCGATAGTGAATCGCGAGCGCCACCAGTTCTTTGCCGGTGCCGCTCTCGCCGGTGATCAGGACTGGAGTGCGCGTGTCTTTGAGGCGCGCCACCATGCGGAGGACGTCTTGAATCTTCGAGGACGAACCCACGATGCCGTTCAGCTCCATGTCAGCGTTCACGCGCTCGCGCAGAAACTGATTTTCCGCGATGAGCCTGATCTTTTCTTCCATGCGCTGGAGCAAAAGCTTGAGCTCGTCCACACGGAATGGCTTGGTGATGTAGTCGTAAGCTCCCAGCCGCATCGCTTGCACCGCAGTCTCAATCGAAGCATGACCGGTCATGATGGCCACTTCGCAGCGCGGCAGGAGTTGTTTCACGCGGGGAAGAAATTCCAGGCCGCTCATGTTCGGCATCATCAGATCGGCCAGGATGATATCGGGCGCGTCGGTCTCAAGCTGGGTGAGCGCGGCCTGCGCGCTCTCTGCTTCCGTGCATTGGAAACCCAGCGAACTGCCGACGGTGAGGCAGAGCTTGCGAATGCTCTGGTGGTCGTCCACGATCAGCAGGCGGACTTTGAGTTGTGACGAACTCATTGCACTGCCGCCTTGCCGAAGAGCGCTTCAACGGTCCCCACGAACTGCTGCACACGAAAAGGCTTTTCAATATAAGGAACGCCGGTACGGACCAGGGACTTCATAGTGTCTTGATTCACGGTATCGCCGGTAATGAAAAGAATTCTGTGCTTCAGCTCCGGCCGGTGAAGCACGATCCATTCATGCACGTCCGCGCCGCTGAGGCCGCCGGGCGTACGCATGTCAGAGATCACCCCGCTGAATTCCTGCTGCTGCAGCAGCTTGATTCCTTCCGCAGCAGAAGCAGCGCTGGAGCAGGCATATCCCGCGCGCTTAAGGGCAGTACGCATGAAGTCCATGACCGAGCGTTCGTCCTCGATGAGCAACAATGGAGCAAGACTCATGGGCGGGCCCCGGCCATGCTGATCACTTTCAGTTCAGCTTTGTTGCGAATGGGAAGACGCACGCTGAAGGTGGCGCCGCTCATGTCCTGGTTGTTGGCGCAGAGAATTTCGCCTTCATGCTCGCGCACGATTCCGTAGCAGATGCTCAACCCCAGCCCGGTTCCCTGCCCCACTTCCTTGGTGGTAAAGAAAGGATCAAAGATGCGCTCAGGATGCTGAATGCCCTCGCCGTTGTCGCGGAACAGCACTTCCACCCAGCCGTTGTCCTGTGTGGTTTCGATTTCGATCAGCCCGGGCCCTTCGGAAGACTGTACGGCGTCATAAGCATTGTTCAAGATGTTCAGAAAGACCTGCTGGAGCTGATGAGAATCGCCGATCAACTCCGGCAACGTTTCGTCGAAGTTTTCCAGCACCTGCACGCCGTGGTTGGCGAAATCGTAGGCACGAAGCGCAATGGTTTTGCGCAGGATGTCATTAATCTGGAGGCGCTGGCGTTGCGGTGGGCGCTGGCGCGCGAAGCTGAGCAGGTTCTGCACGATCTCTTTTGTGCGCTGCGCTTCTTCGAGAATCACCTGAAGGTCCTTGCGCGCGCTGCCAGGGACTTCAGGATTTTCCATGAGCAGATCGGAGAAGCCCATGATCGCCGTCAGTGGATTGTTGACCTCGTGCGCCACACCGGAAACCAGTTGCCCCACGGCAGCCATTTTTTCCGTGTGCATCAACTTGGCCTGGATCATGGCTGCATCGGTGATGTCGGTCATGAGCACGACCACGCTGGTCACGTCGCCGGCTTCATCGCGCATGGGACTGAGGTTGACGGAGAACTTGCCTTGCGTGCCGTCACCGCGAGCGATGAGCAGTTCCAGGTTGTCCACCTGCATGCCTTGAAGCGCAGTTTCAAATCCTTCTGCGAGCGCGTCCTGATGCGACGGCAGCACGATGCGCGAGAGCCGGTGGCCAACAAGCTCGTCCTGCGCGAAGCCGCCGGCCTCATAGCTGCGGCGATTGGCATAACTCACCAAACCCGCCGTGTCCGCAACCATGATCATGGTTTGAGTGTTGTTCAGGATTTTGCCGCTGAAATCGCGCTCGCGCTGAAGCTGCGCCTGGAAATTTTTGACTTCGGTAATGTCGAGGAAGACGCCGCGATACTGCATGATGCGGCCCTGAGTGTCGCGCGCGACGAATGCATTTTCCAGCGCGTAGAGGATGCTGCCGTCCTGGCGGCAGAGCGCGACTTCAAAGTTGCGGATGCTGCCATCCTGGTTGAGCCGGCGCGTGATCTCGTCGCGCTGCTCGGGCGAAACATAAACCTGGCGATTGAGATCAATCTTGAGCACCTCGTCACGGCTCTCGTAGCCCAGCATGCGCACCAGAGCGTCGTTGACCTCGATGAAATGTCCTTCGGGCGAAGCAAAGAACACTCCTTCCTGAACGTTGTCGAACAGCTCGCGGTAACGGCGCTCGGCTTCGCGGCGGTCAGTAATGTCGCGGAGAACGTGGACCGTCTGGAAACCTTCGTCCAATGCGCCATTGATCTTTGAAGTCGAAACCAGATAGCTGTGCTCCAGCACGGGATGAACGTACTCGTCAGAGCCTGCGTGCTCGTGGCAGAAAGGGCAAGGATGGGGCGAATCGGAAGTAATCGCGGAGAGCGCGTGCATGTGCAAGCCGATGAGCTCTGCCGGCCGGACGCCGATGAACTCCGCCAGAGAACGATTGACTTTGAGGACCTGATGTTGGTCGTCGTGGACGACGATGAAGTCCGCGATGGAATCGAAAATCTCCGCCCACTGCCGGCTGGATTGCGTGATGCGCGTGAACAGCCGCGAATTTTCGAGAGCCACCGAGCCGTGGACGATCATTGCCTGGAGCACGTTCAGATCGTCGGGCAAAAGCTCGCGGCTAATGTCAGCGAGCGCGAGAATGCCCATGAGTTCGGAATCGGTCCCCTCAAGCCGCACCAGAGTCAGGTTGCGCCAGCCCAGCGCTTGCGTGAGTTCGCCGCCCAGGGCTTGCACGCCGCTGCCGGTAATCTTCAATTCCGTTTGCTGTGCAGCAAAGGACGAAAGAGCCGAGTTCAACCGGCGGAGCAGATCGCGTTCCGGACGTGGACCGAAAAAGCCCACAGCCTGCACTTTGCTCCCCTGAGCCAGCGCCAGCAGAGCACAGCGGGCGTCCATCATGCGCGCAACTCGCTCAGTAAAATTCTTGACGAATTCCGGCAGCCGCAACGCCGAGCCCATGTCGAGCGCCATTTCCATCAGATCGTCAGCGCGCTTTTTGTGTGTTTCAGAAACCCGCTTCTGGCGGATGGCTTTCATCGCAATCTCAGCGTGGGATGCGACGGCGGTTGCACGTTGAACGTCATCTGGCGTAATCGGCTGACGCGACGCTTTATTGATAAACGCGAGAATGCCCAAAGGCTCGTTCTCTCCGCCTAGGAGCGGGATGGCAAGATACTGCCTGGTCTTCTCGTCCCACTTAGTAAGCTGAGCTCTTTCCGGTACCGGCAACGAAGAGAGGTCTTCGCAAACCAGCGGCTGGTTTGATTCAAAGACCCGTCGTGCCGCGGAGAAGAACTCAATTTCAACCTTTGCCGGCAAACCATTGCGGCATCCGTAGCGGATGTAGCAGCCTTCCGGCTGAAGCGTCGCCACAAAACATTGATCGAAGCCCAGGAAATTCGCTGCCCTGAGCGCAAAATTCGGAAAGAACTGGTCAGGCTGGTCCACATCTTCCAAGCCAGCGATGCTCAGAGCTGCCTGATGCGGTGAATCGGTGACGCCGATGCGGAGGTTTTCCCTCGCGAGCCGCGCCGTATTGCAGAGAAGATCGAGAGCGGCAGATTCTACAGAGGAGAACTTAGTTTGTCTGAGTACGATTAGTACCGTCTCCGTCTCGGCGCTCTTCAACGGAACCGCCAAACCGTGATACAGCTTTTGCACGTTGCGGTTCTGATAGGAGCACTGGAAGCCCAGGATGCAATCCTGCTCTACCGCCTGGGCAGCGAACGCGCGTGCATGAGAGAGCAGCGCGGAACTGTCCGTTTGACCGTCGTCGGCTGCGCTGGAATCCGCATAGAAGTCCTGATTGTTCCGAACCAGGCAACCTGAAGCTGTCGCTTTCAGGAGTTGCTGGGCAGACTCCACCAAAGCTTGGCGCATGTCCTTGTGGCTTTTCGCTTCCGCCGAACGTAACCACGCGCAGTTTTCATGCAGCGAGAGCAGCAGTCCGGTGGTTCCCCTCTGAACACGGGGGCCTGGAGTGGCGGTTTTGCGACGTCGTCTCATCTCTGTTTTCAGGACTTTGTGAAGCTGAAGGTACTCTGGAATCTCATTTTGAGTCAATAAGGAAACTGCCACCCCGAATCTGAAGAAAAAACTTAGGTTCGCCTCTCAGGATGAGACCAACGCTTAAAAGCTTCCGGCGTTTGAGACTGGATCTTGCTGCGTCCATTGCGTCTAGCGCGTCTAGGTGGATGCCGATTTATACAACCACCATTTATTTTCTTCAACTTACAAAGACACAGGTAATCGAAGGTGCTAAGCCTTCCGGTTCCTGGCACTCACCTTGCTTTTCCAGCATGGGGCGTTCCCCGTCTTGGGCGGCCTGAGAAAGTTCAGCACGCGTTCGGACCAGGGTTCGCGCGCGTGGAGGCGAGAAGTTTATGCGATTCGGCAAGAACATAAGAGCAAAGCTGTTTTGGGGATTCGGCACTACGCTGGCCATTGTCATTGTCTTTTTCATCGTCAACCTGGTCGCAGCTGGACACCAGCAGAGCGCAATTGATACTTATAAGAAGACGATCGAGCTGGTAAACCAGCGGTCGTCACTCGAAAAAGCCATCAGCGGCAACCGTCTCGCGCTCCGCAGCTTCTTGCTCAACGGCACGCAACAGGATGCTGACCAACTCTACCAGGGCGCCACCAATGTTGACCGCATCATCAATCAGACTGAAGGTGGTACAGCTTCCTTCCTTCCCGAGCAGCGTGAGGAGGTAAAGCGCCTCCTCGAATCAGTGCGCGACCAGCAGAAGATCTGGTTAACAAAGTTTGCTACGCCGATGGTCGAAAAGCGCCGTGAGGTGGACTCCGGCACAGCAACCGTTTCTGAACTTCAGATCGCTTATCTGCAGGGCATCCACACCCTCGACGAGAGCCAGGCCGGCGAAAAGAGAATCGAAGAGCCGCTCGCGCAACTTGACACCATCATGCGCGAAGCTGTCGCCAACGCTGATGCCTCCGTAAACACGGCAGGAACCGTAATTGATACCGTAACCATCGGCGGCATGTTCCTGATGCTCCTGCTGGGCGGCTTCATTGCGTGGACCGTGGCTAAGTCCATCACAATTCCTCTCAACCAGCTCATCGGAGTGACAAAGCAGATCGCCGAAGCAGGTGATCTCGACCAGAAGGTGGAAAGCAGCGGCGAAGATGAGGTCGCCCAGCTCGCCACAACTTTCAACAATATGGTGCTCTACCTGCGGGAAATGGCCGCTGTTTCTGAAGCCATTGCCGGCGGCGATCTCTCTGCTGAGATCACGCCCCGCTCCAATCGCGATACGCTCGGCAACGCCTTCCGCGAGATGACATTAGGCCTGCGCACTCTTGTGCGCAACGTGCGCGATAACGCATCGCAAGTGGCCGGAGGTTCCAGCCAGGTGGCCAGCGCTTCCGACGATTCCGCCAAGATCAGCATTCAAACCGCGTCTGCAATTGATGAAGTCACCAGCACCATGCACGAGATGAGCATCAACGTGCAGAACATGGTCAAAAGCACGCAGATGCAGTCTTCGAACGTGAGCGAAACCTCGGCCTCCATTGACCAGATGGTGGCTTCCATCCAGCGCGTGGCTGACACCGCCAAAGTGCTGCTGGATATTTCGCAGCGCTCGCGCGATGAGGTACACAGCGGCATCTCCACCATGGAAAAAGCCACTGACGGGCTCAGCAGAATCAATGCGGCCATTAACTCTTCGGCCGATATCATTTCAGCGCTCGGCCAGCGTGCCGATGACATCGGAAAAATCATCGAAGTGATTGACGACCTGGCGGAGCAAACCAATCTGCTTGCCTTAAATGCCGCCATCGAAGCCGCGCGCGCCGGGGAGCACGGGCTCGGCTTTGCCGTTGTTGCCGATGAAGTACGCAAGCTGGCGGAAAAGTCTGCCCAGTCCACGCGAGAAATTTCCGACCTCATTCAGAGCATTCAGAAAGAGGCCCGCAAAGCCGTGGACAATATGGAAAAGAGCACCAGCATTGTGAACGAAGGCATTACGCTGGGCAGCGACCTGAATGGGGCCCTCAAGAAGATTTCCAATGTTGTCCTGGAGGTTTACAAGTTCGCGCAGGAAATCGGCGCTGCCACCAACGAGCAGTCTCATGGTTCATCGCAAATCGCCAAGTCCACTACGCGGCTGAACGAGATCACACACGAGATCAACTCATCTGTCGAAGAGCAAGCATCCGGCGCGCAGGCTGTGGTGCGCGCGATGGAAAAGATGCGAGAGCTGGTGCAGCGCTCCTCTTCCGGTTCCACCGAGCTTGCGGCATCGGCAGAGCAGATGTCCAAGATGTCGCGCAGCATGCTTGATTCCATGGACCGCTTCATTCTCGATGCCATCAGTAATGCCGCTGGCAACGGGCATAGCAATGGAGAGGGACGGTCCAATGGAAATAACGGGCACGGAGCCGGCCGCGCGCCGGGGCACTGGGCCACTGCCACTCACTACAACTGAAAGCCGGAGAACGCAACATGCCTGGAGAATTACAGATCGTCGGTTTCCGCGTTGGACAGCAGAGTTTTGGCGTCCCGATTTCCGTGATTCATGAAATCGTCCGGGTACCCGAAATCACTGCTGTGCCTGATTCGCCGAGCTTTGTCGAGGGCGTCATCAATCTTCGCGGCAAGATTGTTCCAGTGGTGGACCTACGCAAGCGCTTCGGCGAAAAGACGGTCACGCGCAACAAGAAGAACCGCATTCTCGTGAGCGAATCGGAGGGCAAGCTGGTGGGCTTGATTGTGGATGCGGCATCAGAAGTATTGAAAATTTCAGAGAACGAGATTGATCCGCCACCGCACGTTCTGGAAAACGGCGAGCTGAATTACGTCACTGGATTGGGCAAACTCCAGGGTCGGCTCATGATTTTGATTGATCTGAATAAGACGTTGCAACGCGGTGAGTTGCGGCGGTTTGAAGAAGTGGCTGAGTCCCAGGCAACACAGAACGTCGCCGGCGAAAACCCTGGCGTGATAACTGCAAAATAACGAATCAGGAAAACCATGGCTGCAACCGGAGTGCAAATCCAGATTACTGACGCTGAATACAAGCTGCTTCAGACGCTCGTTTATCAGGAATGCGGCATGTATTTCGACGAGCGCCGGGCCCATTTTCTTCACGACCGGCTTCAGCGCAGGCTGCGAGTCTGTGGCTTGGAATCGTTCTACGCCTATTACCGGCTCCTCACCAGCGGGCACGGCAAGAATGAACTGGCGGCGCTGGTTGAAAATCTCACCGTCAATGAAACCAGCTTCTTCCGCAACAAGCCGCAATTGGAATTCTTTCAGAAGCAAATACTTGAAGAGGTATTGCGGAAGAAACAGGAGCGCCGTGATTGGAGTTTGAGAATCTGGAGCGCGGGCTGCTCCACCGGCCAGGAACCCTACACCGTGGCGATGCAGATTTGTGATGCGCTGGCCTACTACTACTTACGCAATCCTCTTCCCTTCGCCATGCCCACGCCGAAGCCGCTGATTCCTCCGCCGTGGAAGGTGGAAGTTCTTGCCTCAGACATCAATTACACGGTTTTGCGCGCGGCGCAGGAAGGCATCTACCCGGAAACGCAGATGGATGGAGTGGATTACGCCTTTCGCCTGCGCTACTTCGACAAAGTCGGCGATCGTTACGCGGTAAAGAAGGGCTTGAAAGAACTGGTCCACTTCGACTTTCACAATCTCAAGACCGAATTCCTGCCGCAACGCAATGACATCATTTTCTGCCGCAATGTGATGATCTATTTCGATGAAGCCGAGCAGAAACGGCTCATTCAGAAATTCCACCGCTGCTTGAACTCCGAGGGCTATCTCTTCATCGGCCATGCGGAGAGCCTGTTCGGGCTCACCGACCGCTATCGCATGATTCACCAGAACAACGGCACGGCGTACCAGCGGATCGAGGTCACGGCGTGAACTTTTTCTCCGATGAACGCGCCGCTGAGATGCGGGAGCTCTTCTTTGAGACCGCATCCGAGCTCTTGCAACTGCTTAATGATGAGGGGCTGAAGCTCGAGAAAAATCCTCTGGACAAACAGGTGCTGCGCGAAGTGCGACGCGCTGTGCACACCTTGAAAGGTGACTCGGCTGCCTGCGGTTACCAGGAACTGAGTGAGCTTGCCCATCTGCTGGAAGATGCTCTGACTCCTGAGGTTGCAGCCCAGGCAAAGAGCGCGCTAGCGGATGTCGTCCTGATCGCTTCCGATACGTTCAGTTCCATGCTCTCTGCCTATCGCGAAAACATGCAGCCGCCAGACAGAGAGGAACTCAAACAGCAGATTCGCAATGTAACTCGTCCTGGGAACGCGGCCGCCACGGCAAAACTCCAGGCCCGTTTCGCGTGGAGCGAATATGAGCAAATGGAGATAAGCCGCGCATTGGAAGCCGGCGAAAACGTGTATTGCATAGCTATCGCCATTGACCGGCATTGCCCCATGCGTCCGGCAGCCATGCAACTCATCCGCAACGTCCTCCAGCAATCTGGAACGATTCTGGCGATCTCCCCGGGCGAGGAAGTCCTGCCGCAGGAAGTGGACGTCATGGAGGCAGCCATCTCCAGTCATCTGGATCAGGAGACCGTCGCGAAAAAGTGCTGGATTCCTTCGATTGTTTCGGATGTGCTGATCCAGAGCTTGTCTCAGGATTCAGCGCTTGCGATTCAGGAGATTGTTTCCGAACCCACCGAAGAATCAGCCGCTCCGCTGGACGAAATTGTCCGCAAACAGAGCTTTGCCGGCGGCGAGAACCTGCTGCGGGTAGACGCCGAGCGAATTGATTCGGTAATGAACCTGCTCGGTGAACTCATCATTGCCAAGAGCATGCTTCACCAGACGGTCAGCGAGTTCGAATCGCAGTTTCCCAGGAATCCTCTGAAGCGAAAATTTGCTGACGCGCTGGGATTCCAGGCGAGGATCATGAACGATTTGCAGAAGTCGGTGATGAAAATTCGCATGGTCCCGGTGGACCATCTGTTTCGCCGCTTTCCCAGAATTGTGCGGGATGTCGCAAAAACCTGCGGCAAGGATGTGGAATTGAGCATCAGCGGTCAGGACACTGATCTTGACAAGAGCATTCTCGACGCATTGGCAGAACCTCTGGCGCACCTGGTCCGGAACGCCATTGATCACGGCATCGAGATGCCGGCGGAACGAGCAGCCCTGGGCAAGAGTTCTCAGGGAAGAATCTCTCTCTCGGCATACCATCAGGGCAATCAGATCGTGATCGAAGCCGGCGACGATGGCCGGGGCATTGATCGCGACGCTCTTGTGTCCAAGGCGATCCAACGTGGCCTTGTCAAGCAGAGCGAAGCTGCCGTCCTGAGCGAACAAGACGCTCTCGATCTCATGTTTCGTCCGGGGTTGAGCACCGCAGAGCAGGTGACCTCGATCTCCGGCAGAGGCATGGGGATGGACGTAGTCAAAAGCGTTCTTGACCGGCTCAAAGGGACCGTGAGCGTGCGCACCAATCCGGGACAAGGCTCCACGTTTTATCTTCGAGTGCCGCTCACGCTCGCCATTATCAAGGCCCTGCTGTTTCGGGTTGATGAACGCATGTATGCGGTTCCGCTTTCGTCAGTCGTTGAGATCACACGCGCCTCGCGCTCGGATGTGCAGCGCGTGGAGCAGCGCGACATGATCCGGCTTCGCGATCGGGTGATTCCGTTGATTGATCTGCACGGGCTGGACGAGGAGTCTCCAGCTGGCCAGAAGATTTTTCTGGTAGTGGTGGCCGTGGGCGACCGCAAATTTGCTTTGGTGGTGGACAAGCTCTCTGGCGAAGAAGAGCTGGTCATCAAGGCCCTGGACGATCAACTTGTCGCGACAGACCTGGTGAGCGGGGCTTCTGTGCTGGGAGATGGAACTGTGGTTCTAATTTTAAATACGGCGAGCGTTGTCGCAAGGCAGGGCCGCGCCCGGCTGGCTGTGGGGGCTTCCGCGTGAGTGACAGGATTAGAGTTCTCGTAGTGGACGATTCAGCACTGATGCGCAAGCTGATTCCGCAAATCTTGCAGCGGGACAGCAGCATTGAGGTGGTCGGCACCGCGATGGATGGCGATTTTGGCCTGAAGAAAATTCAAGAGCTTAATCCCGACGTCGTCACTCTGGACCTCGAGATGCCTCGCATGGACGGTATGGAGACCTTACGCCAAATGATGCGCAAACAGCATCTGCCGGTAATTGTTGTGAGCGCGCTGAGCACTGAAGGCGCCAGCGCTACTTTTAAGGCGCTCGCTTTGGGAGCGCTTGATTTTGTTGCCAAACCGCGCGATGCCGCCTCGAGTCACATGGATGCGATCGCGGAAGACCTGATCAACAAGATCAAGATCGCCTCGCGCAGCCGGGTCAGGAAAGCCGCGCAACCGTTTCTTCCCGAGCTCACGAAAAAGGAAAAAAAGGCAAGCAAGGAGCGCCGGAGACCGGCCAACATTGTTGCCATTGGCGTTTCCACCGGAGGACCGAATGCCCTCCAGTACCTTCTTTCTCAATTGCCGGAGGACTTTCCTGGAAGCATTCTTATCGTGCAGCATATGCCTGTAGGATTTACAGAAATGTTTGCTCGCCGCCTGAACGAGTCATGCGCGATTGAAGTGAAGGAAGCCCAGTCCGGCGATCTGCTGATTGCGGGGCGCGCGCTTATTTGTCCCGGCGACAAACACATCAGTGTACGAAAGATGCCGCTCGCAGCCACTGCAATTTTGTCAGAGGAGCCACGGGTGAATGGTCACCGCCCCTCCGCGGACGTGCTGTTTCATTCCGTCGCCGCAGAGTTTGGCGAAAAATCTCTGGGTGTAATTATGACCGGCATGGGCGATGATGGCGCCGCCGGCCTGGGAGAGATCAAACGCTCCGGAGGCTTCACCATAGCGCAGTCGGAAGATTCCTGCGTGGTGTTTGGAATGCCGAAGGCAGCCATAGAACGCGGGCACGCCATGCGTATTCTGGCATTGGAAACCATGGCGGCGGCCATTACGGGCCACTGCAATCCTGACCGGCCTAAGCCCCAGGAAACAGTTCAGTTGGAGATGTAAGGAGAAATTTATGGAGCAGTTCCCTTCTTTGACTCAAAAAAACCGCAAGGCCATCCGCTACCTGGTGGTGGATGATTCTGTATTTGCGCGCAAGAACGTCGCCAGAATCGTCGAATCGTTCGGCGGCGAAGTGGTCGGCGAGGCCGGCGACGGCTGCACCGCGATCACGGAATACGACCGCACCAAACCCGACATGGTGCTGATGGACATCACCATGCCACAGATGGAAGGCATTGAGGCGGCCGAGCGCATCGTGCGAGCCCATCCGGAAGCGCGCATTGTCATGGTGTCCTCCGTCGGCTATCAGGAAAACATTGTTGCTGCGCTGCAAAAGGGCGCTCGCCACTTTGTTCAGAAGCCGGTGAAGCCGGAAATTTTGTACGAAGTCATCAAGTACGTGATGGGCGAGGACGCTGTTGCTGCCGCGACTGCAGCCCAGGAGAACTGACCGTGAGAATGGAACTGATCCAGCCGTTCATCAACGCCGCCGATGCGGTCCTGGCCGAGACCCTTCAGTGCTCCACGCGCATGAGCGACGTCACCATGGAGGAGGAAGCCTTTCGTCCCAAGGGGGTGGCTTCACTCGTCACCATCAAGGGCGATATTGAAGGCCGCGTAATCTTCGACGTTGACCTCGCCACTGCTGCCCGCGTCGCAGGGACCCTGGCCGGTGAGCCGATGCCGCAGACCCCGGAAATCGCAAGTGAGACTGTCTGCGAATTGGCGAACATGGTGATTGGCAGCGCTGTCACTTCTCTCAACGACCAGGGATTTAAGTTCAAGATCACTCCTCCGGTTGCACACGCCGAAACCACCGGCGAGAAAAGCACCGAAGATCAGGAAGCCCTCGTGATGTGTTTTGACGCGGATGGCGGCACGGTCTTTATGAATATTGCCATGCGTTACAACGGCCGCCGCAAGGCCGATAAGAAAATCGGCTAAGTCCCTTTACGCTGGAATGCGGGCACTCTCCTGCCCGCGAAGAGATTTCTCGGCTTTGTAGCGGCGGACAAGTTCTCCTTGAACGCACCTACGGCAACGTCCTTACCAGGAAAGCATTCTGCGACGGACACGGTAGTGGCACTTTGTTGTTGAAGGTGGGATCTATTGCCGGAGCGCACCTCGCGTTCTGTTGCGGCGCATGGAACGTGGGTACCGGTCCAACAATCGAGGGATCGCTTGGCGGGCGGAACACTTCATCCGTGGTTGTGGTGATTACAGAAATTGAAGGCGTGCTGAAAACTCGATCAGCCTGAGGGGGCGTGTTCACGTTATCGTGAATGGTGGTGGTGTCCAGAGCGCTTACCACATATACCCGCGAACTATCAAGCGAGGCGTCCACGGAAACTGCTCCCGTTCCAACCTGAATGGTCTTTGCTTCGCGCAATGAATTGGTGCTGATGACGCTCACCAGGTTTCCCGTGCAACCAAGAAGATTGGGGGTAGGGTTGGTTGGCGTTTGCACAAGATTGGTGTGATTGGTTCCCGGCGGGCAGTTTCCCAGCGCCGCATAAACGCGAGTTCCGTCAGAAAGAGCCGCAACGGAAATAGGTCTGCCTGAAACCGTGACGTTGCCGATATTTTTCGGCAGAAGCTGCGGCACCGCGGCAAGATCAATCCGGCTGGCGTCAATCACGCTGACACTATTTTCGCCGGTATTGCTTACATAGAGTCGCTGCAACGCAGGATCATACACCGCATAGTTCGGAGACGAAGTTGCTGGGTTTTGACCAACGTCAACCGTGGTGATGATCTGATCAAGAAAAGTATCAATCACGCTCACGCTGCCGGTGTGAGATGCCGTTCCGTCCCCTTGGTTCACAATAAAAACGTGCACACCATCGCTGCTCATGACTCCCCAAATCGGATTCACTCCAGGCTTGAGCGGCGCTGCGACATTGGCAAGGTCAATGGTGGCCACAATCGTGTTGTCGGTCGTGGAGATAACGGTAACCGTATTGCTGTCATGGTTCACGACGTAGATTTTGTTGTTGCTGGAATTGCCCGCAATCGCCACCGGATTTGAACCAACGGGAACAAGGCTGCTTACCGCGAAGAGACCGGCTGAAGGCGCAATGGTGCTGGAATTCCCAGTTGCCTGGTTGGCCAGATAAAAATTACCCACGCTGCTGCCGCTGCCTGAAATAGCGCCTGAGGCCGCCCCCGGCTGCGTGACGGTACTTGGCTGGCCTTGCAGTGGGAGCAAACCGTTGTAAGTGGTGATGGTGTTATCGCCGTTCAAAATGTAAACGCGGCTGCCGCTCTTGCCGAAGAACACCGGGTTGGCGCCGGTGGAAACAATTCCGGAAATGCTGTCGCCGGAGACGTCAATGTGAAGTGTGCTGCCATTCCCCGCCGGATTCTGCGATAGCACTACTGCATTGGCCAGACCTGAGGGATCGCCCCCAGGTTTTGGTACAGGCGTGATGAATTGTCGCAGGGTATCGTTGCAGCCTGCCAGCAGAAATATGGAAATCAGGGCCAGACTTCCCAGCCCATATCTGGATTTCAATAGGGTCATTACCGCTCCGCAGTACTCTCCAAGGAACGCGCGATCTCAGGGTTCTTTGCGTGAGAGTTCATTCTAAAGGGTTGCAGAATTATGGGCAATCCGCACCTGTGGGGCGGTTCCGGTGAGCTGACGGAATTCCAAAACCCGCCAATGGTCCGAATCTAAAAACAAGAGCCCTGCGGACCGCAGGGCTCGAAACTCCGTGTTGGATTCTATTGTGCGGGCGTCTGAAAAGTTCCCTGCTGCCGCACTTGCTTTTCCCGGGTCATGATCTTGTAAGTGTAGGTCTGGCCCGGTTTCAATCCACTGAGCGTGACGGAGTGATTCGTAGAGCCGCCTTTTTCATAAGCGATCTTCTCGTGCCCTCCGGAGTAACCGTAATGCACATCGCTGGCAGCGTTCTTGTTTGTGGCCCATTCAATGGTGGCGGAGGTTGCAGTCAGATTTGCCACCGTCGGGCCGGAAGTAATGTGCACTGATCTTTCAGCCGCTTCATCTTTAGCTGCTGCTGTTTGTGCTTTCTTGTCGTTGTCCTTGTCTTTGGTCTGCGCCTGTACCAACACGCCGGTCAGGGCCAAACTCAAAATGAAAAACCAGATCTTCTTCATGCGTTTCATCCCTCTTTGGTGAGTTAGACGGAGCGGCGGATCCGCTAGCTGTGATGCCCCCTCTTAAGCCGGTGCTGCTCAAAGAACCTGCCTGACGGGTATTAACTAGCTGGTTATCATGCAAACCCAGATGCGATTGCTTAGTTGCGCAAGCACCAGACTTGAACCGGAGGGCAAATCGAGAGCAGCCGCCCCATTTACGTTGGAACGCGGGCACTCCTGCCCGCGAAAGAGGTTTTCAGCTTTATCGCGGGCGGAGTGCCCGCGTTCCACAGCTTGAAAGCCGTTAAATTCCTGCCGAAACCTCAACATCGGAAACCGTTCCTTCAGCAACAATGTACCTGGAGGTTCGGGGCAGTTTGCCGGCATAGCCGAGCGCGAAGAAGAATCCCGCAACCACAAGAAACGTCGTTAGTCGCAGTTCGCCCAGCGATGTGGAAGAAAGATCGAACCAGCGCCCCAGTCGCCACATGGCCCAACCGGCGAGCTGCGTAGGGACCACGGTCCAGACCGCGACGTAGAACCAGCCCTTTTCTGCGCCTTCGCTCCGAGTAGAGCGCTTTGCGCGCGGAATCAAGTCGAGCACGGCGAAAACCACAACCACGGCTGCCAAACCGTAGTACTCAGCCGTGTACAAATCACCGAAACGATATTTCCCTGTTATGACGTAGAGTGCCAGCCCGGCAAGATTGATCGCAAACGGAACCAGCAGATCAATCCAGGCTGTGGTATAGCAGATCACGCGATACCAGAGATTCGGCTTGTCCTCGCCGTAATGTGTGATGTACGGTTGCGGCTCCGCTCCGGGCAAACGTCCGGCGTAGCCACGCCAGGCGCAAACGACGATCACGATTGCCAGCCAGATCCAATGGCGCCGGTCCGGCCCATGGGCGTACAAATCTACCGTCAGATTGCCGGGAAGAATCCAGAATACCCAAATCCAGATGGGCACATGCAGTACGCGATAGTAGTTCTTGTTGCGCTCACGCTCGACCACTTTCTTCATTCAGCAGAAATCTCCAAAAGGACATTTTATTGCATGGGTTCAGGAGGTTGTGAACCGCTAACGTTGCAGTCCACGAGATGGGAGGTCAGCACCTGAGCGACCGAAGGGAGTCGAATGGGCACTCCTGCCTGCGAGATTACGCCTTATAATAGAAAGATTCAGCCGTATTCCTGGCCCTCTCTGTGACAGTCCGCCAGAAATCGGCTGTCCCTGGTGACGATGCCCCTCTCGGCCAACGAAAGCATCATTGTTCGCGGCGCTCGTGTACACAACCTCAAGAATGTGGACTTCGAGGTTCCGCACAACGCTCTTACCGTGGTCACCGGCGTCTCCGGATCCGGCAAATCGTCGCTCGCGTTTGACACGATTTATGCCGAAGGCCAGCGCCGCTATGTGGAATCTCTTTCCGCCTACGCCCGCCAGT
>JAICYU010000141.1 GCA_025934025.1 Terriglobales bacterium
AGATCAACTGACCTGGGAAGCTGTGCCCGGAGCGAGCAGTTATTCCGTGGAGGTGGATGACGTAACCGGCGACAAAATCTGGGAATCGAAATCGACCACGAACTCCATCAACCTTGATCCTGGCGTACAGGCCAAAATGGTTCCCGGCAAGCCGCTCAAGTGGACCGTGACCGCAGTGGACGCGAACGGAAAGGAGCTTGCCACAGGCAAGGGAAACTTTCGGGTTGCTGTAAAGCCCTAACCCAAACCTTCCGCCGCAGGCCGCAGGCAGAGGTGGTATCCTAATAGATATTCACTTCACAGCGAGCCTGCGATTTTCATGTCCAATCCAAGTGTTTCTGATCCCAACACACCTGAAGTTCAGTCCGGCAGCCCGGCTACTCCTGACAACAACGAATCTTTTGGCGATGTGCTCTCTCAGTTTGAGCGCAGCCATCTTCACACGCACAAAGATGGCGGCAAAGGTCTTGAAGGGACGGTCATAGCCGTTTCTGCGGATTCCGTTTATCTGGATATTGGATATAAGACTGAAG
Organism: Terriglobales bacterium; assembly: GCA_025934025.1. GTDB lineage: Bacteria > Acidobacteriota > Terriglobia > Terriglobales > Acidobacteriaceae > Angelobacter. The sequence goes on from JAICYU010000141.1 coordinate 534, forward strand.
GCATTCTGCCTGTTGCTGAGTTGCGCGTCGGCGAAGCGCTGCGTCCCGGCGACAAGCTGGTAGTCTCCATTAAGGGCCGCGATCCTGAGGGTTATTACCAGCTTTCACGAGCCAAGATTCAGCGGGTGACTGACTGGGAGTCTCTCCAGAAAGCATTCGACGAAAAAGCCACTATTGTGGGCACAGTGACCACGGTGATTAAAGGCGGGCTGAGTGTTGACATCGGCGTGCGCGCGTTCATGCCGGCATCGCGCAGCGGAGCCCATGATGCAGCTGAGATGGAAAAGCTGGTGGAGCAGGAGATCCGCTGCAAGATCATCAAGCTGGACATCGCCGATGAAGACGTGGTGGTGGACCGGCGCGCGGTCCTTGAAGATGAGGCGAGAGCGGGAAAAGAGAGAAGGCTTTCGGAAATCAAAGAGGGTGACACCGTCGGCGGAACCGTTCGCAGTCTGATGGATTACGGCGCGTTTGTGGACATAGGCGGCGTGGAAGGTCTGCTGCACGTAGCTGAGATCGCATGGACTCGCATCACCAGGCCCTCTGATGTGCTTGCGGTGGGGCAGGAGATTGAAGCGATTGTCCTGAAGATTGATCCGGAAAAGAAGCGTATCTCCCTCGGCATGAAGCAGCTCCAGCCGCATCCGTGGGATTCTGTTGCCGACGAATATAAAGTTGCTGAGCGAGTCCGTGGGACGGTGAGCCGGCTGACCGATTTCGGCGCATTTGTGGAAATTGAGCCTGGAGTGGAGGGCCTGATCCACATTTCAGAAATGTCATGGGCCAGAAAAGTGCGCAAGCCCAGTGACGTGGTGAAACCGGGCGACACCGTGGAAGCGGTGATCCTGGGCGTGAATGCGGGCGAGCGACGCATTTCTCTGGGCTTGAAGCAGGCGTTGGGCGATCCTTGGGTAGATGTGCCGCGCAAGTTCCCTGTGGGATCCGTGGTGGAAGGAACTGTGATCAGCGTGCAGAAGTTTGGCGCGTTCGTGCAGTTGACCGAAGGCGTGGAAGGAATGATCCACATCGGCGACATGAGCGCGGAAAAGCGTATCAACCATCCGCAGGAAGTGGTGAAGATGGGCCAGCCGGTGAAGTCGCAGGTGCTGGAAGTGGATACCGAGCGGCGGCGGTTGCGGCTGGGGATCAAGCAGATGGTGCCGTCAAGCCTGGATGAGTACATTGCCGAGCACAAGGCAGGCGACGTGGTCACGGGACGTATGAGCGAAGTGAACGGCGGTTTCGCTCAAGTTGAGCTGGGAGAAGGCGTGTTCGGCTCGTGCCGCATAAAAGAAGAGAAAACCGCCGAAGCGGCCCAGGCGGCAAGCGGCTCAGCTAAGGCAGATTTGGGTTCCCTGAGTTCAATGCTTCAAGCCCGTTGGAAGGGCGCAGGCGGAGCGAGTTCTCCCACGCGCGAGGCCGCGAGCGCAGGACAGATTTGCAGCTTCAGGATTTCGAAGCTCGATCCAGAGCACAAGAAGATTGAGCTGGAGCTGGCATAGCAAAGAAAGACCTTACCGCGGATAAACACTGATCGGACTGATTTGCGCAGATAAAAACTTTTAGATGAAAAGAAAACAAGGCACAGGCAGGAGTGCCTGTGCCACACGATTTTGCCTGATCAATGTTGTGTAGCGGAAGCCTTCACCGCGTAGCAGTCTCTCTGCGATCGGTGCTCACCGGCTCGGCGTGGTCGATGACCAGAACTTCAACAGGATCAGTGGCCGGTTTCAGTTCCAGTCCCAGCTGTTCTGAGACGGCGCGCATCAGAGCTTCGATGTGCGGGTCTTTGCCGTTATCCAGTTTCCTGGTTTTTTGCCAGTTCTCCACCGTCATGGCAAAGTCATAGGCGCCATTCAGCCCGGTCTTGTCTACAACAGGCCGGGCGAGCTGTGGTTGCAGAAAATCGACCAGCTGTTTGATTGTGACTTCGGTTGCATTTACGGTCCCATTATCGGCGTTGAAGTGATTTCCCTGGTGAGTTCCAGGAGCTTCTTCAACCAGCTTTGAGCCGCTGCTACCGACGGTTAACTCATACACGGGTAAGGGCCGCAGTTCGCGATGAAAGGCGAGCTTGAACCGATCCACAAGCAATTGCTGCAATTCCTGCCTGAACTCGTCCCCATGCAGCGTCTTTCCTGCTGTAAGTGTCATGTCATACAGGTTAGAGCCGATCCAGTCAGGCCCTCCCGAGAGCTGTGATCCGTCCACGCCGAATGCAACCTGCAGAAGACTCTTGAGAGATTGGTTCTCAAATTTGGCATTGCCGTCGTGCTGCTCGATCCGGGTGCGGAGAATCGCGTTTGGAGCCGCTGTTCCTTTTGGCGTGATGGAAACGCTTGCAAAGGCGAATGGAGAGCCTGAGCCCGCGTGCGATTGTTCCTGAGCTGATACAGGCTTCAGAAGATTTGTGGTTCCCGCAACAGTCTCCGCCGGTTCGGCGCGGTCAATGACGACCATTTCAACCGGGCCGGTCTGCGGAGTCAGTTGCAGGCCTAGCTGTTCCGGTATTGCCGAAAACAGAGAAGCGGATTCGTCTTTGCCAGGAGCAAACTGCAACTTGAAATCGTATTTGCCGGAGAGACCAGTGTTATCCGCAATCAGCCGGCCCAGTTGCTGGGACAAATGTGCGGCCAGCGCGCGTGTGGAGACACCCTGTCCAAGGAGCACACCATTTTGCGGGACCCACAACCCTGCTCCCATCGCCGTGCCATTTCTGAGCTTGAATCCGTCCGGATAGGTATCACCTGCTCGGGCGTCCCGCAATTTGGGACCGTTGGCAGCGATGGTCAGTGAGTAAACAGGAAGTTGTCTGGTTTCGCGATGGACCACCAGTTTGAAGCGGTCGGCCAGAAGCGCCTGTAACTCAAGTCTCCGCTGATCCATGCGGCTGGTTTGTTCATCCTGCGGCAGACTCCAGAATTTCGCGTCTTCCATGCCGTTCAGAAATTTTGCGTTCACGTCATACTTTTCGCGGGTGAGCCAGTCCGGTCCGCCGGTGACTTGAAAATCGAGCACACCGTAGGCCATGTGAATGATCTGCGGCAAGGTGGCGTGGGTGGCGAGAAAAGTGCTGTTACTAAATTTGAAGCCGACAAAATTTCCGTCCGGGCCAGCGACGATGTTGAAGGGCGGCATGGCCTTTCCGGTTGTATTGGGCTGGATGGAGACGGATTTAAAGCCAGGCGTGGTAGCGGTTGTGCTCTCGGCCGACTGGGCAAGGCTCTGAGCAGGATGGAAGAGCCCGAATACGACGGGACCAATGAGCGCTGCCGTGGCGATGGCCGCGAGCAGAAGTTTCTTGCCCATCTCCAGTTTGCGTGTGCTGCGGTGAATCATAATTGCCTCGATTCGTTTTTTAAGATTGGAGCCGGTAATACCGGCCACACAGACCAGAGGTGTCTCCAGGTAGAATTCACAAACTTTCAAAATTCCTTCGGCATAGGACTGCGGTTCGCTGCCCAGCGCCAGAACCTCTTCGTCACAGGCGCGCTCGCGCTCGTCAATCAACCGCGCACCCATCCACCAGACCAGAGGGTGAAACCAGAACACGGATTCCACCAGCATGTGCACCGCAGCGGCCAGATTGTCGCGACGGCGCAGGTGGCATAGTTCATGCATCATCACAGCCGATAGTTGTGAATCGTTCAGTCGTTCGGCAATGCCTGCGGGCAGGAACATCACGGGACGAAGAATGCCGATAATTCCCGGTTCCAGCGCGGCGCTTCCGCTGACCAGACGGGTGGCGCGCACGATGCCGAGACTCCGCTCCAGTCTCCTTAACAACTCCACTTCCCTGCCTGATTCAAGCGGCTTGGACTCTCGGATGGCCTGAGTGATCCGCCGCCAGCGTACACTCCAGAAGATCAGCAGAGCAGCAAAGCCAATGAACCAGACCGTCAGAGCGACCAGAGGCAGCACACGCATCGCCAATCTCCGGGCCGTGCGAGGAAGAATCACCGGTGCATCCAGCGCTCCAGCAGGCGCAAAAGGCTGCGTGATCTGGTCCATGGCGATGGAAACCTGCGATTGCTGAGCGGGCGCCTGCTTCCATTGCAGGCGAGATCCTACTGTCACGAGCAGGGCAAACGGAAGCAGAAACTTCAGCGATGCCGCCAGCCAGAGCCAATAGCGCGTGCGCGCGTGGTTCTTCTGGAGCAGCAACGTCAGCAGCGCGGCAACCGCAGCAAAGACCGTTGACTGCCATAAATGATTGCCGAGGGCAGATCCAAACACAATCCAGGGAGAGAGCGCGGCTAGCATATTCATGGCTACTTCTCCTTCTTTTGCAGCGAGCGCATGGTCTTCTCGGCTTCGCGCAGGTCGTCCAGAGTGAGTTTGCCGGATTCAATCAGGTGGGCCATTACCGGCTGCGTGCGTCCCCCGAACAGGCTTAATAACTCGTCAATCAGACGGCGCTGAGCAGCGTGGCGCGAAACAACGGGCTCAAAGATGTGCGCGTTGCTGATCTTCTTCACGCGGCGCACCACTTTCTTTTTTTCCATGCGATATACGGTGGTCTGGATAGTGGTGTAAGCGGGACGTGAACGCTCGGGAAAGGCTTCCTGAATTTCGCGGATGGAGGTGGCGCCACGGTCCCACAGGACTTCCATAATCTGCAGTTCAAGTTTCGTGAGTTTGGGAAGAGTCATAGTCTACTATCTCGGTTTGTATATCTACTATGTATGTAGTAGATATGTCAAGAGGAAAATTGTGGATGGCAAGAAATCGCTTTGTCGTGATAGCCAAAAGCTTACCGCTGATGACACTGATCCCACTGATTTGCGCAGATTGAAGAGGGAATGCAGGTGTGTGGGCTTACGAGTAACTCGAATTGTGAGCCGAAGCAAACTCCTCCAAACTCGTGTGGCACAGGCGCCCTCGCCTGTGCAAAACAAGTTCATGAGTTACTTTCAGAAGCAAAAGAAAACGGCACAGGCAGGAGTGCCTGTCCCACACGATTCTGTTCCGTTCCAACAGAATATTTCGTGCCATCATCCCTTAGATTTGGAGGTCAAAACGTGCTTGCAATTCCCTTCGGCCAAGTGCGGTCACACGCAGAGCACGGCTGTCGAGGTCCTGGCTCACCCACCTCTTTTTTAGTGCGACTTCGAGCAGGGCGGCGCCAAGTGCTCCCCCTAGGTGCGGGCGGCGCTCGCTCCAGTCGAGACAGGCGCAGGCAAAGCGGCGGCGCAGCGTGCGTGCGGCGTCGAGATCGATTCCCATGCCAGTCAAAGCTTTCTCTCCCTGCAAGGTCATGTCGTAATCATTGCTGCCGGACGAACCAGATACAGTGCTGCTGCGGGAAGCCGAGGAAAGCCATTTGAGACCGTGCAGGCGATCATGCAGTGACACTCCCAGGGTTCCAGCGATGTGGTCATAGCAGGTGCGGGCAAAACGCAGCCGGTCAGGAGTGTTGGGAACAAATTTCGGACGCTCACCGCCGGCGAGGACACTTAAGCCCTCCAGCACTTCAGCGACACCGGATCCCTCCAGGCTGTAATAACGATGCTTACCCTGCGCGTGCACTTTGATCAGGCGCTCCGCCATGAGGCGATTGAGATGAGCGCTGGCCGTGGATGGGCTTACGTTGGCCACCACGGCAAGTTCAGTGCTGGTGCGGGCGTGGCCGTCGGAGAGGCAATAGAGCATGCGGGAGCGCGCCGGGTCGCCGATGGCGGCCGCAATGCGGGAGACTGCCGTATCGTGCTGCTGTTCCACATTCATACTTCGATGGTAAACGAAGTGTTGATGTTCCGCCAGTGCCATAGTGCATATGGAGGGAGCAAAATGACAGTGACATGCGTGATCCGCTATGAGATTGATCCGTTTCAAAAAGAGGAGTTCAGGAAATACGCTGAAAACTGGGGCCGCATCATTCCCCGATGTGGCGGCCAGCTTGTAGGATATTTCCTTCCCTATGAAGGCACCAATAACGTTGCCTGGGGACTGATTGCCTTTGAAAGCCTGGCCGCATACGAAGCTTACAAGGCAAGATTGAAATCCGACCCGGAAGCGCAGGAGGAATTTTGCCACGGCGCAGAGCAAACGGCTGATCCTGCGCGAAGAAAGAAATTTTGTTGAGGGAGTGGAATCCACGCTCAGCTTCCCTTCCCCAGAGAACCGCAAGGAGGTTGTCCATGCCAACGCAAGCTGAAAAAGGAACAACATTTCGCGCGCTGCACCAGCGCAAAGAAGCCTTCATTATTCCCAATCCATGGGACATCGGGTCAGCGCGGCTGCTGGCGCACTTGGGATTTGAAGCGCTGGCCACCACCAGCATGGGCTATGCCTTCTCCGTAGACAAGACCGACGGCGCAGTGGGACGCGACGAGATGATTGCTCATGTCGGCGAGCTTGCCCGCGCAACAGATCTGCCGGTGAGTGCTGACCTGGAAAACTGTTATGCCGACGAGCCACAGGCCGCGGCTGAAACCATCAAGCTGGCTGCGGCAGCCGGAGTTGTGGGCGGATCCATTGAAGACTCCACCGGCCGGCCAGAGCAGCCGATCTATGAATTCCCGCATGCAGTGGACCGCGTGCGTGCAGCGGTGGCGGCAGCGCGGTCACTTCCCTTCACCTTCACGCTGACCGGTCGAGCAGAAAATTATCTGCACGGCCGGCCAGATATCAAAGACACAATCAAGCGCCTGCAGGCCTATCAGGAGGCAGGGGCAGACGTGCTATATGCGCCGGGGCTGCGCAGCAAAGAAGACATTGCCGCAGTGCTGAGTTCAGTAGATCGTCCAGTGAACGTGCTGATGGGATTGCAAGGCGTGCTGCTGACCCTGGATGAACTCTCGAGGATGGGAGCCAGGCGGATCAGCGTGGGCAGCGCTTTGCAGCGGACCGCGCTCGGCGCATTCCTTCGCGGGGCGCGAGAGATGCTGGACAAAGGCACATTTACCTTTGCCGGCGAGGCGGCAAATCCAAAGGAGATCAAGGAAGTGTTTGCATCGCCGGAAATACCATCATCGCAACGCCGCCGTGCGTGATCAGCCCAGATCCGCAGGGATGAGGTTTTTACCTCAACCCGAAGAAACAACAATCAGCGCATCACTGCACTATACTTACGAAAGACTGTGCCAAGATGCATTCTTAAGACGCTGTGTGCGCTGCTCCTGCTGCTGCCTGGAATGGCGGCATTTTCGCAGACAGATGCAGCGGAGGTGCAATCGCGGCTGGACAAGGCGTACTCGCTCAAGATCCAGGGCAATACAGAGGCTGCCCTCCAGATTTATGAGCCATTATTGCCTGAGCTTCGCGCCAAGGGTCCCAGCCAGCAGCTCACGAATATACTGAGCAATCTGGCCGATATTGCAGATACCACCGGGCAATATGACCAGGCTGTGGAACTTGCACGCGAAAGCATGGAAGTCTGCCGCAAGCTTGGCGATCTTGAATGCGAGGCCAAGTCGCACAACGATGCGGGGCTCGCCTACCTGAACGCCGGGAAGTATTCGGAAGCCGCAGCGGACCTGGAAGAGGCGCTCACCCTCAGCAGCCGGCAAGGCGATGCGCTGACTTCGGTGACGGTCCTCAACAATTTGGGCAATGTCTACTATTACCAGGCGAAATATTCTGAAGCCCTGCGCAGGTATGAATCTGCTGCCGCGCTGGTAGAAAAAAATTCCGGTGAGCAATGGGCGGCTGCCTGGCGCAAGCTCACGCGGCTCAATCTGGCCACCCTGTACCAAAGGCTGGGCAATGATCAACGAGCCATCAGCATTTACTACGACGAACTCAATTCACCGCACGATCTGGCGCCAAGAGAAATTGCTCATGTGCTGGCCAATCTTGGGATCCTCTATCGTCGCCTGGGAGATGGACCGGAGGCGCTCAAAAATTATCACGATGCCGAGCACTGGTACGCGATCCAGAAGGATGTTGATGGCGAACTGGGCGTGTTGAAGAACATTGGTATCGTCCTCGCTCTGGATCTCGGCCGGTTGCCGGACGCGCTGGTCACGTTTGATCGCGCACATGCTCTGGCAAAGAAAACCGGGAACCAGCGCGAGATCATGCAGGCATTGCTGTATCGCGCAGAAACGCTTTATCGCATGGAGCGTTTTGCGCAGGCGGAAAAAGACTATGAGGCCGCGCAGGCATACGCCATCCAGCTTGGAACAGTGGAAGAACAATGGAAAGCACTGTACGGTTTGGGCAGGATTGCTTTGCACAATGGCAACACCGGGTTGGCCGAGAAGAGATTCCGCTTGGCAATCGACAAAATTGAAAGTTTGCGGTCCCGGTTGCAACTCACCCGCTTGAAGACAGATTTTCTCGCCG
>JAICYU010000074.1 GCA_025934025.1 Terriglobales bacterium
CGTTCGCGCAACTACCCACTACGATGACCCTAAAGTATTGCTTGAGGTCAGCGAGGACTTGGTCGGCGCCATGAAAGGTCTGGCCGTCGCCGCAATGACCGAAGCCGACATGCTGCAGACCAGAGGCTGGTGAAGACATTTGGTAATTGAGTAATTTAGGAATTTGGTAATTCGATCGCCAAGTCGAATGCTCAGGAATGCTTTCGCTGTTTAAGAGATTACCAAATTACCGATTACGAATCTCCCCATGAACATCGGCGTGCTCGCGATTCAAGGCGACTATCTCGCCCACAAGGCCCGGCTGGAGCAGCTCGGCGCCAATGTCACTCTGGTGCGCAAGCCTGAGCAGCTCGACGCGGTGGACGCAATCGTCATTCCCGGCGGGGAGTCGAGCACGTTTCTGAATTTTCTTGCTGAGCGCGGGTTCCTGAATAAGCTACGGGAATTCGTCAGCACCAAGCCCACGTTCGGCACCTGCGCCGGAGCGATTCTGCTGGCGAAGGATGTGGAGAACCCTCCTCAACCCTCCCTCGGCGTGCTGGACATCCGCATCCGGCGCAATGCCTACGGGCGCCAGATTGACAGCTCAATTCGCGAGGTTGAGAGCAAGCTGGGCGGCGAGCCTTTGGAAATGGTGTTCATCCGCGCGCCGAAGATCGTGCGCACTGGAGATCAGGTCGAGGTCCTGGCCAAAGCGGGAGACGATCCGGTGTTGGTGCGGCAAGGACGAATCATGGCAGCCACATTTCATCCTGAGCTTTCGCCCGACACGCGCGTGCACCAAGAGTTTCTCAAGCTCGTCTCGAATGGAGACCGTCGTCCCTGATGCGCCTAGCGCTCGTCATCGCGCTGCTGCTGATTGCCGTGGGTTCGCTCTGGCTCTTCATCGTTCATCCCTGGTGGTTCCCTGCCGCTGCATCCCGGAACGCCGGCGCTCTCGACCACGAATTCCGCATTGCCTTCTGGGTTTTTGGCGGGCTGTTCGTTGCGGCCCAAATTGCGCTTGCAGCTTTCCTGCTGAGTTCCCGGCAAAGAAAGAAATCCGATTACATTCTCGGCAATTGGAAACTGGAGATTGCGTGGACACTTGCTATTGCAGCGCTCTTTTTCTGGTTCAACGTTTCCGGGGAGAAGGTGTGGTCGCGAGTGATGGACCATCATCGGGCGAATGATGCCCTCCAGGTTGAAGTCACAGGAGCGCAGTTTCAATGGTATTTCCGCTACCCCGGCCACGATGGCGTTTTCGGAAGGCTGGACGCGCAGAAATTCGCGCGTCCGGATGAAGGCAATCCACTTGGGCTTGATCCCGCCGATCTCGCGGGCCGCGACGACGTCCTTTCCAGTTCCCTGGTGCTTCCCGCAGGTCGCGACGTAGAACTCACGCTGCGGGCCCAGGACGTGATCCACAGCGTCTTCATTCCCGCGATGCGCTTCAAACAGGATGCGGTTCCCGGCATGACGATTCGGGCGCACTTGCAGCCGACTCAAGCCGGAAACTACGAAATTGCGTGCGCCGAACTTTGCGGTTTGGGCCACTATCGCATGCGAGCCCAAGTACGAGTGGTAAGTCCGGAAGAATTCGCATCCTGGTTGGCTACCCAGGAGCTACGCGCGCAAGAGAAGACTGACTAACGTACCATGCTCAAGCGCTTCCCGTCCGCCGCCACTACACCCTCGAAGCTACTGCTGCGCAGGTACATCTTCACCAGCGATCACAAGATGATTGGGATTCAGTATTTCTTTCTTTCACTGGCGGCAGTTCTTGTCGGAACCTGGCTTTCCCTGCTCATGCGCATTCATCTCGTGTGGCCTCATGGCAGAATTCCGCTAGTGGGAGAGATCAAGCCGGAAAACTATCTCGGCTTGCTCACGATGCATGGCACGCTAATGGTTTTTTTCGTGCTTTCCACCGTTCCGCAAAACGGCTTTGGCACCTACTTTCTTCCACTGCAACTGGGCGCTTCCGAGATGGCCTTCCCGCGCTTGAACATGGCAGGATTCTGGACAGCGCTTGCCTCGTTCTTCGTGTTGCTTGCTGCGTTTTTCGTTCCCGGCGGAGCTTCCATCGCCGGCTGGACCCAGTATGCCCCGCTGAGCGCGATCCGTGCAGCAGGCCCTGGGCAAGGCATCGGAACCGACCTGTGGCTGGTGAGCATCGGCCTGTTTTGTCTGAGCTCGGTGATGAGCGCGATTAACTTTGTCACAACGACCGTCAAGCAGCGCACGCCCGGGATGAGATGGATGCGCATGCCTCTTCCCTGCTGGTCATGGTTTGTGACAGCCATTCTGAGCCTGCTCGCGTTTAGCGTCCTGCTGGCCGCCCTTATTCTTCTACTGCTCGACCGCAATGCCGGAACCAACTTCTTTGTCCCCGCCGGACTCATTGTCAGCGGCCAGGCGGTAAATCACAGCGGCGGGTCACCCCTGCTGTGGCAACACTTGTTTTGGTTTTTTGGCCATCCCGAGGTCTATATCGCAATTTTGCCCGCGATGGGCATCACCTCGCACTTGTTGTCGGTTTTTTCCCGCAAACCTGTCTTCGGCTATCGCGCGATGGTCGGAGCAACCATTGCGATCGGCGCCCTGGGCTTTATGGTCTGGGGGCATCACATGTTCGTGAGCGGCATGAATCCTTATGAGGGATTTGCCTTCTCCACGCTCACCACGGCGATTGCCGTGCCTTCGGCGATCAAGGTCTTTAACTGGCTGGGCACGATCTACGGTGGCAAGCTCCAATTTTCGACGCCCATGCTCTTTTCCATTGGCTTTGTCTCCCTCTTCATCGCCGGCGGTCTCACCGGGCCCTTCCTGGCCCAGCCTTCGCTCGATATGTATCTTCACGACACTTACTTCGTGGTCGCTCATTTTCATCTGATCATGGCGATGGCGGGAATCTTTGCGGTTTTTTCCGCCACCTATTTCTGGTTTCCGAAGATGTTCGGGCGGATGATGAGCGAGCGCCTGGGCGCAATCCATTTCTGGTTCACTCTGGCGGGAGCCTATGCGATCTTTATGCCCATGCACTTGCTGGGGGTGGCGGGGCATCCCAGACGCTACTCGGAATTAACCGGCGTACAATATGTTGCTGCGATGGCGCCTCTGCAGAAATTTATTACTTTCGCGGCTGTAATCACCATCTGCGGCCAGTTGGTATTTCTGTTTAACCTCTTTTGGAGCATGTTCAGGGGGCGCCGAGCAGAGGCGAATCCATGGGTTTGTACGACTTTGGAGTGGACTCTGCCGTCACCAACCCCAGCCGCCGGATTCGCCGGGCGCGTTCCCGTTGTGAACCGGGGTCCATATGAATACAGTGTTCCGGGGTCAACTGCTGACTTCGTGGCCCAGGATGCCCCAGCCACCCAGGAAGGATGAGAGCGCCATCTGATTATTTATGCCGATCATCAGCGAACACGTTCACGTCGAACGCAAGCCCAAGCTGGGAGGCGGCGGGCCAGGAAAGATTCCGCACAAGCGCGGTTATGGCGGCGGTGATGATGGCGACCATGACCGCTCGAAAGATTTTTCCTCGCGCAAGGAACGGCTTCGCCGCTACCGGATCGGCATTCTTCTCTGCATCATTTCAGTTTCCACGCTCTTTATTTGCCTGACGCTCGCGTACGTCTTCCGCCAGAACCTGGGAACTTGGGACCCGATTCATCGGCAGTGGATCAGAGACTGGCGCGCGCTCACGCTTCCCTATCGCCAGCTCTGGATCAACACTTTGATCCTGCTCTTGAGCAGTTTCACGCTGGAGATGGCCCGGCGAAAGATGGCCCATCAGGCGGAGTTTGCCGCGCTCGGCATTGTCCCGATCAAGGGAAGGGCCGAGGTCCCGTGGTTGGGTCTGACAGTCCTTCTGGGATTCGGTTTTCTCGCCGGACAGGTGGTGGTCTGGAATGGCTTTCGTAGTCAAGGGCTGTTCTTACACAACAATCCCAGCAGTTCCTTCTTCTTCATTCTCACGGGGATGCATGCCATCCACCTTACCGGCGGCCTGCTAGCTTTGCTCTATGCCGCCGGCGGCAGGCTGCTGAAACTTCGCTTCGACTCGCAGATTCTCGCTGTGGATGCAACCGCCTCATACTGGCATTTTATGGGTGGACTCTGGCTTTATATTTTTGGGCTGCTTTATTTTCTGAAGGGATAGGTTAGGCACGTCACTCTTGCGATTGAGTCGAGCCTTTCTTCACTCGAACCACAGTAATCTTGGCGAAGCCTTCGTCAAACGAAGGCGGCTTCAGTTTGGCCGCCATGCGCTGGACCACATCTTCCTTCACCTGACGCTCGCGTCGGCGGTTCCGCTCCAAACAAACCTCAAGCGGTACATCAAAGAACACTGCATGAACCTCATAACCAAAACCGCGGGCCATCTTGATCCATTGCCGGCGTTCGTGCGACGCGAGATTGCTTGCGTCCACATAATTCCACGGCATTCGAGCAATAAGGCGTGCGCGTAGCAGCGATCGTAAGGTTGAAAACACCAGGCCCTGGTAGCGCTGCTCCGTAATGTCGTCAAACAGAATCGAGCGCAACATATCGCTCGAAAGAGGTGTGACGCCTCGGCGCTTGAACCAGGTGGTCTTCCCTGATCCCGGCAGTCCGATCGCAAGCACTACCACGCCTTTGGGTGGACGTGCCGCTTTGCTCGTTTGTACCGGATGCTGTTCCGGAGTGCCCTGCGGCGGTACCGATGGTGATTCCGGCTGGTCTTCTGTTTCCAGCCTGGATTCTTCGGCGGCGGGTGCTTCTGCGGCGCTATCCAGTTCGTCGTAAGCAGGCACGATCGGCTCGGGATGGTGTTCATCCACCGGGGGTTTCTGCTGCCCTACTCTCCCGGTGGCTTCGGCTTCGTTTTCCTGTTTTTTCTTACGGCGCCTCATGCGCTCGCGCATCCAATTGCGCATGACTCGTGTGTAACATACCTGTTGAATAACATGCAAGCAAGCTCGATGTTAGTCATTGGGGAGGTTTGGCTGGTCTTCAAGAAACTTCGGTGTGCTGGCAGTCCGCTGAAACGAAGAAGGCGTGCCTTGCAGTACGCCTTTGAAATGAAGGTTGTTGAACTGAAACTACGGATGAAAATCCATTTTGACCTGCGTGGTCTGTTCAATCGGCTTGCCATCGAGCTTGGCAGGTTTGAAACTCCACTGACGAACGGCTTCAAACGCTGCATCACGGAACACCGGTTGCCCAGAGAGCAGCTTAGGATTGTGCGCTTTACCGTCCTTGCCGACCGTGAACTCCACAGTGACCTGTCCGCTCAATCGCCGCATTCTAGCAATGGCAGGATAGACCGGAGGAACTGTTTTAACCAGCTGCATCGGTTCGAGGTTCGATTGCCTGAGAGCGGCTGGAGTTGAGATATTCACCGGAACCGCCAGGGATGAAATTGTTCCCGAGGCGCTTCCGCTATCCACGGCCAAAGTGGGTGCAACATCACTGGGTTGAGCATCTGCGGCTGACCCGATGCGAGACGGCCCGCGGTTAAGCGCAATGGTTGCGGGAGTCGGCTTGGCATGCGGCTCTTCCGCTACCGGCTTTTCGGAGTTTCTCGCTGAGCTCTTTTCTGACTTTTTTGGGTTTTCCGAAGAGTTCATCTTCGCGGTCTTGTTTGCTTCTGCAGCAGTCGCGCTCGGTGATGTCGCGGAGCTGGATGTCAAGTTGCCGGAAGCAGCTATCGCGCTTACTTGAACCTGTGAGTTCTGTGCTTCCTGGGGCTGCGCTGCGGGCGTGCTCGTTGCAGCCTGCGCAACCAGCGCCGGCGCCGAAGCGGCCGGCTTTCTCATCTTCAAAAACAAAAATGTCCCAATCGCAGCAACTAAAACAACGGCCATCGCAGCCAAAAGCTTTAGATTAGCTCCCGCTTTCGAATCCTTTGCAGCCATGGCGTCCAAAGTTCCAAAATTGACGCGGGCTTCGGACCGCTTTTCTTCCTTCCTCGGCGATACAGCGGAGCCTGCCTCGGCCGGTTTCGTAATCTCCACGCGGGACACGACGGGAAAAGCGCTCTTTGCCGGGGCTGCTGCTGTTCCATTTCCGTTGGATACAGAGGGCTTAATCACCACCGGGGCGGACGCGGAGGGCGCGGTTGCTGTGGCTTTTGGGAATGCTGCATTACCGGTGGCAACTGGTTCCGCTGCGGGGACATCATCCCGTATCCGACGGTCTCTTTGCAGCAATCCAGAGATCTGGTCTGCCATCGTCTTCAGCACGGCTACGTGCGTGATGGTAAAAGCGTGCGCTGTGGGAGCGAAGCAGGCAAGGACGCCGATGACTTTGTTGTCTTCTTTGATCGGCGTTACTACCATCGACCGGATTCCCAAAGCGCGAATTGCATTGGTATCCACACGCGTATCGGTCTCGGCGTCATCGCAGCGCAATTCCTTGCCGGTCTGGACGCAAAGCCCGGTAAAGCTTCCTTCCAGCCGCATGGTGGTGCCGACCTCCGGGGCGGCAGAGCCGCTGCGAGCGCGGCATGCAAACTCGTCAGCGTTGCCTTCGCTCAAAGCAATCGCTGTGCCTGATGCATTGGTGAAAGCCTGGGCCCGCTGTGCGATTACCATCAGCTCGTCGGATTGGGTCCGCACCTTGGGCTTGGCCGTGTCGGTGGATTGGGTTGCCATAGTTGCGCCGTCCTGCAAAACTTCCTCCTCAGAATCCTGGTTACTGAGACAAAGCTACTGAGCCAAAGCTGTGTGATTCAGCTGCAATCCTGGAGACCTACTGGTTCCTGGCCGGTGCGACGCAGAGGGAGAAGGGATTTGCGGCGTACCTGAATTCTTTACGGCCAGACTCGTTTGGTCTTGTCCGCTCCGTTGCCTGAAACGGTCTGCACGGCTACGGGACGGGCTGTCTCCGGCACGCTGCCCCCGCCTTCCAGAATGCGGGCAGCTACCCGCAGCGCTTCAATCTCAGCCTGCAGGCCCGAGATCTGCGCCTGAAACGTCGCGATCTGATTTTCCTTCTCTTTTATCGCGTCATAGATATTGTTCATGGAGGTCTCTTCCTCTTTCGTTCGCGAATATATCAACTACTGAACTATTGTCAACGTGACCCCAGGTACTTCCGTTCAGTGCTTTCCCCTAATGCCATGTACCATCGGTCCATGAACTAGTGGGCGAACCGGAGTCCAGCAATCCCGGTGTCTTTCGGTGAAAGCAGCACAAAACCGGAAGAAAACCAGAAGAAAACCGGAAAAACCAGAATGCCGAATCCGGGAGCAATCCCCGGCAAATTCCGTTGTGTAGCGTTACTTTAGTGCAGATAAGGTCCGGAGCTTTCGTCCGTGTCGCGAACCGTCAATCGGCCGCCTGCATATTGCCCACGGCCAATGGCCCCTGGTGTTTGATTGTGCGATTCCAGACCGCGGTCAAGAGTGAACCAATGAGTATGAGCGCAAGGCACAGGCCAGCCCACATCCCCGGAGCGCCCATTCGCAGCTTAAAGCAGAGTAAAGCACCCAATGGCAGGCCAATCAGCCAGTAGCCGGCGAGATTTGCCAGCATTGGAGTTCGAGTATTCCCCGCACCGCGCAATGCACCTGTAGCGACTACCTGAAGGCCGTCAAAAAGCTGGAAAACCGCAGCCACGGTAAGCAGCGTTGCGCCGGCTCTGACAACGTCGAGCTCAGGCGAATAAATTCGCGCAATCGGACGCCCAAGAAGCAAAAGGCAGATTGCGCTTGCAGACATAAAGCAAGTGGAGAAGAACAATGCGGTCCACCCGGCTCGCTTGGCTCCTGCGATATTTCCCGCTCCTAAGGCCTGCCCGACGCGCACCGCCGCGGCGGAGCCAATGCCCAAAGGAACCATATAGGTAAAGCTGGCAACATTCAGCGCGATCTGATGGCCGGCCAGCGGCACTGCTCCCAGCTTGCCTACTAGAAAAGTTGCGCATGCAAATGCGCCGATCTCAAACAAGAGCTGTGAAGCGGCGGGAAAGCCGAGCCGTAGCAATTCTCTCAATCTTGCGGGTTCCATTCTCCGAGAAGCCCGCCATAAATCGCTGCAACGCCTCTTATCGTAGTAAATCGCTGCGAGCGCGAGCACCAGAGCCATGTAGATGCGGGAAACGCAGGTGGACCATCCGCTGCCAGTAACGCCCATGGCACGGAAACCGAAGTGGCCGTAAATCAGAGCATAATTACCGAATACATTGACGAGATTTGCAGAGATCAATGCGAAGACGACCGGCTTCACAATATCCATAGATTGCAAATAACGCCGCAGAACGAAGTAGAGTGCCAGAGGCAGCGTGCTCCAAACCAACGCTTTCAGAAACGGCACAGTGGCAGTAATCAGCGCAGGAGCGAGCCCGAAATCAGGAAAGAATGGGATGCAGGCCAGCACCACAAACATCAGGATTGGTGAGAGCGCGCATGCCATGTACAGCGCATTCCAAAGTGCATGATGGCACTCTTCCAGTTTGCCCGCTCCATACGCCTGGGCCACGATTGTATCGAGTCCCAGGAAAATCCCACTGCCGAAAAGGCCGATAGTGTAGAAGAGCGTTGTACCCAAACTCACAGCGCCAATCGCCGTGGCGCTGTCAGGCAGACGACCAACCATGACCGTATCAACGAACCCCATTGCCAGCCAGCCAAGTTCAGTAAGGGCCAGCGGCGCAGCCAGGCGCAGCATGGGCCGCCATTCCTGACGGATATCATCGAGCTGAAGCATTGGTTCGATTTAATCACAGCGAAGGATAAGAGACAGAGCTGCTGCAGGCGCAGATTAAACTATTGCGCCTTGGCGGGAGTGACTGAAACAGCTTTGTTGTGCTCGAAAGTGACTTTCACAGGATTGCCATTGTTGCTGTACTCAATGCTTCGGTTGCCGTAGTCGCCGGGGCTGATGGTGCCGGCGGTTCCCAGCGCAAAGCTCACCTGGAGCTCATTCATACCGGGAATGGCCTTGTGCTCTTCAATCGCCTTCCAAATTTCGGGCGGCCAATGGCTGTAAAGCTGGTGAGGATCAGCGAAGAAAAACAGGTCATTGGCTGTTGAGTTGAAATCATCGCCGACACTCTTTCCGATTGAGAGCGCATATGTACCCGGCTCTCCGGCATGGGTGAAGACCGCCAGAATGTCATACTGCACAACCGCAACCTGGCCTTCGCTCAAGGTCTTGGGGGCTCGTTGAGAAATCACATTCTTGATTTGAAGTTGCTCAAGAGGCGCCAGCAGACCGTCCTGATGCTTTAATTCGGCCTGCCCCGACTGGGAGTTGTAGCGATAAAACGCAACCTGGTTCCCTGCTTTGATCCAAACGGTCTTTCCCGACAATTCCTTTTGCGCTGATTTCAGATCGTAGAGATAGACTTTCGGGAGGCTGACGTAATCATCGAGGTTGTTGGAATAAGCGGGTTGCTTTGGCGCAGGCTCGTTGGACTTGTGGCGTTGATAGAAGAGATACGCCGTCCGCAGCACCACCAGAGCCAGCAGGATGGCGATAATGATCTGAAAGCGCTTGCGCTGCTCCAATTCCATAACAGGGGCTTCAATGTATCACGCCGATTGAATCAGCCACGGGTGAAGCGCTTCAGTGCCTCGCCTTGGTTTCTTTCATCACTACGGCAAAGCTGCGTCCGCCAAAGCTGAAGCCTTGCTCGATCCGGCCGGTCACTCCAACCTTGTTCCCGTTTCCTGGGACACCATAGCTTTGGCTGACCACCCACATGTGCCCGGTACCGTCGTCAATCTGAAAAAGGCCGTTGCCCAACGCACCGAAGGAATCAGAGACACGGCCCGCGATCGTGATCTCTTTCCCGGCGTAGCGACCCGGGTCGCGGTTGACATCGGCGATGCTGACGTGAGGCGGGCAGCCGATGAGCAAGAGCGACGTTGCCGCAACCGCCAGAGCAAGTAGATTTCGTAAACTCTTTTTCAAGTCCGCCTCCCTAAACTTCCGAATCAGCATATCAGAGGGCGGTCAGAGAGAGTGCTTGGGACACGTGCCTAGAAATTCAGTCTTGGCACGGTTTATGGCATACCCTCTCGGGCATTTTGATGTTATGGCGCGCCCTGAGAGATTCGAACTCCCGGCCTTCTGGTTCGTAGCCAGACGCTCTATCCAGCTGAGCTAAGGGCGCGCAGCCCGGGTGGGACAAAGCGCTATTTTAACATGGCGAAGGTTGCAGGCCATCCCACGCCGCATCTCGCGAACCGTGGATGATTTTTCATGGCTGAATCCACATCCGTCCGGCAGCAAGATTGGCAATTTCAATTTCCAGGTTTCACATTACAATTCCATCTCACAATGCTCACAAGTTCACATGCAGCGCTGGAAATCGTTCTGCGCACGGTCGTCATTTACGTTCTCGTGCTGCTGGGGATCCGGCTTACGGGGAAACGCGAGGTCGGGCAGATGACGCCCTTCGATCTCACGCTCCTGCTCCTGCTCAGCAACTCCGTGCAGAACGCCATGACCGGACCTGATACTTCCCTGCTGGGCGGCATTGTCGCAGCGCTGGTGCTGCTCACCATGAACTTCTTTCTGGCTGAAGCATCGGGGCTAAACCGCCGTTTCAGGCGCTTCATTCAGGGCGCGCCCACGCTACTGATCCATAATGGCGAATTGGTAACCGCACATTGCGCCAAGGAGCACGTTTCAGTGGACGAGGTACAGCGGGCGCTGCGCGAGCACGGCGTCAGCGGCGTCAAAGACGTGGCACTGGCGGTTCTCGAAGTGGATGGATCCATCAGCGTCCTGAAATATGACGACATTCCCGATAACGTGAAGCCGCACAAACGCATGAAATTTCTGCAGCGGCACTGAATTAACTTCCGCGAAACGCTACAAAGACGAAAGTACGGGAAGAAAACATGAATCCTGAAGAACTGAGCGAACAAGCAGAAGAAGCCCACCACAAAGGTCAGAAGGCAATCGGGCTCACAACGGCAGTGACCGCTGTTTTGCTGGCGATTGCGACGCTGCTCGGCCACCGCGCACACACGGAAGAAATCAAGCTCCAAACCCAAGTGAACGATCAGTGGAGTTTCTACCAAGCCAAGCACCAGCGAGCGCATGATTACGGCAAAGATGCAGAAAAAGAGATGGCTGCAAACCATCACGAAATGGCGCTGGAGTTTATGCGAGTCTCGCTGGACGAAGAATGCGGATCGCCGGTGGAGGCAGGCTGCAACGCGCCGCGCGTGACGCAGTCTCCAATGCTTCGCCAACTCGCGGGAGAACTGCAGAAATCGGTAGCACCCTCAGAAACGGGAGATAACCCGTCAGCAGCGGGATCTGAAGGCACTGAATCGGCGAAATCTGCCGCCACAAAGCGTTCTTCAGTACCCGCAAATGCCGGCCGCGAGGGAGCCGTTAGCATCCAGGAAAAAGCCCGTGACATGGAAAAAGAGACGGCACTAATTTCGCGCAAAGCTGACCACTATGACAGCGCAGAGCTATTTCTGGAAATATCCATCGTTCTCTGCTCCATCTCCCTGCTTGCCGAAACCCGCCTCTATTGGCGACTTTCCTTTATCAGTTCTTTGCTTGGCATTGCCGTGCTGCTCTGGGGACTCATCATCTAACGCGTTGTATCCAGCGCGATGCCGTTGATGGAATTGGCAGGCAGGCTGGTGCTGGTAATTACGCGCTCAGGCGACGGATTGCCATTTGCTGTACTCATATTGGAAAAAACCAGTATGGACGCGCTGGCGCTATCAACCACGTAAAGCTCTCCGCTGTTGGTGTTTAGATCGAGAGCGATTTCCTTGGGCGCGGTCAGCTTCGTATTTCCACCGGCAAGCAGTGCATTCGTGAGCACGTCGCCATTCGCCGTCGCCGCTTTCGGGTAAATGCTAATGCTTACTGGATTGGCAGAGTTGCTGACGATTAGCCGGTTGTTCCCGTCGAGGGCGAGTCCGTCTGGACCTGAAAGGTGAGTATCAGGGCCTGCGATCAACGCGGTCGGCTGCCCGATAATGTTCTGCGCGCTGGCGCCGCCCAGAACATCAATAACGTTATCTGCCGGATCAGCAACAAAAAGTTGATTGTTCGCCGTATCCAGCAGAATTGCCCCGATAGCGACTGCCATGTTGAAGCTGCGGGCCGGGGGAAGATTGCCATTGGCGGTCGAGGCATTCGCAAAAACGATGACGGAGAAACCATCAGCCACATAGAGCTGATCGGAACCCGTATCGAGGGCAAGATCTACTGGATTAGAAAGACCAGTTTGATTGCCGGAAATCACTCGGTCCGGAGCAACGCTGCCGTTCTTGGTGGAAGCACTGTCGTAGACGAGGATCGAGCCAGAGTTCGCTACAAACAACCGGTCGTTGCGAGTATCTACAATCATGCGCTGAGGACTTTGAAGTCGCGTGGAGGTGATTGTCGCCGCGGGCGCGCTGTTACCATTTGCTCCTTCGGCATTGCTGAACCTGAAAATTGAATTGCCGCTGGCGACGTAAAGCTGCCCGCCTACTCCGGGCGTGGGTGTCGGAGTTGGAGTACTGCCGCCGTTGGTTATGCGAGGCGAAATCACGCAGCCGGAAGCGATAACCAATAACACCGCTGCTGCCGCAACCAGCCAGATCCGTGCCTCTCTTTGCCAGTTCATCTCATCTCCAAGTTATCATCTTAACCAGACTTCATCATGAGCCGCATTTACCTCGCCAGCACGAATCCAGGCAAACTTCGCGAACTGCAAGAAGCCGCGCAGCACCTTGCGGTTGAGCTAGAGCTCCTCCCCGGACTGAAATCCATTCCGCCGCCAGCCGAAGACGGCCAGACCTTTGAGGAGAATGCCTGCATCAAGGCCGAGTATTACAGCCGTTTTGTGCCCGGGGAGCGAGTCTTGGCGGAAGATTCCGGTCTGTCATTGGAATCCCTCCACGGCGCCCCTGGGGTATACTCCGCCCGCTACGCCGCCATGCTGAAAGACGGCAAAGCTTCGAACACCAATTCTTCCGATGCAGAAAACAATGCTGCTCTGATCGCACAACTAGAACGGCTGCCCGAAGAAAAACATGCGGGAAAATACATTTGCGTGATTGCACTGGCCCAGGACGGCAAGACTCTGGGAACGTTTCAGGGAAAAGTTGCAGGGGAGCTGCGGACCATCCCGCGCGGCAGCGGGGGGTTCGGATATGATCCGCTGTTCTACTTCCCTGGTCTTGGTAAGACCTTCGCTGAATTGCCCGTCGAAGAGAAACGGCGTCATAGCCATCGAGGGGACGCCTTCCGCAAATTCTTTGAATGGTACCGGGCGGGAGCGCACCTACCTGCTCGCGACTGAACCACCGCTCATTTTCCCGTTGCTATTCGTGGCAAATACAAGTAAATTCAAGGCCTTCAGACGTGAAACGCCGCCCCGCAGCCACTGCCAATACGGTGAATGGCGCCTCCGATAAGCACCAGCGAATCCTGGATGCCGCCATTGAAGTGATCGCCGAGCATGGGTTCTTCCACTCGCGCGTGTCGGAAATTGCAGATCGCGCCGGCGTCGCTGACGGAACCATTTATCTTTACTTCAAGAATAAAGATGAGCTGCTGATGGCCGCGATTGACTCTGCGTTTCATCGTTTCATTGCTCGGGCCAAGACTGCGCTTGCCGAAATCAACGATCCTCGCGAGAAGCTGCGCCGCATGGCTTTTCTTCATCTTGATGGGCTGGGATCAAAGCGCAATTTGGCCGTCGTGTTTCAGACAGAGCTGCGGCACAGTCTCAAGTTTCTTGGACACTTCTCTCACAATTTGTTGGTGGAGTACTTTGATCTGATCAAGGGCGTGCTGCGGGAAGGCCAGGAAGCAGGTGTTTTTCGCGCCGATCTGTCGGTCACCATGGCTGCCCATTGTTTCTTCGGATCGCTGGATGAAATTGTAACCACCTGGATTCTTACTGATCGAGAGCGCGACCGCGAGCACCACCTCTCCACGTTTACCGATTCGATCGTCTCTATTGTTCTGAAGGGCGTAGAAGCCGAAGCTTAATCATGGAAATACGGACCCTCGCCGATGTCTTCTTTGCTTCCGTCGCCCACGACTTAAACAGGCACGTAATGCTCAAGCGAGGCGCGGAATGGCAGGTGATTTCCTCGCGCCAGCTCTATGGCTACGTGGCAGCTATGGCGCGAACGCTGCAGCAATGGGGCATCGCGAAAGGCGATCGCGTGGCGATTCTCAGCGAGAATCGTCCGGAATGGATGATCGTAGATTTCGCATGCGTCACCAGCGGCATCGCTGACGTGCCGATCTATTCCACGCTTACAGCCGAGCAAACGCTCTATCTCTTGCAGAACTCCGGCGCCCGGGTGGCCTGCGTCTCCACTTTGGAGCAGCTCCGCAAAGTTCAGTCCATTGTGGGCCAAACGAAGGTTGAAAAGATCGTCGTTTTCGATGACATTGCTGAAATCAACGTCATCCCGCTTTGGCCTCTGCTGCAGGGCTCTTCCACCGAAATTGATCTGAAATTTGAAGCGCAAGGCCGTCAGGTGACAGCGGATGACCTTGCGACGTTGATCTACACCTCCGGTACCACAGGCACTTCCAAAGGCGTGATGCTCACGCATGGAAACCTGACCTCGAACGCTGTAATGGCCAGCAAGAACGCGGAATGGCTGCAAGGAGATGTGTATCTTTCGTTCTTGCCGCTTTCACACGTGACTGCGCGGCACTTGGATTATGTCTGCTATCTGAACGGAGTCACCATTGCATACTGCCCGTATTTTGATCAGCTCCCGCAAATGTTTCAGGAAGCGAAACCGACCATTATCGTGAGCGTGCCCAGAGTCTATGAGAAAGTTCGCCAGGAAGCGGAGAGGCGCGCCGGCGCCGGCTTGAAGCGCAAAGTCTTTGATTGGGCGCTGCAGGTGGGCCGCATGCACCAGAATGAAATTGCCCGAGGCGAGCGCCCACAC
>JAICYU010000165.1 GCA_025934025.1 Terriglobales bacterium
AAGAACGGCAAGCTGAGCTTCTATCAGCCCAAGATTAACCAGATCACCGAACGCGACGAGTCGCACAATCGGGCCGATGTCGAGTCTTTTATGAGCTTGGGCTTTGGCGCTCGCGGCGATGATCTGCTCAAATCTTACGAGGTAAAGATGGATGGCTGGGAAGTACTGAACGGGGTGAAAACAGCCAAACTCGACTTGGTCCCCAAGGCTCAGAAGCTCAAGAGCTCTCTCACCAAAGTGATTCTCTGGATCGAGCCGGAGCACTCCCTTGCCGTGCAGCAGCAATTCCTGGAGCCTTCTGGCGACTATCGCCTGGCCCATTACCGCAATATCAAGCTCAATGCCAAAATTCCTGAAGACGTGTTCACCATAAAAACCACCGGCAACACCAAAATTGTTAGCTCACAATAAGCCGCGGCTGGTAGACTGATGGGCGCGGTGGCCTTATCGGCTACGTCGGTTGGTCTGGACGTGGAGCGGGAATTCCGCATCAAAATCTGTTGTTGCGCTGGTTTTAAAGGAACTGCATGGCGAAGGTGTTCACGATTCCGGTATTACCTGACCCCAGCCGCCGCAGGTCCAAGAAGCGCACGTCGGACCCTCGTTTTATCGAAGGCCAGCGCCTCCTTGTGGAGGCAATGAAATACCTGGCCCAGCACGACTCCGAGAATAACCGGGCCGCAATCAGCCTTCTTTCCGAGCACTTCCGGACGCGCTTTCGAATGTCGGACCGCCCAGGTGAAACTGTCCAGTTTCCCGGCTGAGTTAGATTCGTCAAGCAGAATAGATTTCCGAAGCAGCCAGGCCAGGCAGTACAGCCCACCAGAGAAACTGGTTTCCTCGACTTTCGGCGATAATCGTAAGGAAAGACCATGAAAAATAGCGCCCAGCCTGCACTGAAATTCCCTGTTTACCTCGACAACCACGCCACCACGCCATTGGATCCGCGAGTGCTCGATGCCATGCTGCCGTACTTCACCAGCAAGTTTGGCAATGCCGCGAGCCACAGTCACCAGTTCGGCTGGGAAACCAGCGCGGCCGTAGAAAAGGCGCGAAGCCAGATCGCTTCTCTGATCGGTGCGTCGCCGGCTGAGATTGTCTTCACTTCCGGCGCCACTGAGAGCGACAATCTGGCCATTAAAGGTACGGCCGAAGCGCATCGGCAAAACGGGAACCACATTATTACAGCGGCAACCGAACACAAGGCAGTGCTCGATAGCTGTCGCGCCTTGGAACGGCACGGTTTCAAAATTAGCTGTCTTCCCGTAAATAGTGATGGATTCATTGATCTTAACCAGCTACGGAACGCCATTACCAGCGAGACGATTCTGGTGACGATCATGGCGGCTAACAATGAGATCGGGGTACTGCAGCCCGTGGAGGAAATCGCAGCAATCTGCCGTGAACGAGGCGTGCTCTTCCACTCAGACGCAGTGCAGGCCCTCGGGCGCATCCCGTTTGATGTTAGAAAGATCGGCATGGATCTTGCGTCATTGACTGCGCATAAGTGCTATGGCCCTAAGGGAGTGGGAGCACTTTATGTCCGTTCCGGTGTAAAGCCGGCGCCCATTATTGACGGCGGCGGGCATGAGCGCGGGATGCGCTCAGGCACCCTCAACGTTCCCGGAATCGTCGGTTTCGGCAGGGCCTGTGAGATTGCGCAGCAAGAGCTTGCAGAAGAAAGTATCCGGATTGCAACGCTGCGCGATCGGCTCCGCGACCATCTTCTGGCGGAACTGGATGGACTCGCAATCAATGGCAGCACGGAACGGCGACTGCCCGGGAACTTGAATATCAGCTTCAGCTCCGTTGACGGCGAGACTCTGATGACCGCGGTGCGAGAGATGGCTGTTTCCAGCGGCTCTGCCTGCAGTTCAGACAAGGTGGACCATTCGCATGTTCTGAAATCACTGGGGCTGAGTGACGAGCAGGCTGGAAGCTCGCTGCGTTTTGGAATCGGGCGCTTCAATACGGAGGCGGAGATTGAATATGTCGCTGCGCGTGTAGTGGAAGCGGTAAAGAGCCTGCGGGAGCTGTCACATCAAGCGGCCGTCTAAGGCCGAATCCCGCTTGCGAACCTCCGGCTGGGCCGCCGCATCGTACTTAACAAATGCCTGCTAATCCTGGTAGTTACCTGGTCAAGCTCCGCCCTCGTTCAGATTATCTCCAGCTAAGCCAGGGCCGCACTGTGATGGTGATGGCCCGCGATGGCTTTGTGAAGCCCAATAGCCGCGAAGGATTGTTCGTCCATCAGACTCGGTTGATCTCCTGCTGGGAGTACCGGATCAACGGCGTGATCCCGCTTCCCGTGGCTCTTTCCAACGTTGAGCAGCACAACTGGCTGGGTTATTACATTGTGAACGCGCCGGGCGTTCCCGCCGGCCCTACGGACGAGGGCAGCGGCGACATGGAAGATAGCTCAGAACAAACTCTGGAACTGAAGATCGCGCGTTTTGCCGGAGAAGGCATCCACGAAGACCTCAATCTGACCAACTACACCCTTCAGCCAGTGGAATTTGATCTGGAGATCACGCTGGATTCCGACTTTGCTGACCATATTGAAGCCGATTCAGGACGGCGCCAGCAGCATGGAAAGAAAAGGAGCCGCTGGCTTGGTGAGGTCAGCGCGGGCCGCTGGGAATACTCCGTTCAGTACCATGCCGAGCACACCTACCATCACCAGGACGAAAGTGGCCATTCAACTCTTGACCGCGCTCTCACATTGGGGGTTGAGAATGCCGGCTCTGCGCCACAGTTCAAGAGCAATAAGCTTACATTTCACATCCAGCTCGGCGCAGGTAAGAGCTGGCATGCCTGCATCAATCTGATTGCCATCATCGATGGCCAAGAGCTGCCTCTACACTACCGCTGCAATTCGTTCGCGCCGCAGAATAATAATGAATACGACCGTAAGCGGCAGATCTTTCTCCACGAAGCCACCGGTTTCCAGAGCGGCGAGAGCGAAACCATGTCTGCAACGGTGCTCGGCGCGATAAACCAGGCGCGCGAGGACCTGATGGCGCTGCGAATGTTTGACGTGGACAAATCCGACCGTGAGTGGGTGATGGCCGCAGGTCTCCCGCTGTACATCGCGTTGTTCGGGCGTGACACTCTCGCCTCGGCTTGGATGGCGTCCTTGCTTAGCCCAGGCATGATGTCTGGAGTACTGACCGAATTGGCAAAATGGCAGGGCACCAAGGTCTGCGACTGGCGGGATGAAGATCCAGGCCGCATGATTCATGAGGCGCACACGGGCCCGCTGGAAATTCTCAACTACAATCCTCGCGCCCGCTACTACGGATCGGTAACCACTTCGGGCTTTTATCCGTTTGTAGTCTCGGAGCTTTGGCACTGGACCGGCGATATCGAGCTGGTGACGCCGCTGATCAAACCTGCCTTGGATGCGATTGCCTGGAAGCAGACCCATGATCGGGACGGCGATGGGCTTTATGAATACCAGACCCGCTCCGAGCAAGGAACCAAGAATCAGGCATGGAAGGACTCCTGGGACGCCATCGTTTACAACAACGGGACTGTGGTGGACACTCCCATTGCTGCGGTCGAGGAGCAGGCCTTCTTTTACGTTGCTTTGCTGCAAATGTCCGAGCTGCTTTACTGGCTCGAGCGCAAAGACGAGTCGAAAAAAATGTTCGATTGGGCAGAGGAGTTGCGGAAGCGCATCAACGAGCATTTCTGGATGGAGGATGAAAAATTCTACGCCATGGCGCTCGACCCTAAGGGGCGTCAGGTACGATCCATCGCCTCCAATGCGGGCCACGTGGTTGCCTGTGGCGTGCCTGACAAAAGCATGGTGCATGACGTCGCAGACAGGCTGATGTCAGACGAACTCTACAGTGGTTGGGGCGTGCGCACGTTGTCAGCGAAGCACGCCGCTTACGATCCGTTCAGCTATCACCGGGGCACAGTCTGGCCGGTGGAGCAAGGCGCATTCGTGCTCGGATTCGCGCGCTATGGACTGCACGATCACATGCACCGGCTCTGCAAGTCAATGTTTGAGGCTTCCACCATCTTCGACTTCTACCGCATGCCTGAGTGCTTCAGCGGGCACACGCGTGATGAAGCGCACCCCTTTCCGGCCTTCTATCCGAAGTCCTGCGCTCCGCAAGCCTGGTCGGCGGCCGCGGTGGTTGCCATGGTGCAGGCGATGCTCGGGATCTATCCCTATGCTCCGATGGAACTGCTGCTGCTCGATCCTCACCTACCCGAGTGGCTGCCGAACTTCACCCTGACCAATCTGCGCGTAGGAAAGGCTACAGTGAGTATTCGTTTTTATCGCGAGCGCGATGGTTCCAGCAACTACGAGATCCTGGATTTGAAAGGTCATCTCCATGTGCTGCGCCAGCCGAGCCCGTGGTCGCTTACGGCTACCTGGGGCGAACGCATCAAGGACATGTTCACCAGCATGTTGCCGGGAAAGTGAGACCATTGTCCGAATTGTCTAAGAGTGCCAAAGACCGCCGGAAGTGATTATTCTTCGACCGCTTCCCGCAGGAACTTGGCCGCCTCTTCCGGCGGTGTCGGATTGATATAGAAGCCGGTACCCCATTCAAAGCCGGCAATCCGCGTCAGTTTGGGAATGATCTCCAGGTGCCAATGATAGTAGTCGTTCGTGTTCTCTTGCACCGGCGAGGTGTGAAGCACCAGGTTGTAGGCAGGGTTATCGAGCACCTGGACGGCTTTGTTCAGTACGCTCCTGAGTATCCGCGCCAGATTTTCATAAAGACTTGAAGGCGAGTTCTCAAAAGCCGATTCGTGCCGCCGCGGCAGGACCCACATCTCAAACGGATAGCGCGGGGCATAAGGCGAGAGAGTAACAAAGTCCTGGTTTTCCGCCGCCACACGCAACTTCAGCTCTGTTTCCTGCCGTAAGATGTCGCAAAAGATACAGCGCTCCTTGTTGGCGAAATAGCGTTTCGCGCCCTCAAGTTCCTCCACCACCTGCTTGGGAAGAATTGGCAATGCAATCAACTGCGAATGAGGATGCTCCAGCGACGCGCCCGCGCCCTCTCCATGGTTCTTAAAGACCATGATGTACTTGAACCGTCTGTCCTGCTTGAGATCGAGAATGCGATCGCGGAAGGCCCACAGCACGTCTTCTACGCGCTTCACTGGCATGGTGGCCAGAGTTTCCATGTGATTCGGCGTCTCAATCACCACCTCGTGCGCCCCGATGCCGTTCATCTTGTCGAACATTCCATCAGCCTGGCGGTCGAGATCGCCTTCGATACCGAGAGCGGGAAATTTATTTGGGACCACCCGCAGGTTCCATCCGCCGTTCTCCCCGGAGCGGTAGGCAAGAATCTCCGGTGGGGTGGTGCTTTCATTGCCGGGACAAAAAGGACAAAAACCGCCGCCTTTGATCACGGCACGCTCTCGGGAGAAATCACCGGGACGCTTGGAACGGTCAGTCGAAATGATTACCCAACGTCCGGTGACGGGATCTTTTCTCAGCTCAGGCACAGGAATATCTTACAACTGCGGAATTCCCAGAAGTGTGCATGCCGCATGGATCAGGCGCGGAACGCCCCTTTGAACAATGTGATCTGGGGAAGCTTCTCCGCTTCGAAGTAGACGCTGACAATGTCAAAGCGAAAAGCAGGGTCGCCTTTGATCTTGCGCCGGAACTCCCGGGCAACGCGCCCAAGATCATTCTGTTTTTCAGCGTCCACTGCCGTTTCCGCGGGCTTGATGTGATGTGTGGTTCGCGTTTTCACTTCGACGAAGCATAGCGTCTCGCCGTCCCAGCCAACCATGTCCAGTTCGCTGCGGCTACGCGGGCTCCGATAGTTGCGAGAGATGATCACATACCCCAGCCGGCGCAGGTAGAAATAAGCCTCTTCCTCGCCGCGACGACCGGTAATCAGGTGCTCCGGAGTTGTGGCACTGCTCCGCCACGGGACTGCCCGCACCAGAGCATCAAGTGCTCGCACGGTACGTTGAACCAACCTGCCTGAGAGATCCATAGGAAAAGCCGCGAAGATCACGCTGAGGCGGAAATCATATCAGAGCTGATTCCCGCCTCTCGCGTTTTCTCGCGGCTGTGCTTCTATCCAGGCCAAAACAGGCAGGCCCGGAAGATTATTGTTCTTTTTCGACGATGCTGATGCACTCTTCCAACACGTCCATCGCAACGTCAGCCTGCTCTTGAGTAACGATGAGCGGAGGCGCTATGCGGATGGTGTTCTCACCTGAGCCCAGGAAGAGAACGCCGCGCTCAAACGCGAGCTCAACGATGCGGTCGCGCTCGTCATGGGCGGTGGCACGGGTCTTCTTATCTTTCACGATCTCCACGCCAATCATCAGCCCGCGCCCACGCACGTCACCTACCATCGGGTGAGATTCCACCCACCGGCTGGCCCGCCGCAGTATGTGATTGCCCACCACTTCGGCATTGCCCATGGCTTCACGCTCCAGCACATCGAGCGTTGCCAGCGCCGCCTCAATACAGACGGGATTGCCACCAAATGTTGAAGCATGCGATCCCGGAACCCAGTCCATGATCTCGGCCCGCGCAAGGGTGACCCCCAAAGGCATGCCGGAAGCAATGCCCTTTGCGATGGTGACGATGTCCGGCTCCACTCCCGTGTGCTCAATCGCAAACATTTTCCCTGTCCGTCCGGCGCCGGACTGCACTTCATCTGCGACGAGCAGAATTCCGTGTTTGTCGCAAATGCGGCGCAGTTCCTGCATGTATTCCCTCGGCACGGGGACATACCCTCCCTCGCCCTGAATTGGCTCGATGAAAATGGCTGCGCACTCTTCCGGCGGCATTACCGTTTTGAATATCTTCTCTTCAATAAAGCTCACGCACTCTTTGATGAACTGCGCTTCGCTCATTCCTTCGGGCCGCCGATACAGATACGGAAACGGCACGTGCTCCACTCCGGGAACCAGCGGGAAAAAGCGCCGGCGCTGCTGGACCTTTGAAGCCGTGAGCGAGAGCGCGCCCATGGTGCGTCCGTGAAACGCGCCATAGAACGCGATGATCCCCTGCCGCCGTGTGTGATAGCGCGCCATTTTCATAGCGGCTTCAATCGCCTCCGTGCCGGAGTTGCCGTAGTAAACGCGCACCGGCCCCGACATGGGCGCTATCTTGGCCAGCCGTTCCGCCAAGGTGATCATGTTCTCGTAGTAAAAATCCGTGCCTGACATGTGGATCAGC
>JAICYU010000097.1 GCA_025934025.1 Terriglobales bacterium
AAATGCCTGCGCGAGCTGATCCAGGCGAAACTAATCGAATCTGCCCATGACTGCTCCGACGGCGGCCTGGCCGTCGCTCTGGCCGAATCGACTTTCCCGAAACATATGGGAGCAGAGATCTCCCTTAGTTCCAATGGTCTACCGGCAGATGCCCTGCTGTTCGGAGAAGACGCCACCCGCATCCTCATAAGTTGCGACCCGGAAAAGGCTGGGGACATCCAAAGACTAGCGGTAAAATGGGGCTTGCGAGCGGAACGGCTCGGGCGCACAATTCCTGAAAAACTTGTAATTAAGATTGACGGCAGAACGGCTGTAACGGCGGATGTGTCGGAATTGAGAACGGTCTGGGAATCGGCTTTGCCGAAAGCGCTGCACAGCGACACTGCGGAACATCTGGTGCCGGAGACGTTGCAGAAAAGCTGACGAGGAGCACTTGGCCATTGAGTTAACAGGGCATGACTTTAGTCGTGCCGAAAGACTGAACCTGAGCTATGGAGACCGGTGTGGAGCGAAGCGACAAGTTCAAAGACGAGTGCGGCGTCGTCGCGGTGCACAATCATCCCGAAGCCGCAACCTTGGCCTATCTCGGGCTGCACCAACTGCAGCATCGTGGACAGGAATCGGCTGGCATTGTCTCTTCCGATGCGGCGCGGCTCTATGTCCACAAAGCCATGGGGCTGGTTGCGGACATTTTCACTGAAGATGTTCTCCGCAGCCTGCCCGGAATGCTCGCTATCGGACATACCCGTTATTCCACCAGCGGTGACTCCTCAGCTCTGAACGCGCAGCCCATCATGGTGGATTGCAACAAGGGCATGATCGCGCTGGCCCACAACGGCAATCTGGTGAACGCGTGGGAGATTCGCGGCCGGCTGGAAGCGCGAGGCTCGATTTTTCAGACCACGAGCGACACTGAAGTTATCGTTCACCTCATTGCGCAGTCCAAGGAGCAGACGCTTCCTGAAGCAGTATCCGAGGCGCTGCGCCAGATCGAGGGCGCGTTCTCCCTGGTGCTGATGACCAGCGACCGCGTGTTTGCCGTTCGCGACCCGCGCGGCTTCCGTCCGCTCTCCATGGGACGCATTCCCAACGGCGCGGGCTCTGAGCGCGACACTATTGTCTTTGCCTCCGAGACCTGCGCGTTTGATCTGATCGGCGCAACCTACGAGCGCGATGTGCATCCGGGCGAAATGGTAGTGGTTGGTCCGGAAGGCGTTTCCTCGCGCCGCTTTGCCGAAGCGAAGAAGCGCTCCAGCTGCATCTTCGAGCATGTGTACTTCTCACGGCCGGACAGCACCGTTTTCGGGCGCTCCGTGCAAACCAGCCGTGAAGCTATGGGCCGGCAGCTTGCGAAAGAAGCACCTGTTGAAGCGGATATCGTTGTGCCTGTCCCCGACTCCGGCGTGACCGCCGCGCTGGGCTATGCCGCCGAAGCACAGTTGCCGTTTCGCTTTGGCCTGATCCGCAATCACTACGTAGGCCGTACATTTATTGAGCCGGAACAGCGCGTCCGCGACTTTGGCGTGAAGCTCAAGCTCAATCCGGTGCGCAGTTTGCTGGCAGGCAAGCGCGTGATCCTGATTGACGATTCCATCGTGCGCGGCACCACCAGCCGCAAGATCGTGCGCATGGTGCGCGATGCCGGCGCCAAGGAAGTTCACGTTCGCATCTCCTGCCCTCCAACGATTTCGCCCTGCTACTACGGCGTGGACACTCCATCGAAAAACCAGCTCATCGGCGCGAACAAATCCGTCGAAGAGATCCGCGACTACATTGGAGCCGATTCTCTGGCCTATCTTTCCCTTCAGGGACTCCGCGAAGCCTGTGCCGAGGGGGAGAAGACTTCCTACTGCACTTCCTGCTACACCGGGATCTATCCCACAGAATTTGTGCCGCTGGAAGCTCTGATTCCTGCTCCGCTGGCAGCAAAGAAGCAATAGCTCTCTCAAACGCTGATCTCTGTCCTTAGAAGCCGGCGCACAACCGAGGATTAAGTGAACTAAGGAACAACTTTTCGCAGCCGCGGGGGTTCAAAAAGTACAGACATCCGAAGCGCCACTGAGTTCCTTCATACCTCAGAGTACCTTGCTGCTGAGGGCGTATTATTCTGGGCCGACGGCCGACGAATGCGAGAGGACAGAGGTTGTTTTAAGTCGCGAGAGAGCACATGAATGTGAGCATGGAATTCGGACTTAACCTCCTTTGGGCTGGGGTCTCTCTGGCGTTGCTGCTTGGGGCACGAAGAACTGATCGTTCCCGGCCTGAGAGGATTGTTAGAGCGATTGCGACTTTTTCTCTTGTCTGCGTTCTCTTTCCAATTATCTCAATCACGGATGACCTGAATAGCGCACCGGCCATCGTGGAAGTACGTCAATCGCCTGAAGCCGGCGCCCAGAACCAGCACAGTAGCGGGCCTGCTGGAGCGCTCCTGGCGTTGATCCCGGCTCACGCATTCACACCTACGCAGCATCAGCAGGAGAAGGTCTCAACCACGGTCATAGCTCCGTTGCGGGATCTCTTTGCTTTCAATCAAAGCCGGCGTCCCCCGCCGTCCTTCTTCGTTTAGGTATCGCTTTACCCCTAGAGTAAAAACTAGCAACTCCGAAGAGAGATGAAGGGCGTGCCCTATCGCAGCATGCCGCGAAGAGGCGTTATGGCAGGAATTTTAAAGGTCATGAAAAATCTGTTGAGCAAAGCGCTCGACCATCTGGCGCTCCGATTGCTCCTATGGTTTGACAAGGAACCAAGCACAGAGCGCATTGGCAAATTCGGGCCGTTTGACTTGGGCTGGCGGAGACAGCGCCGCCCGCCCAGACAAATGGCTTCGCGCTGATAGGCCTCCGCTCAGGCCGCCGCAGTAGGGTCGCGAAACTCGCCTTCGCGCACGAACTCCTGTTCAGCCAGAGGCAGCGGGCCAAGCTTCTGCTGCGCGGCTTTCAGAACTGCGATTTTGGCGTCGTTCAAATTCAGAGCGGGAATAATGGTCATGGTTCCCAGGAGTGAAGCCAGGCTGAAGTAGGCGCGCCTGCACTTCTTCATGAATTCCACAGCGTATTCTGGCTTGCGGGCATTCGCTGCCACCGGGTCAGCGTCCAGAAGATAGGCGATGTCGGGCCGGGGAACGAATCCCTGAACAAAGCGGACGAAGCGCCGGCTCAGCGAATTTCCAAGATCAAGGTTCGATAGCTCGTCATAGATGTAGCGGTCAAGCACGATAACGTCCGCATCCTGCTTGCTCACTTCACGTCCGACGACGCGGCGAAGATTCACAGCATCGGCGAGATACAGGAGGTGGCGGGCCGCCGTGAGATACCAGGCGCGCACGTTCTTATCGCGGCGATTGACCGGCTTGCCCGGCGCACCGATTCCGCGTTCGCTCTTATATACCTTGTGAACAAAGCCTTCGCGATACTTCACTCCGACCACCACGTTGTCCCAGAACGCGAGAGTGCGAGTTCGTTTTCCGGCGGCGTGCAAGGCAGCAAGCAGGTTTTCGATCTGCGTAGATTTGCCCGAGCCATCAAGGCCGGAAAAACTGATTAGTAAAGGCTTTGGCATCTTGTGTCCCATGTTGTCCAGCGGCACCCTGCCATAACGTTGTGTCTCACTGAGCTCCCGGCGGCTTTGATGAAGTGCCACGGCTCAGCGCAAAAATAGTTCCCGCGGCTACACCTGCAGCAGCGATCGCGCCAATCTTGATCAGCAAAGAGCGTGTCTGGTGCTGTTTCGCGGGAGCAATTGCGGCGCCCGCAGGCTTAGCGGCTGCTCCGCCGGCAGTTGGAACTTTTTCCGCAGTTGCTGCGCCAACAGGTTGCGAGGGCTGCTGCTTGGGTTTGGGCGCTTCAGGAACCGTTACGGTCTGAGGGTTTAGATCGGGTGGCGGCTCGTTCTGCTCTGTTCCGGAAGCTTCAGGGTACGTGGTGACCGGCTGCAAGGGTCCTTGCGACGGATTCACGGTGGTTCCGCTATTTGCAGGTTGGTTCGCCGGCGCGTTCTGCCCTTGATTCGGCGCAGTCTGAGGATTGGTCTCCGGCTGCGACGGAGCGTTCTGCGTCGTCGGCTGCGAATTCTGTGGTTGTGAGCTTTGCGGCTGCGGGCTTTGCGCCCACATTTCCGGAGTGACGCATAAAAGCGCAGTCAAGGTAGCACTCAGGATTTTTGCGCTAGTGCTCTGAATTTTCATAAAACGCCTCGGGGAACTCTCATACGAGCATGATTTCGATTATTTCGATTTCAACTGCTGGGCTTCTGCCGGAGCAGCTAGCCCACTCGCGGTCCTTTGCCCGGAACCAGTCCGGGCCAGCAGTCGGTCAATGTCAGCTTCTCTGTCCCAAAAGTATTTGATGCGGTTTTTGAGGTAATGGGAAAGCGTAGGGAAATTTGTCCTGTACCAGCAGCATTTCTCCATGTGCGGAGAGAAGCCGCAGGTTACTCGCAGGCGGCGCAGCATCTTCTCCCGCGGCAGCATCAGGGAAGCTATAAAGCGGTGGTTTCCCTCAAGCATCGTAAGCGGCAGTTGTTCGTTGATGCCGATCAGCATAATGGTGGATTTTGGCCCGTCGGCCTGCAGCATCAGGGCCAAACTCTTAATCTTCGCTGCCAGCGGGCCGGGATTTTCAGAAAGCATGTCTTGCCTGACCTGCTCGGCCACATTCAAGGCGGCGAAATTTCCGCGTGCCGGCGCGCGCCATTGAGCCCGGGGAAAGATGTTCACCTGCTCCGCCTCTTCCGGCGAAAACTCCATCTCCCACCATTGCGTATCGGGGGGCAGTTCGCGCCACATGTGCCCGCGACGGCGGAACAGGAGGGCCCGACGGAGGGCGTTTTCCATCTCATCGCTCAGGTCGGCGCAGTAGACCAGCCGCTCAAATCGCCCGCGATCAGAGTCATACTCCGGGTGATAGAACTCAGATTTCAGGAATTCATGAATGATCTCTGCTTCGGTGATCCGGCTGAGCTTCTTCATGCGGCCTCCGGAGTGAGTGCCTGCCGATGCCGGCGCAAGAATGGGAAAGAGACCATCACCAACATTGCGGCCATGAGTACGATGCGGACCGCCACAACTTCGCGCAGCGTGCCATGGAATGCTCCAATCGAGAGCACCAGGACGCCACTAAACACCAGTTGCACCCATCCCGTATTGGCGATCCGGCGAGACATTTCGTATGCAATGAGTACGACGCTGAGCGAGTACAGTGCGGTTGCAGCGGCGTACCAGGCCAGCAGAGATTCTGTCTGGGCGAATTTTGCGCCGAAGATCACTCCCATAATGAAGTGAGGGAAGATCGCGACCACAAGGACGAAGAGAACTGAAACGCCAAGCACCAGAAGCACCGGCAGCATCAGCGTGTGAGAACGATGGCTATCTTCTTCGCTGGCCGCTGCGCTTACCGGGAACATGGCATTCACGATCCCAAACCAGCAGACGAAGTACAGCAGTCGGCCGACCTGGGCCAGTGCAGCATAGATTCCGGCTGGCTCTGGGGCGAAGAAGTGCTTCACCATCAGGATATCAACGTTGTTGATGATTACCTGGCCTACAAAGAAGACGATGGCCTGGAGCGCTTCGGCGTACGACGGCGGTTCAATCAGACTGCTGCTCGCCCGTAACGTGGGAGGTACGCGGGGAAAGAAGTAAGCCACAAGAACTGCGGCGGAGATCGCCCCAACCGCGCCCAAAGTGCCGTAACCGACAATCACGAGAAGCACGCCAACAACAAAGCGGGTCAAGGCTTCCAAAACGAAATTGGAGCCGAGCGAGATGAACGAGCACGTCCCCTGCATTGCTCCGCGTTTCACTCCCACTGGAGCGTAAACGCCAATGCCAATGGCAAGCACTCCAATGATCCAGGGATTGGGCAGATTGAGATACTCGGCTACGGGCTTTTGCGCGAGAAACAAGCCAATCCCAAGTGGCAGGCTGATCATCCACGCCCGGCGCAAAAGATAGTGAAATACGCCGGCCTTTCCGCTCTCAGCCGTACTGCGCGCGACGAACTTGGTACAAACCAATTGGAATGCAAGGCTGACGCAAGACGCGATCAGAAGAATTGTGACCGCTGCGTTGATGTGCCCGAACTCCGCCGGTCCGAGTTCGCGGGCCATAAAGACGTTGTAAGAGAAATTGAAGAGGTTGACGAAGCCCATGCTGAGAAGCATGATCAGGCTGCCGCCCAGGACCGCAGAGCGCGGGCTGCTGCCTCGCAGGCGCGCTCTAACGGCGGAGAATCGGTCCGGTCTGGCGGGGAGAGTTGCCACGCTTTCCGCTTCTGACATGAGTCACTTTTTCCGGCGGCTTACGCCACTGCCTGGTTCAATGGGCGTTTGTGCAGCAGTTGCTGCCGCATGGCATTTGGCAGGAAGCCGCTGAAGCTGCGCACCGCGTCAGTGGAGCTTTCATAGATCTCAAACAGGCGCTCCGTGCGGGTCAACTCCAGAATGACCGAGGCTTGGGCGGAGGGGGACGCGAGCTTCAGGTCGCCGTCGCGACGATGCGCTTCTGACATACAGCGAAGCAGCATCTCCACGCCGGCCGCATCCAGTTGCACTACCTGCGAAAGATCGAAAACCAGTTGCGGCCTGTCAGTAACCAGGAATGGCCGTACATCACGCAGAAACTCGCGCGCCGTCCGGGCGTTCACCCGTTCCGGCATTCTCTTCACTACTACGGGTCTGCTATTGATTTCCATATCTCCTCGCTACTGCCAGACTGCCCGAAAATTTGTCCGCCGCCTCTGTATCACATGCCGGAGCCTGGTATCCGGATGCGGTGCCCAAGGAAGGCGAGGCTTGGCGGAGGGCCGTATTAAAATCCGGCTCCAAACGGCGTCGCGCACCGAACATTCCTTGCCAAACCTGTTTCGGCAGATAGGCCAGAAATTCAGTTGCGGATCCCAACAGTTTTCTTCCTGATGTTGCAGCCAGATGGGCGATCAGCTTCCCATCTCTGACGTCCACGACGGTGTCCCTGCGCAAACTGGCCAGTTGTCCGGCGCCCACAACGCTGTGGGCGATATCTAATCCGGCGCCGACGTATGAATACGGCAAGATGCTCGAGTTCTCCACCACCGTGCCGCAGTCAATTTGCGAATGATGCTCTACCGAGGTGCAGCGGGTTATCACGGCCCCTGCACGCACTTTGGCAAATGCTCCGATAAACGCAGGCGCCAGCAGGCGAGCGCCTTTCTCAATCTGGGCGCCGGGCGAGACCCACACGCCCGGACGCAACGGCTTGCCGCCGGGTCGGGTTTCCGTTTTCAAAGTCAGAATATCTATGGCAAACTGCCGCAGGTCCGTCGGCCCTGCCAGCGGGTTCATATATCCAGTGTGCTCCACCGAGGGGCAGTCGCTGCGACATTTCGTTAACTGGCTGCGGAAGAGAGAGGCTGCATCATTGCGGCGGGAGGCGCTGATGCAGAAGATCTCAAGGCTTTCGATTCCATAGGAAACCTGGCTTACCCGGCAGTGCTGGTCAAGGTGAAATTGTACGAGTCTCTCGATGTCAATTTCTGCGTAACCGCCGAGACGAAACAGCAGTACGAGCTCGGCTCCATCCTGCACCAATTCCGCGAACGCGTTCTCCGCAACTCGCCAGAACCTTTCCCGGCTGGTGGTGATGCATTTAGGTCCGGTAATTCCGTTCCCGCGCGGAGCAAACGTAACCGGCCCCTCGATGACAGCTTTTATTTCGGCTGCTCCGAACTGCCGCAGGCGTTCCGTAGTCCGCTGAAGCGCGCTCTTCCCTGCGACCTCTACCAGGGCAGGCGGCAATCCGGAGAATTCTCCGTTCATTCCTTCCGAATTGATCAGCACCAGCCCGCGAATGTCCATGGATCTCACCTGTAATCAGCCCGCCTGTGTTTGTTTGTGAGAAGTTGAGAAAAATAAGAGAAGGGTGCTGGGTCGGAGAAAGGGAACAATTCCACTTGACCGCTCATTCCTGAACTGCGGAACCCCATTGATACCCTCAGGCCCTGAACTCCTCAGCCTGCCCGTAGGACTGATTTTGCCAGGTGTCAATTTTTGTACTTGCGACCTCCCGAAACTCACCCGAATCAAATAATCCGAATGACGTTCGTTTGGCAGCAGTGTTGGAATAGATGAGAATTGGTAAGCGAGTGTTGCAAGGTAAGAATTTTTAGGAAGTATCTTTGTTACCATCTTTTTAATGCGCCGTAACCCACATGAGATCTACTACTGTCGCATGAGTTCCAGGCTGGGAACGCTGTTACTGGCCGCCAGCGATCAAGGTTTGCGCCGTCTGCAACTGAGCAGCGAGTTGCCAAAGCCTGCCGCTGATGAACTTTGGATTGAGTCACGCAGCCACCTGCTGGAATGCGAAGAGCAGTTGCAGGCGTACTTGCGTGGCGCCCTTCGCGACTTCACCTGCCCGCTCGATCCGGTCGGAACTGATTTTCAGAAGCGGTGTTGGCAGGCGCTGCGCACGATTCCGTACGGGGAAACGCGCAGCTATGCCGAGATCGCGAACCAAATCGGCGCTCCCCGCGCTTTTCGCGCCGTTGGACAGGCGAACCATGCGAATCCGATCGCCATTATCATTCCCTGCCACCGTGTCATCGGCTCCGGCGGTGCGTTAACCGGCTATGGCGGCGGCTTGACGATGAAAGAAGAACTGCTTCGTTTGGAGTCGTCCGTCCGTCAAGGGGCTTTCCGGTTTGCAGCGGCAATTTGAGGCGACAACTGTCACTGGATCCTATGCAAGATTAGAACCGTCTAAGCCTCACTTCACAGCGGCGGCCTCGATCCTTTATTAGGCTCGGGATTTGTCGCCGGGTTCGGGCTCTCAGAATGGTCCGGCGGGCGCTCCGTTTGCGATGGGCTGACGCTCCGCGATCCCACGCTAATGTGGTTCACAACTTTCTTGTTGGCGGCATACGACTGGACGATCCTAAGCGCCGTCTGCTTCTCGCGCGCAGTCTCCACATTTCCCGAAAGCTCAATATTCTGGTCTGTCACATTTGCCTGGAGAGAGTCCGCGCTCAAGGTAGGCTCTTTGGTCAGCGCGTTCTGGATCTGGCTTTTAAGCTCGGAGTCGCTAACTGCGGGGTTCCCCTCCTGCGTTGCAGGAGTAGCAGGAGCCTGGACCGAAGGCTTCAAAGTTCCGCTGGGCGTCACCGGGCCGGTTCCGTTGGGAGCTGTGTTCTGCGCAGGAGTGCCGGCGCTGGTCTGCGCGCCGCTTCCCACATTCGTCTTCTGCGTGCCGGAAGTCGCCGGAGTCTGGGCCGTGTCGGCGCTCTGGCCAGAGGCGGCCGATGGCGACGCCGGCGCCGGTGAGGTGCTTGGAGTCTGAGCGCTCAGCCCCAAGGCAGCCACGAGTAAAAATACGATCACAAGAAAAGGCCTGTTCATTTATCGCCGCTCCTGATATCTGGGATGCATCAACTGCAGGACAGGATTTCGCGAGCTCACTCCAGAGCACGTTCCAGTCCATTTTCGCCGATAATCAAGCTGGTTACCTGAGGCTCGGTACGACGTTAAAAAAGCTGGATTTGCTCCTCGAATTGCATCACAATTCCATTCCAAGGACCAATTCCCCCGGTCCGCCGTTGTGCCCAGAAGTGGTATGTACCTGCTCATAACAAGCAGAGCGCAACGCTGAGCCCCCGAAAGACTTTTTGCTGGAAGAAGCTGCTTGAACACCCGCATCTGAAAGGACTGAAGAGGCGGTAAACTCAGAACATGCAGGGCCACGCTCATCATCACCACAGTGCTCCTTTGAGCTCCCGCGCTCTGCGATATTCTCTGGCTGCAACGTTCATTTACGTACTGGTGACCCTCGTTGCAGGCCTCAAGGCCCACAGTCTGGCCCTGCTTTCCGAAGCCGGACATAACGTTACCGATCTGCTGGCACTCCTCCTTTCCTGGGTGGCGGTTTTCGTTCAGACGCGTCCTGCCACCGGCACAAAAACTTTCGGATATCATCGCGCCGGCGTGCTGGCTGCGTTCGTCAACGCTCTCACGCTTGTGGTGATTGCGTTTTACATCTTCTATGAAGCCGCTTTGCGCATCGGTCATCCGGTGGAGGTGCACGCGCCCCTGATGATCTGGGTGGCCGTGGCCGGCTTGATCATGAATGCCACCATTTCCTGGGTGCTTTTTCGCTCGGCAAGCGACGTCAATGTGCGCAGCGCGTTTATTCATCAGTTGGGCGACACGGTTTCCACCGCGGCCGTGATCGGCGGCGGCTGGGCGATTTTGTTGACCGGGAAAACCTGGATTGATCCCGCGCTTTCTCTCGGCATCGGATGTCTCATCCTGTGGTCCTCGCTGGGAATCATTCGTGAAACCCTCAATATTCTTCTGGAAGGCGCGCCGCCCGGCATCTCCGCGCAGCAGATTGTTTCCAGCCTCAGCCTGCTCGAAGGCGTGCAGGACGTGCATGATGTCCATGTCTGGAGCATCGGCTCCGATACCCATGCCCTGGCCTGCCACATCAGAATTGGCGATGTGCAACTTTCGGAGAGCGATCTCCTGCTTCGCCGCGTGAAAGAACTTCTCTCCGCGAAATTTCACATCGAGCATACGACCATCCAGTTCGAAAATGTGGTCTGTGAGATTGCTCATGGCTGCGTCATTCCCATTGGCCCTTCGCGCGAGCCGGCGCAGTTGAAAAGCTCACGCTAAATCGTTGCGACTCTTGCTGCTGTGCTGGCCGGCATAGATTTCGCGCACCGCTTCCAACGTATCAATCTCCTCGACAGACTTGTCAGGCCGCAGCCGGAGAATTCTGGGAAAACGCAAGGCATAGCCGCTTTCATGGCGGTCCGATTTCATAAGGTTGTTGAACGCGACTTCCAGCACGATCTTCGGCTCCACAATCCGGCGGTAGCCCCGGTCGGCAACCGTATGTTTCAGGAACCACTCCGTCATTTCCGCGATCTCGGCGTCCGTGAGCCCGGAATAAGCTTTACCGACGTTCAATAGCTGCTCGCCCTGGCGCACCGCAAAGGTGTAATCACTCAAAACTTTCGCGCGTTTGCCGTGCCCCCACTCGACCGCCGTCACAACCACGTCCAGAGTCGCCAGTTCGCGCTTCAGCTTGAGCCAGGATTTTCCGCGACGTCCGGGTGTATAGGCCGATGCAGAATCCTTCACCATCAGCCCTTCGTTCCCTCGTTGGCGCGCCTGCTCGAAAAGAGCTTCCAGATGCTCGGCAGAGTCCGCTTTTATGCAGGGAGCGAGAAGGATGCGCGGCCCGCCGCTCGCAGCTACAGCAGGCTCAAACACCAGCTTGCCTTGCGGATTTTCCACTTCGACCAGGCTCTTCACCGTGAAACTCCCTTGCGGCACCGCGGCGAAAAGCTTCTCCAGAATTTCGCGGCGCTGGGAAAGCGGCTCTTCCAACGTGAGCCGGCCTCCGGCAAACAGAACGTCAAAAACCATGTAGACCACCGGCACGTCACGCACCAGGTTTTCCGCAACCTTTTTTCGCCCCAAACGCTTTTGCAACTCGGAGAAAGGCAGCGCCTGGCTGGTGCTGCCGCTCCAAGCCAGGATCTCGCCATCCAGCACAACCGGTTCAGGAAACGCCCGCAACGCCGGCGCCAATTCGGGAAACGATCCGCTGATCTCATCGAGCGTGCGAGAGAAGATGCGGACGTGCGGTTCCGTCGCGTTGTCTACATGCGCCTGCGCCCGAATGCCGTCATACTTGTCCTCGACCTGCGCCGCAGAGAAATACGAAAAGGCTTCATTTGCGCTCTGGGCAGGGCTGGCCAGCATAAAGCCGACCGGATGAAAGATCCTCATTCGTGCCCGGTCCAGTGCGTGGGCTGCGGCCAGCCGGAGCGTCTGGCCAATATCGCCCAGCAGCATGTTGGCCCGTTGGACGTCGGCGGCTTTGGCTTCGAACGCCGAAGCGATTGCTTCCTCTACCAGGCTCTCGCGCAAGCCAATACGCAAATCACCGCTGATTATCTTGACAACATACTTGGCCTCCACGGGAGTGGCCCGCCGCAGCAGGTCCACAATAAAGTTCAACTTCTGCGCGGCGCCGGACGAGCGGGCAATCTGGTCAAACGCCGTCGCCAGATCAGCCAGAGATAACGTAGCTCCAGCCGGTTCTTTTACAACCAGCAACTCCTCGCTGGCCGACCCCATGTCTCCGAATTTGCGGTACGCAGCCGTAAGCGCCGCATCGGGTTTGCCGGAGACCTCCGCCACCGCCCGCCACAGCAACGATCCACCCGCCTGTAGCGTTCGCTCTTCCCAGGCCGGAAATACCCGTCCGGAAAGGAAGATGGCCGCCTGCGCTGCTTC
>JAICYU010000144.1 GCA_025934025.1 Terriglobales bacterium
AATTGAAATCCGGCGAGCAGAAGAGCCAATCGCAGAACAGCCAGTCGCACGAACGGGAAGATAAACACGAAGAGAAAGAAGACGCCACAATGAAAGCCGCAGGCAAGCTGGCGCAACCTGCGCTGGGCCGCAATCTGAGCAAGCAGGAGAAGAAAAAAGCCGGGCCGATTGTCCACTATCTTTTCGGAACCATCGCGGGTGCGGCTTACGGATTGGTTGGAGAATATCTGCCGATGGCGCGCGTTGGTTTTGGCACCGTGTTCGGGGCCACGCTCTTCCTGCTTGCCGATGAGCTCGCCGTGCCTGCCCTGGGTCTCTCCGGCAGCGCGACGGAAGCTCCGCTTTCATCTCATCTTTATGGTCTCTCGTCCCACCTGGTCTACGGGGCCAGTGCAGAAGGAATCCGCAGAGGAACCGCCAAGGCAGCTTAGCTACTACAGCGGGCTTCATAAAATGCCGGCATTTGCGTGGCCCCCGTTTCGGACACAACTGAAGTTCGTGCCCGATGCTGCTGCGGGGAAATTTGTCCGGTGGAACGCGGGCACTCCAGCCCGCGACAAAGCTGAAAACCTCTTCGCGGGCAGGAGTGCCCGCGTTCCACCTTAAATGGATCCGTGATCAAAATTCCTGATGTTCATCTGAAGTAAACTTGCGTTCCTTCGCGCTTATGACTTATTCGGAGTCATTCCAATGGCGCGCGGGGGAGCTTCCGGCGAAGTCATGAGTTCCTGCACTTTGATGCCAAGCTGTTTCA
Source organism: Terriglobales bacterium (assembly GCA_025934025.1). Taxonomy (GTDB): domain Bacteria; phylum Acidobacteriota; class Terriglobia; order Terriglobales; family Acidobacteriaceae; genus Angelobacter. The sequence goes on from JAICYU010000144.1 coordinate 755, forward strand.
GCGAATAAGGCTTCTGCAGGAATTGCAATCCGTTGCCCAGCAAGAGCCCAGTCTGGAGCACGACATCATCGGCGTAACCGGAGACAAACAGCATCTTCACTCCAGGGCGGAATTGAAGGAGCCTGTCGGCAAATTCCCGGCCGTTCATCTGAGGCATCACAACATCGCTGATCACAAGATCAATCTCGCCGGCGCGGCGAGCAAAGTTGAGCGCGTCAGGCCCGCTTGCGGCAGAGGTTACGGAATATCCCAGAGAGGTAAGAAATTCGGCGTTGGCTTCCCGCAAAGCAACCTCATCCTCTACGAGAAGTATCTTGCCCGTACCTGCTTTGAGTTCTTGCGCGGGAGACTCGCTCGCGCGCACTTCAGCCTCGGCCACGGCGGGAAGAAGAATGCTGATTTGCGTGCCGCTGCCTGCCTGCGAGTCAATGCTGATTTCGCCGCCGCTCTGCCGCACGATGGCGTAAACCGTGGAGAGTCCCAGCCCGGTTCCGCGGCCAATCTCTTTGGTGGTATAGAAAGGCTCAAAGACGTGTTGCAGCGCCTCCTCGTCCATTCCCATTCCGGTATCGTGTATGCGTATGGCCACCTGGCGGCCAAGGTCCACATTGCCCTGAGATGAAAGAGCGGGACGGAAGATGTCCTCCGCGTCAATGCTCAGTCTCCCCCCGGTTGGCATTGCGTCGCGCGCATTGATCACGAGATTGAAGATGATCTGCTCGAAATGCGTCTTGTCCATCATCACGGTACCGGTCGAGCGAAGATCAATCAGGAGCTCGATGTCCTCGCCGATCAGCCGCGGAAGAATGCCGGAAAGCTCGCGCACCATCTGGTCCGGGCGCAGCGGCATGGGACGGGTGATCTCTTTGCGGCTGAAGGTGAGCAGTTGCCGAGTCAGGCCCGCGGCCCGCTCGGTGGTTTCAAGGACGCGGTTGCAGTAACGCCGGTAAACATCATTGCTGCCCAGACGCGATTGCAGAAGTTCGGCATAGCCGCCAATCACTCCAAGAAGATTGTTGAAGTCATGTGCCACGCCTCCGGCAAGCCGCCCCAGCGCTTCCATTTTCTGCGCCTGCAGGAACTTCGCTTCCAACTCGCGTTTTTCCGTCTGGTCGAGCAGCATGCCGAAGATGCAGTCTTTTTCGCCGATCCGCACCAGGGTGGCGAAGTAAAGTCCTTCATGCTTGTTGCCGTGGGCATCTTTGAATTTAACTTCTATGTCGCGCAGCGATCCGGCGTTCCGCAGTTTCTGATAAAAGTCATCGCGCTGCTCCTGCGACTTCCACAGCGCGAGTTCCAGTCCGGTCTTGCCCAGGACTTCTTCCGCCGACCTGGCCACGATGCGCAGGAAATTATCGTTGGCGCTGAGGAGCACGCCATCCAGGGAAGCAATGGCGCAACCGGTGGGACTCTGGCGAAAGATGGTGGCAAACCGCTCTTCCGACTGCTTCAGGGCCAGCTCGGCCTGCTTGCGCTCGGTGATGTCAATGGCCGTCCCTTCGATGCACCGCGCGCCTGAGTAATCGCGGATAATCGTCGCGCGCTCCAGCACCCAGATGTTGGTTCCGTCTTTTCTGCGATGGCGGCATTCGTAGTTGAGTGCCTGGCCCTCGCTGTGTAGAGTTTGGAGAAACGTGTCGTGCTCGTGCGGATGCGAAAATAAAGACGTTGCACCCGCCCGGATTGCTTCTTCCTTGGAATCAAAACCGTGCATCTTCAGAAATGCTGCATTGCAGTTCAGGAGCTTGCCGTCGAAACTGGCAACATAGACTCCGGCCAGGTTGCTCTCGAACAATTCCTGGTATTGGCGCGCCATCCCTGTTGCTACTTCGGCCTGGTTCTCAAACAGCGTAAGGATCATTCCAAACGCCACGAAATACTTGGGCAGGTCATAAACGATGCTGTTGGAAGGCGGTCCCATGTTCCGGGCCAGCAACATGGCTCCTACTGGGAACACTAGCCCCCATGCGATGAAGGACAGCGAGGTGAGAATCACACCGGGAGTGAACCTCCGGAAACTGCGCCAGTACTGCACACCGGCCAGCCCAAAAAGGGCGCTCAAATAGCCGTAGATCCCCCATATGGGAAAACCAAGAAAGATCTGTCGCACAGAAATTCCGGTGAGCAACAGCACGATGACAAGAAGAAGGTAAAGATAGCGGCTCTTGAATCCGAAGCGACGGCACACGTGCACCAGTACAAATCCCATGCTCAGCACCAGCAGGGAGGCGTAACTCCATCGCGAGAACCAGTGGTTTACTACCGCCGTAAGATAGACCAGCGAGACCGCCGAAACGAGGCAAACAAAGTACCAGCGAAGGCGCCCGACATAGACCTCAGTGACTGACAGCAGAAAGCAACTGCCCGCCACCAGCAGAGTGGCGGCTTTGCTCCATTGAGAAACTTGCGGCGGGAACGCCAGCAGCATGCCGCCCAGAGGCACCGCAAAGTGCAGCAGGACCGCACTCCAGCCGAGCATCCACAATCGGATCTTCGGCTGCGGATCCCGCAGATAGATCCAGGTGAAGAGCGAGAGCACAATGCTCATCACCAGAAAAACCAGGATTTGCTCGAACTGTGGCGACATGCTTGCTCCTCCCCGCCTGCCAGAAAGGGGTGGAAGACGGCCGGGGGACCTCGGGAGACTTTATGCTGTTTTGCCCCGATTTTCCACGAAAAAAAGCGCTGTTTCCCGCCTTAATCCGGCTTTTTCTGCTTGCGTTCCGCCGGATTTTCATGCACCCGCTCGCGGACGTTGCCTGCCATGCCGCCGGCGAGGAATACGGTTTTGTCGCCATACTTATCGCGCAGGCGGTCGGACGCGGAAAGCGCCTGCATCCACCGGCTGCGGGAGCCTTCCTCAAGCAGGTCCATCTGTTGCGGGTGGTCCTGAAAATTGGATACATGCACGCCCAGCAACCGCACCGCCCTCTCTGGGTCCCAATTGGCCTGGAAGAGAGCACGCGCCGTCCTGAAGATCTCACCGTCCACAATGGTCGGCTCCGCGAGCGATTGCGCGCGTGTAATGGTGCTGAAGTCAGAGTAGCGAAGCTTGAGCTGAATAGTGCGGGCAGCGAAATCGCTCTCTCGTAAACGACGCCCTACCATCTCGGCTAATCGTGCAAGCGTCGTTTCCAGCTTCTCCCGGTCGCGCGAGTCGGTAGAGAAGGTATGCTCGTGGCTGATGGACTTGGCTTGCCAATCCTCTCCTACCTCGTCTTCAAACCATCCTCCGGCATCTTCGCCGCGCGCCTTGCCGGCCAGGGCCGCGCCCCACTTGCCAAACTGTTCTGCCAGCAGAGATTCAGGAACGCGCAGCAGATCGGCGATCTTAAAGATGCCGATCTCGTTCAGCCTGGCGCGGGTCACTTTGCCAACGCCGGGAATTTTGCCGACGTCAAGCGGCGCCAGAAACGGCTGCTCCGTTCCCGGCGGCACGTAAAGAACGCCGTTTGGTTTTGCCTGGTCGGAGCAGATCTTGGCCATCAGTCGGGAGGCTCCAATGCCAATCGAGCAGTTCAGTCCTGTCCGCTCTTTCATCTGCTGATGAAGTTTGTGGGCTGAGAGCAGAGGCGGACCGTGCAGCTTCTCTGTGCCGCTCATGTCAACGTAAGCTTCGTCAATCGAGGCCATCTCAAGCGCCGGCGAAAAATCCTGAAGCACGGTGCGGACCTTCTTGGAGTGCTCGCGATAGAGATCAAGCCGTCCGTCGAGAAAGATTGCATGAGGACAAAGCTTCGCTGCCGTGCGCAACGGCATGGCTGAATGGACGCCGAACTTCCTCGCCTCATAGGAAGCGGCTGAAACCACGCCGCGCTCGTCCTTTTGCCCGCCGACCACAACGGCTTTGCCCTTCAGCGAAGGATCATGCAGCTCTTCCACCGAGACGAAGAACGCATCCATGTCTACGTGGAAAATAATTCGCGAGGCAGCGGGCACAGAAGCAGGTTATCGTGTCCGGGAGACGAATGAAAGCCGTATCATCCCACTGTTCGAGTTCCAAAAAGAATGGGGAATCAACTTGAGCTCATTGCACGTTCAAGCATGCATGAGAAAAATCCTGCGTATTGAGGCGCAAACGAGCTTCAGTTTGGGTTGGAACCAAGAACTCCCAATCATTCCCCGCGGAGCGTAATCTGTAAGCTCTGATGAACGTCACGAGAAATCCATGATTGCCGTCAAACCCCCTTGCGACGAAGCCGTCATCCTCTCGCGTGACTGCGCGTCGGTGAGTACAGCCAGCGGCCCCTGGGTTCTGGCCGCTACCATTCTGGGATCGAGCCTCGCTTTTATTGACGGTACGGTGGTGAACATTGCTCTTCCCGCATTGCAATCCAGTCTTCAAGCTTCCGTCAGCGACGTCCAGTGGGTGGTGGAATCGTATGCCCTCACGCTCTCTTCTCTGCTGTTGCTGGGTGGCTCACTCGGTGATCTCTACGGACGCGCGAAAGTGTTTGTTGCCGGCGTTCTTGTGTTTGCGGTTGCGTCAGCCTGCTGCGGGTTTGCGTCCTCCATTTCTGTGTTGATTATTGCGCGCGGCGTCCAGGGTGTTGGCGCAGCCTTGCTCGTGCCCGGGAGCCTGGCTTTGATCAGCGCGTCATTTCCTGAAGGCGAGCGAGGTCGCGCAATTGGGACGTGGTCTGGGTTCACATCCATGACCGCCGCACTCGGCCCTGTTCTTGGAGGCTGGATCATTGAGCACGGCTCCTGGCGGTGGGTGTTTTTCATTAACCTCCCACTCGCCGCAGTTGTTGTGTGGATAACCCTGCGACGCGTTCCCGAAAGCCGCAACGAGGAGATGGAGCGCAAATTAGACTGGCCGGGTGCTTTGCTTGCCATTGCCGGTCTGGGAGCAATCACGGTCGGGTTGATTGAAGCTAACCGCGATGGACTCGCGATCAAGTTCGCACCGTGGGTAGGCCTGCTCGCTCTTGCGGCGTTCGTTGTGGTGGAGGTGTATTCGCCGTCGCCGATGGTCCCTATGGCACTGTTCCGTTCAAGAAACTTCACGGCGGCAAACCTTCTCACTTTGTTCCTTTACGCTGCTCTGGGTGGCATCTTGTTCTTCCTGCCTCTCGATCTGATCCAGGTGCAGCACTATTCCGCAACCCAGGCGGGGGCTGCACTGTTGCCATTCATCCTCCTGATGTTCGTGCTTTCACGCTGGTCAGGCGGTCTCATCCAACGGCTCGGGCCAAGACTGCCGCTCAGCGTCGGTCCACTGATCGCCGCAGCAGGCTTCGTACTTTTCATTCGAGCTGATCAAGGCGGCCCATATTGGACGACTTATTTCCCGGCCGTCCTGGTCCTTGGCTTAGGAATGGCAGTAACTGTGGCCCCGCTCACAACTACGGTAATGAGTGCGGTGTCGCAGAGTCAGGCGGGCGCAGCATCAGGCATCAATAACACGGTTTCCCGCGTCGCGAGCCTGCTTGCCGTAGCTGTATTCGGACTGATGTTATACGCCAAGTTTAATCATTCGATGGATCAGCGCCTCGATGTTCTCGGCCTTCCCGCTGCCGAGCGGCGGCAGGTTGATCAGCAACGCCCAAAGTTAGCTGCCGCCGAAACCAGCGATCCTCACGTGCGGCGCGCGATCAATGAGTCGTTCTTAGCTGGTTATCACATCGTTCTTATTACCGCGGCGGCGCTCGCTGTGGTGGGTGCGCTCAGCGGCCTGGTTTTGATAGAGAGGAAAAGGACCTCGCCGACGGGTTGAGTAGCGCCTCTTTTCATCGTCACGTCTACCCGGATGGAGGGCGAGACTTATCGTGCTGGATCCATTCTTTTCGGGCGTAAGGCTTTGGGAGCCGGGTGGGGAAAATCGGCAAAATCGCGCAAGCCGTTGGAATGATGGTGGCCAGGGACGGAATCGAACCGCCGACGCCAGCCTTTTCAGGGCTGCGCTCTACCAACTGAGCTACCTGGCCGGATGCAACTTTGATTTGCTCACGTGCGCCTTGGGTGAGGACCCGCAGAGACTTGAGCCGTAGCAGAACGCCTTCGATTATAGCAATCGCTCCCGTCTCGCTCAAAGTTTCGTTGTGAAACGTCTTCCCGGTCGTATCGCTCTGAAAGACTGAGCTGATGTAAGCTTCAGAGAATGCCGGTCTTGGTGGGCACCGCAGGATTTTCTTACAAAGACTGGGAAGGCATTGTCTATCCTCGCGACCTGAAAAAGCGAAAAATCCACCCGCTCCAATTTCTTGCCGAGTTTTTCGATTGCTGCGAGATCAACACCAGCTTTTACGGACATATCCGGCCGGCGGTAGCGAAGGGTTGGGTCAGGCAAACGAGCGAAATGAACCCGGGCTTTCTCTTCACCGCCAAGCTGTACCAGGGATTCACCCATCCGCCGCGAGGGACAACTGCGCCATCGCCATTCCATCTTTTGGTCAGCGCTGAAGACGAGAAGCTGGCGCGCGAAGGCCTGGATGCGATCGCTGAACAAGACAAGCTGGGCGCGGTTCTGGTGCAGTTCCCGATTTCTTTTCGCAACGCCGACGATACCCGAGATTATCTTTTCAATCTGCTGAAAAAATTCAGCGCATATCCGCTGGTGCTGGAGATCCGGCATGAGAGCTGGAACGATCCTGACATCCTGGGGAGGCTGGCGGAACAGGGCGTCGGCTTCTGCAATATTGATCAACCACGGCTGGGAAAATCATTGCGCGCCACACAGCATCTCACGTCGCCTGTGGGATATGTCCGGCTGCACGGCCGCAATTACAAGGAGTGGTTCGGTTCCAAGGGCCGCGATGACCGCTACAACTATCTTTACAAGCCGTCGGAACTGGTGGGATGGAAAGAGAAAATCGAGACGATTAGCCGCAGGTCAGAAAAGACCTTTGCCATCACCAACAACCACTACAAAGGCCAGGCTGCCGTGAACGCTCTGGAGCTGAAGAGCATGCTCTCGGGAAGGAAGGTGAAGGCGCCCAAGACTCTGATTGAAGCCTACCCCGCCGCGTTGAACCACATCAGCGAAAGTGCCTGAGCAATTCATCAGCGCGTAAACAGGTTGCGTCTGCGCAGCAGGTATCCAATCATCAGACCGGCAATCGGCAGCCCAATCAGCGTTCGCGAATCCCGAAGCAGGAAAGCACTGATTGTGTCTCCGAGCAGATTCACTGAAAGCATGCAAATAGCCGTCCAATAGCCCCAAGCTTTCCACCGCCACAAGCCCGCTGCGGCAATCGCGCAGAATGCACAAACAACAAACATCAGGAAAATAGCTGTGCTTCCCATTGCGGAGAAGCTTTCGCGGGCTCGCGGATTCAAATGCCAAAGCACGTCGAGCGGAGTGCCTGGGCGGAGCAGCATCAAGAGAGAGAGGTCAGAGGCAACAGCGCCAAACAAGAAGAACAGCGAGATCAGAGAAACGCCGATGGGACGGGCTTGCCGAATTCCTTTGCTATGGCGCGAGAATGATGCTGGATTGCTTGCCATGTTTCCGATCTGCGCAACCGTGATGTCCTCAAGTATTTGCAGGACGGGATCCCACCAGCCCAGTCATCGCCCATATTCCGAGCAGCGGGCCGATGGCCATGCTGGCCAGGGCCCACGGCCAGCCGGCATGGGAAGCAATAGCAGCAGTCGCACGGATAGCGAACGCGGTCAGAAGAAAGCCGAGCGCCACCTGGCAGGTGAGAGCAGTTCCGACGTAGCTCTTGTCTGACACTTCGCTGATAATGGTAGAGAACTGGGCGGAGTCGGCGATCACAGCGATTCCCCACACCAGAGCCAGCGGAACCAGAATTTCAATGTGCCGGAACACCAGCGCGGCAACTACACAGCAAGCGGCGCTTGTTCCCATGGCGATAATCGTGACTCGCGCGCGCTGGCTCACGCGAACTGCTTCGGGTTG
>JAICYU010000112.1 GCA_025934025.1 Terriglobales bacterium
CCGCTGCCGAGGAGCGTCGTGGCCGAGACCTCGCAGACGCTGACAAGCCTGCCCAGGCCGTCCGATTGCAAAATGCGGGTCACTGGACTGGCGCCATTTCCCTCATCCTGAAGCTGGCGCGCGCGTCCTTGATAAGTCGTTGTAGCGCTGCTCCCATCGGCGTGAGTCACCTTGGTTGCGCGGCCCAGTCCGTCATAGGCGAACGTGTCCCCCGGTTCAGCCGAGCAATTCACCGCGCCAGTGTAGCTGCTGCTCTGGTAAGGATAGGATTGGAAGCTCAACCGGCCGTTTCCGTCATAACAGAAATCCTGAATGTCATAAGGCGTGGTTTCGCCGTTCGCGATTGCCGTACGCGATGTCCGGCCCAGGCTGTCGAGAATGGTGGTTGCGTACGTCAGCCGAGTGCCGTCAATCTTCGACTGCGCCACGCTTTGCGTCGGGCTTGGAAAAGTAAATGTGGTCTGGCCGCGATCAGGAAAGCCGATCTGAACAAGCCGCAGCAGCGCGTCGTAACTGAGCGTGGTCTGCTGCCCGTTCTGGTCCGTGGTGGCAGTGGGCAGGCCCGTATTGAAATCGTACTGATTGCGGGTAGTGTGGTGCGCCAAACCGGGCGAGTTTGTGTCCGGCAAAGTGACCTGCGTCAAGAATGCATTCGAGTTGTGGTTTAGGCCATCACTGAAGTTATCGGCGTAACTCAACTGCGTTGTGTGCTGGCCGGGATCAGTGGCGTTGAGCACGTTGCCCGTGTCATCGTAGGTTAGAGTGGCGCTCAAGAAATTCTGAGTCGTGTTGAGCCAGCGCGAGATGGTTGTGAGATTGCCGCGCGAGCCGGTCACGGCATTATGTTGCGGGATTCCGGAAGTAGGAGCCGGCTGATTAGGCCCGTACTGATCGTAGTAAAAGTCTTCCTCGGAAATACGATTTCCCTGGCCGTCCTCAACTTTGATTTGCGCAGGCTTGCTGACGGCGTTGCTCAACGGGGCATAAGTCAGGAGTGTTTTTCGTATGATCGGAAGCGTTCCCGTGCCGTAATCCGATTCATCAATCTCACCAAGCTGGCCAGTGGTGGCCGACAGATAAGAGTACGTCGCCGTTTTCGCCGGCCCGCTGGGGAATTGCGTTCTTGTGGTCAATTTGCGAACGAGAGCCGCGCCGGTGCAGCCGCTGTTGGGCGAGCAGGAATTACTCATGTCCCAGGTGTTTGAAACGGTCCCCAGGCTGGCCTGATTGGGATCTCGATAGTTTGCGCTGCTCACCCAGGCGCCGTTGTTCAAAATGAAAGAATAAACGATGCTGTTGTTCAGGCAGTCTTTCACCGTGACCTGCTGCGCTGTCTGGGTTTCGGCGAGCGGCGTGTAGCTCCAGATGTTCGACCCGACGCTTTTGGAACTGAGCCAGCGGCTATGATTGCCCGCGCCATCGGCAAAGGTGGTATAGGCATAGCTGACCGTGCCGTTTGGGTTATCGTCGGTGCGCAGCTTCATGCTTGCCAATTCGCCAAAGTGCCCGGCCGTGGTTCCTGAATCATAGGTGAAGCCGTAGCTGCTGCCATCGGCAAAGGCAATGGACTGGATTGCCGTGAGCGAACATGTCGTGGGATTCGTGCACTCAGCCACTCCGGTCTGGCCGAAAGTCGTGTTCGTCGAAACCGGCGTCGTTGTAACCACCACATTTGTCCGGCCACCCTGGGTGTTGAGAATGCCGTAGGTGATGGTGTTTCCGCTGGTGGTGACCGTCACTGGCGTGCGCCCCAGCGTGTCTACGATGTTTCCATTCGCATCTTTGGAGAAAAAGTTTCCGTTCGTGTCCACCACCGCCGGAAAAACCTGAGTTCCGTCTGGGGCATAAACCGTGGCGTCGCGGTAGTTGGTTACCGACATCATGAAACCCGAAGAATCATCCGCAAACTCGGTGTCGGAGCTTACGCCTTCCTGGCAGATGGTACGGTCTTGCATAGTAAAGATGGGGAAGCGATGCGTGGTACCATTCGGTGCGGTCCAGACAAATGCAGTATAAAAGGGGCGAAACTGAATCGGGGGAGGCGTGTCACAGGCTTTGCTGCCACCCGTAAACGTGACCGTTCCCGATTCAGCGCCGGTCAGGAGCCGCCATCCTCCCATCGAGTTCTGCACATTGGTGGGCTGCCATGTGCCATTCACCACTTTCCAGATCAGGCTGTCATAAACCAGCCGGGCGTTGTACACCAAATGGCCGCGCTGCGGAAACGAACCCAGGGGGATTTCGAGGTGCAGGTTGCCGTTGGCTACATTGGTGAATCCCATCTCCACTGGCAGGGCAGTAGTAAATGTGGGCGACCCCGCGGCTGTAGTGTATTGAGCGTCTGCGGGCGTGGTAAGAAATTGCAAGGTCAAGAGCAGGATGACAGCTAAACGAGCAGAGGAGTTAACGGCGTGGCGTATCCGAGACATCATCTTCACCCTTCCTTTCAGGACTACTGAGGTCTCCAATACTGCAGTTCGACGAACCAGAGTTGCTGAATACTAGAAGCGGAAGATGATCCTGTCAAGAATCTACGCAATAAATTTATTTTAATCTATTAGGGAGTATGGATGTTTGGATGGATATTGCTGCTCAATCTTAGGGATTTTCTAACCAAGGCAGTTAGAAGCCTAATCCGCCATCACTGATTCCTGGCTGCGGCTTTCGATCTGAACCAGTTCCGGTGATTGGGTGGTTGCCGGACGGAAGACCTGATGGGAAGGAAGGCTTTGCGGGTCGCGCCAGAAGTCAACCAGCGAGGTCTGGTGGACGCAGGAGATGGTGCAGTTGGGCGCGCAGGATTTTTCCGTGTGGTACTCGCGGCGGATGTCCCCGACTGTGTATTCGGAGAGAGGGATGGCCGGATAGCCGCGCTGCTGCGAGCAGTAGTGGACCAGCCCGTCTTCGCAGATATAAAGGTAGCGGGAGCCGGCGCGGCAGCGCCAATTGTTGGGCCGGCCCAGCGCGATGTTGTTCTGGAACTGGTTGAAGCGGGCGTAGCTGTGCTTGCCCAGCTTCTTCATCTCGCGGAAGACCTGCTGCGCTCCTTCGCTCAGCGGCTTGAGCTGGCCGGTGCCGTCGTGAATGATGCCTACGGTTGAGGTGAAGCCCAGTTCGACCGCTCGCTTGCCGATCGTCACGACGTCCCACTGGTTCTTGACTCCGGCGCCGATCACGGAATTGATGTTCACGTGAAATTCGGCGTGCTCCTTCAGCCATTGCAGTTTCTTGTCCAGGACTTTGAGCGACTTCTTTGAGATGTCGTCCGGCTGGACGTTATCAATCGAGATCTGAAGGTGGTCGAGACCTGCGGCGTTGAGCTGGCGGATGCGCTGCGGCGTGAGCAGGTAACCGTTGGTGATGAGACCGGCGAGGATCCCGTGCGAGCGGATGCGGCGGATGATGTCGTCAAGCTGCGGGTGCAGCAGGGTCTCGCCGCCGGAGATCGTAATCAGCGTGGTGCCCAGCGCGGCCAGCTTGTCAATGCGGCGGTACATCTCTTCCAGCGGCACCGGCTGCGAAACGTCGTCGTACTCATTGCAGTAAGCGCAGGAGAGATTGCAGCGCCGCATGGGAATGATGTGGACCTGAATAGGATGATCGCGAGAGACCACTCCCCGCGCGATCATTTTCAGTTCGCGAAATGTGCGGCCGACGGCTCGGATGCGCCGTCGTACACTGGTGCTTGCGTCTGGCATTTGTAAACTAACTATTAGAACACACGTACTCACTCCCTGCTCAATCGCCGGCAGCGAATGGTAAATATTGCACAGCGAACGGTGCACAGCGGTCCAGCACCAGCGCAGCTCCTTAGCAGGTTGCTGAAAAACTCATTTAGGAACGTTGATGCGCTTTTTCAGGGGCTAAAGCCCGCTCAATTTAAAGCACTTGCGGCACGACTGAAAGTCATGCCCTGACACTTGTAACGTGGCAAAGCGAGTTTTTCAGCAGCCTGTTAGAAAGCAGATCCCAATCCAGCCGCCGCCAGCGCGTAGACGCCGTAGATCACCGCCATAGTAATGATCGCAGTCGCAGGCGCGAGCTTTCTCTTGCTGACCGTTGCAAAGCCCAGCCCCATGAGAATGAGAATCCAGATGGCGATGATGTCCACGCGCGTCGCCAGCGCATAAAGAAATTTATTGCCCAGCGGATCCATAAAGAACGCCGGATTTGTGGCGACAGGATTCTTGATGTTGAAGCCGCTCAGGTCGGAAGAGGTCAGGAAAGTGAGAATCCCGAGCAGCGACACTATGATCCCTGGAATAAACGAATAGAAGACAATGGCCAGCGCGCGATCGAACGGCACCTCCGCGGCAAATCCAAAGTTGAAGACGGCCATCAGCACTGCGGCCATTACGATGCCGCCGATGAGAGCAAAAACCGGAAACACGAAGAAAACAACTTTCGTGATTGAAGCGCGGATAGCGATATTGTGCTCGCGTTGTTCAGGGGACATCTGTTCCATCTGGCGCTGCGCCATCTTCGACTGGTCAATCTGTTGCTGCACCACGGTCCTCATATCGAGTTTCTGCACGGCGGTAAAGCCAAAGGCGAGCGAAAAGATGCTGGCAAAAACCCATGGCGCCCACCAACTCGCCTTGATCCGCACGTCGGCAAAGGTCTTGCTGGGCGCGTAGAACATGCTGAAGATGCGCGAAAGCTGCGACATCGCGGGGCGCGCCGGCTCGGTGGAAGCTATGGGCAGAGGCGTGGGTGAAGCAGGTGAACTCATGCTATGTTCCTGTTCCATTGAATTCAAGAAAATGTTAGGGCCGATTGTAAACCGCAGGCGAGCGACTTTTAAGTTATTTTTTCCGGAAATGCTGCCAGCCCAGCGGCGCAAGCGGCTCCAACAGGCCATTCTTATCCAGAATTTCTATTGCTGACGAGTAATCTTTTCGACTATGCGATTTTTTACTTTCGCGCTCGCTGAGGCGAAGGATGGCTCCGATTTCGCTGATCTGCACTTCAGCGATCTGCTTCGGTACTCTCGCCTGAGGAGGGGCAGTGAACAGAAGTTCGTAGTCTTCGCCGCCGTGCAGAGCCAGTTGAAGGTCAGCGCCGGACGCAATGGGAATCTTTGAAGCGGAAATGCGGGCAGCTACCCGGCTCTCTTCGCAAATGTGGGCAAGATCCACGGAGAGACCGTCGCTCAGGTCAATCATGGAGCTTGCCAACCCGCGCTGGCGAAGCACACTCGCCACTTCGAGGCGCGGTTCGGGGAAAAAGTGGCGGCTGGAGCGCGAAGGCCGCACGCGCTCGCCAGCAAACATCCGCCGCAGGACGGCAGCCGAAGCGCCGAGCTGGCCGGTAACGAAGATGCGGTCTCCCGGTTTGGCTCCGGAGCGGAGAATAGCCTTGCCTGTCGGCGCCTGGCCCACCACCATAATGTCGGCAGTAATCTTTGCGGCTGAAGAAACGTCGCCGCCGGCGAGTTCCACACTCCAGCGCCTGGCCACGGCCATCAGTCCAGCGAGAAACTGGTCTGCCCATTTCTGAGGCAGGTCTGGGGGGAGTCCGAGTGACAGAAAGCAGGCCAGCGGCTCGCCGGACATGGCGGCGATATCGGAAAGTCCGCGGGCGAGGCAGCGATGGCCCACAGAACGAGCGGGGTGCCAGGCGCGCCGGAAATGGACATCTTCTATAGAGAGGTCGGTGGTGACCAGAAGATCAAACCCCGCTTTCGGGCGCAAGACGGCACAGTCATCCCCGATGCCGCGCAGCACGGCTTGGTTCCGGCTGGCTGCGGCAAGGCGGCGGATGGAGCCGATGAGGTTCTTTTCAGATAACAACATGTAAGTTAACGCCCTCAGGGGCTAAAGCCCAAAGCACAAAGAGCCAGACGCCCTGACACTTGTTATGGCGCGTTATGCTGTATGTCGCTGGCTGACGATTCCGCAAGTAAAGTCGTGCCCTGACACTTATCGCCGCTGCTAAGAACTGTAAATCCCCTCATACAGCAGCCGAATAACTATAGACGAAACAGCAGCTTAGGTGGACTTGATTCCGATCACCGGCTATGCCGCGGCGTAAACGAATAGCGGGTTGCTTAATCTCATCAGACCGAAAGGACATGGCCCGAACTGCCCTTTTTCCAGTGCTCTGCTGGCGACCTTCGTTACCAAATCCCGGATTGACGGGGGAGTGGCTGCTTGATAAAGTTACGGAACTTAAAAATCCAGTCTCTGGCCGCCTTGCTCACTCCCCTAGCTCACTGCGGGGCCAGGGTTGAACGAATTGGAAACATCGGGTTTGCCCATTTTCAGGTTGAGCTGAAAACTTTCATAAACCGGAGCATTCAACGTGCGGAAGCGTTTTTACCTCATGCTGGTGGCGCGGAACGCAGAGGGAGAGCTTTTAAAGATCCCGATCCCCCTGCATTACGTGTACGTGTTCATTGCCGGAGCGCTGATCGGGATGCTGACCCTCACGGGGATGGCGGGGTCGTATGGCCGCATGCTATTGAAAGCGCAGCGCTATAACCAGCTTCGCACGGAGAAGGAAGCTTTAAGATCGCAATATTCGCAATTGGAACAGATTGCACAGGAAAGTGAGCTGCAGGCACAGTCGTTGAGCTCGTTAGCCGGGGAGGTATCGTCCCTCTATGGCCTCAAACCCGATCCGGTCTTTCAAGACGACGATCCTGCGTCAGCATCTCTTCAACAATTCTATGCGTTGCGCATGACGGCCATGACAGGGGCCGCCTCCGTAGGCATCGGGATGGGCGACATGCGCGACGCCAGCACGCGCGATTGGTTGCGCCTGGCAGCCGCTCCGACCTTATGGCCGGTGCAGGGTCGAATTACCGGCTCGTTCGGGGAACGTATTGACCCGTTCAGCGGTGAAGGAGCTTTCCATCGCGGCGTTGATATTTCCAGTGAAATTGGAACCCGTATCATCGCGCCGGCTGACGGCGTGGTCCGCTTTGCGGACTTTATGAACGGTTACGGCCGCACAGTGTTGCTCGATCATGGCAATGGAATCACCACACTGTACGGGCATATGTCCGGGTTCGCCGTGAGCGCCGGACAACTGGTTCACCGCGGAGACACCGTGGGCTATGTGGGCCAAAGCGGTCGCAGCACCGGCCCCCATCTGCACTACGAAGTGAGGATTTTCGATACGCCGGTGAATCCACGCAAGTATCTGCGCTTCACTTTCACCCAGCAGGTGGCGTCAGGTTCCCTGTGATGTTGCTACCGCCTGCGTCGCCGGTGCTTTGAAGCTTCAGGCGAGGGGGACGGCACCGGAGCCGTACTTTCCGGCTGAGCTTCAGTAACAAGCTTCTTCAACATGCGTTGAGATAACGTGGCGGTCACAACCGCCACGTTTTTATTTTGTCCCACCTGAATGCTGTCAAATGCAGCTTTCACGTCAGGATCGGTCCCGCGAGGATTCAGGCTCTGGGCGGCGCTGCGGGAAATCCAGAGAAAAGTCGTGACGGCATCAGAAACGCGCTTGGCCTCAGGGTCGGTCGGCGCAATAACGTCGGCCTGGAACAGGACGTCTCCCCGGTAGCGCAGGGAAGCCACAGCAACGGTATTTTCGAGAAAATCGAAGCTCCAGCCGTTGGGGAACTGAGCGGCCTTGGAGTTGGCGGGAGTGCGCGTGATCAGCCAGGCCAAGGCAGTTGCGGGAACACGCGAGTAGTAGTCATGCAGCAGCGACGGCCCGCGCGGCGGAGGATGGGCGGAAGCGTCAATCATGCCGCGTATTTGCGTTGCGCTTTCCATGTTGGTGACGGCAACACGATGGGGATCGAGAATGCTGACGCGAACGAGATGGCCTTCGTGAGGAATCGAATAAATGGCGTGGTTGTTGTAGGCCTCCGAACGCGAAGAGGTCTTTTCGAGGTAGGACTGGAGCCGCTGCTGGTCAAACTTGCCGATGAAAATCTCGGACGACTCGGTATCTTTGCCGTCGGGCGTGTCACGGCGTGACATGGCCACCTGCTCCAGGTCGCGCTCGAATTGAATGCCGGTCTGGTCAATAAAATCGCGGTAGTCGCCTTCAACCTGCACGGGATGCAACTTGTCCGTCTCGAACAGATGAAGCGGCTGGAGGTTTGCGTAGAGCAGGACATCGCCTTCAGGGAGCAGGCGGGCGGCTTCAGGCGGAAGGGCCGCGCGTCGCCAGAAGAAAAAGGCGATCGCGGCCAGGCAGACCAACAAAATGGCTGAAATCAGCAGTTTGCGGCGGAGAGTCATGGAAGCAGCAGTATAGATTATCGCCGCTCGACAGGAGTGGCCGCGATGCGCAAAGACAGGGAAAGCTGATACAATTAAACAGGCGAGCACTACTCAGGGCAATGTTCCCGATAAAATCGCGAGGCAGGTTTCTTGCACGCGGATTGCCGCTGTGCTAACTTATTCACTTTGCCCCCTTTAGCCGGGGCTTTTTGCTGGCGTAGCTCAGTTGGTAGAGCATCTGATTTGTAATCAGAGGGTCGGGGGTTCAAGTCCCTTCGCCAGCTCCAGATGTAACGGGATTCCCGGAGCGCGAAGGTCGGCGCGTTTCGGACAGAAGCAGGCACTGCGCAAGAGAAGAGTTTTCTTACCGGAAACATTCCACAGAAAGACTTTCCGTTCCGTCAAATTGGCGTCTGATGCGGAAGTATGTTCGCGCAAACCTCGCCCGTGAAAATCGCCGGCTGATTTTGCACAGGTGGCCGAGTGGTTAATGGCAGCAGACTGTAAATCTGCCGCTCCTAGGAGCTACGGAGGTTCGAATCCTCCCCTGTGCACCAGGATTTGAGGCGCTGTTTTGAGCATGGATCGCGACACGAGGTTTTACGTTGCGCTCGCGGTCTATGCCGTGCTCGCATTGCTGGTCTGGCTCACGATGAGCGGTGCTGCGGTCCCTATAGGGAACGGCAGCGTCAGCATTCGCGGACTGACGTGGGCGATTCTGGCGTTTTTTGCCGTCCGCACGTGGTTGCACTGGCGGGCGGAACAGATTCGAGCGGAGCGTGAGCAGGGAGAAAAGTTTGAGCTGATGTAGCTCAGTTGGTAGAGCACTCCCTTGGTAAGGGAGAGGTCACCGGTTCAATCCCGGTCATCAGCTCCAGAGATCAGATTGGTAATCGGGAAATTGAGTAATCGGGTAATTGTGCGGAGCGAGAAGGGCTGACAAAATTTCAAATTACCCGATTTCAAATTACCAATCTCTTGCGATTGGCGGGAGTAACTCAGTGGTAGAGTCACAGCCTTCCAAGCTGTTGGTCGCGGGTTCGATTCCCGTCTCCCGCTCCAGAGTTTCAGGCAGGCGGTCGGATTTCAGGAGCTATGGCATACCAGCAGGCGCAGATTGCGGTCCAGAAGACCGAAGAGTTTGAGCAGTTGAAGTCAGCGATTGAGCGGGTGTTTGGCTCGGAGGCGCTGGCAAAGTTTTACCGGCGACTGGAGAGCAAAGACGTTCGTGCCCGCGAGTTCGAGAGAATCGTGAACTCGGGGCTGCTGGAGCAGGCGGATGCAACGCTGGCCCGCTCGGGAACAACGGCGAGAGAGCTGTACGGATCGCTCTCGCTCTCAGACCAGGCCCTGATGCGCGAGTTTTATCTGGAGCGCATCGAGCAGGTGGATGCGAAGGCAAGAGAGAAGTTCAACAAGGTTTATCGGTATTACTGAGCCGGAAAAACCTTACCGCTGATGAACGTGGTGTCGAAGGCATAAGTTGACAAAATGGCGCATTTTCAAGTTTTGATTTCGGGAATGTCTGGGGGCACTTCGGAAGACTGGAAGCGTGCGATGAGCGCTCCAGAGTCGGAACTGCCTGAATTGACTGAGCAGCAGAGGAAGGTTGCGAACGGTATGGGCATTCCCGAGGACGAATATGCCCGAGGAGTCCTTGTCAGCAGATTCGGTGAACAGCGCCAGATGGAGAGGGGAAAGCGACTGGGTGAGCACATCGATAGCATTCTTCATGGCTTGGGATCCTCGTACTACACATTGGAGGCGCTCGTCAGAGAAGGGGTGAAGGCGAGGTGGGTTGCAAGGATCACCACACCGAAGGGAATTAAGAACGTAGCAATCCCGTTCGAGGTGGCAGACGATGTCGTGGATTCGGCAACCGTGCAGGACATTGAACGTTTGAAGCAGTTGGTTTTGCGAGCAGTCGGCCGTGAAGAACTGATCAACCCGAATGCTCTTACGTAGAGACAAGGTTGTCCGGTTCCTGCTTTCGCCAGAGGGCGAGAAGGCCCTAAGTGGGTTGTTGAAGGGCGCTTCACTGCAAGCGCTCGTCAAAGATGTCGACGAACTTGGAGCGTGGATTTTGTTGGATCGCGAAGGTACAGAAGGCTCGGGAACCGTGATGCTTTTAAAGTGGGACTATTTCTCGACTGCAGTAGTCGAAGTAGAGCCAGAGATACCGACGGTTGAGAAATTAGAGATTGGATTCAAGCCGTAGGGCGATTGAGGAGTTAGGAAAGCAATGGCAAAGGAAAAATTTGATCGCAGCAAGCCGCACGTGAACGTGGGGACCATCGGTCACATTGACCACGGCAAGACCACGCTGACGGCGGCCATTACCAAGGTGTTGAGCAAGAACAACCCCAAGATTAAATTCCGCGATTTCGCGTCCATTGATAACGCGCCGGAAGAGCGCGAGCGCGGCATCACCATTGCCACTGCGCACGTGGAGTATGAGACGGCGAACCGGCATTACGCGCAAGTGGATGGCCCCGGGCACGCCGACTACATCAAGAACATGATCACCGGCGCGGCGCAGATGGATGGCGCGATCCTGGTGGTCGCGGCCACCGACGGTCCCATGCCGCAGACCAAAGAGCACGTGCTGCTGGCCCGCCAGGTCGGCGTGCCTTACATC
>JAICYU010000299.1 GCA_025934025.1 Terriglobales bacterium
GCCAGCCCGATGTGCTCGCCCGTCTGGCCCAGCCGGCCAATGTGCGATTCAATGGCTTCAGGCAGTCCGGGCAGAGCGAAGTTCCATTTGTTGGCCAGGCGGTCGCCCCAGCTCCGCGCCTCTATATGCGCATTGAACTTCTGGGTCATCACCTCGACGACTTTCTTGGTGTGGCCGATCACGACCAAATCCAAGTCGTTGCCCAGATCGGGAAGGTGGTCGAGCGTTTTCATGACCACGGTCTTGCAATCGGCTTGTTCCAGCGCGTTGCAAACCTGCTCCAGCCGCGCCAGAGCATTAGCGATGCGCTCGCGCTCTGTGGCAAGTACGCTCACCGCCCAGGCTTGCAGCTCAGCGTGGCCCAGGTTTCCGGCAACGCGGCCGATCACCTCAAACGCGCGAACAACCACGTGATTGGAGTCGGCCAGATCGAGAACATCTTTGCGCTGCTCCGGCGTAAGCGAGAGCAGAAGCGGAATCATGTCCGCTGCGGACGTGGGCTTGAGAGTGAGACGCAGAAACGCATCAATATATTGCTGTTCTCCGTGGATCGCAGTGGCCATGAGGGAAGGGAATCTCCGTATCAGTGATAACAGACATTTAGGATGAGAGCTGAAGGAACGAGGTTGTAGAGGCAGCTCGTGTAGCGGCAATTTGGCTCACCGCAAAGGTCGCAAAGGACGCGACGAACGGATCCAATTTAATTCGTAAGGCGGTAGCATCCAAGGGCGATTGCGATTTTCACATTCTGGCTCATGGCCAATCACCTTTGCGCCCCTTGCGTCCTTTGCGGTTATCAGCTTTTGCAAAATGCCTGGTTCAGCACTGCTGTCTTATAATCGCCAGTTCCCTGAGGAGCAGAGATTTGGCCTATAGCGACCTAAGAGAATGGATTGCCACGCTCGACCGCGCGGGAGAGCTCAAGCGCATCCGCGCGGAAGTGGATCCCATTCTGGAGATCGCGGAAATCACAGATCGCGTTTCAAAAGGGGCGTCCAAGAAATATGGGAAGCCGGGCGGTCCCGCGCTGCTGTTTGAAAACGTGAAGGGCGCGAAGAGCATTCCGGTGCTCATCAACCAGTTTGGCTCAGAACGCCGCATGCAGATGGCCTTGGGCGTGGACCGGCTCGACGAAATCGCGGAGCGCATCCGGCAGCTGCTCAACATGAAATCTCCGGAAGGCTTTCTGGAGAAACTCAAGATGCTTCCGATGCTGGCCGACATGGGCAAGCTCTTTCCCCGAGTAGTACAGACCGGCCCATGCAAAGAAGTCATCAAGAAGAAAGACTTTTCGCTGCTGGATTTTCCGGTCCTCCAGTGCTGGCCTAAAGACGCGGGCCGCTTCATCACGCTGCCTTGCGTGATCACGCGCGATCCGCGCACGGGCAAGCGCAATGTGGGAATGTATCGCATACAGATCTATGACGCGACCAGCGCCGGCATGCACTGGCAGCGGCAGAAGGTTGCCGCCGAGCACTATCGCGACATGCTGCGCCTGGGCGCTGTGGCGGACGGTAACAAACCTGACGTGGCACAGGCACTCTTGCCTATCCACGCAAAACGCGCAGGTGTGGATGTGATGGCGCGTTCCGGCGGAGGATCGGTTCTGGCTGAAGGCGAGCGCCCCAGCGGCAAAATGGAAGTCGCCGTGGCCATCGGCACCGAACCGGCTCTGACGTTTTCCGCCATCGTTCCCGCGCCGCCCGAAGTGGAAGAATTCATCATCGCCGGATTCCTGCGACAGAAGCCCGTGGAACTGGTGAAGTGCGAAACTGTGGATCTGGAAGTTCCTGCTTCGGCGGAAATCGTTCTTGAAGGTTACGTGAAACTCGATGAGCTTCGCACCGAAGGTCCCTTCGGCGATCACACGGGTTTCTATTCGCTTGAAGATCAATATCCCGTGTTGCACGTTACCTGCATTACGCACCGCAAGGACCCGATCTACGCCACGACGATTGTCGGCAAGCCGCCGATGGAGGATGCCTGGATGGGCAAAGCCGTGGAGCGCATCTTCCTGCCGGTGATGAAGCTCACTCTGCCGGAAATCGTGGACGTGAATCTGCCGGTGGAAGGCGTGTTTCACAACCTGATGATCGTCTCCATTCGCAAGTCCTATCCCGGCCACGCGCGCAAAGTGATGAACGGCATCTGGGCGCTTGGCCAGGCCATGTTCACCAAGTGCATTATCGTGGTGGATGAAGACGTGAACGTGCAGGAAATCGCCGACGTAGTTCTGAAAGTCTCGAACAATATTGATCCGGAACGTGACATTCAGTTCACGCTCGGGCCGGTGGATTCGCTGGACCACGCGGCGCGGCTGCCCAACTTCGGATCAAAGATGGGAATTGATGCCACACGCAAGTGGCCGGCGGAAGGCTTTACGCGTCCGTGGCCGGACGAGATCCTGATGGACGAGAAGACCAAGGCGCAGGTGGAGCGGCGGTGGAAGGAGCTGGGAATTGAGTAATCTTTGCCGCAGATCAACACAGATGAACGCAGATCAGGAGCTGGGCCGCGAACGAATGCGAATTTCAGCGAATAGAGGAAGCGGGGTCTAGATTGAGCAGCCCTTTTCCAGCCATCGCCACCGAACTCGGCCGTACCGTGGCTGAAGCCAAGCCGATGCTGTTGAAGCTGACCAATGCCGACACATCGCTGCGTCCGCAGCCCAAGAAATGGTCGAAGAAAGAAATTCTCGGCCATCTGCTTGACTCGGCCTCGAACAACCATCAGCGATTTGTACGCGCAGCGGTGCAGGGAAATCTGACCTTTCCCAACTACGAACAGGAGCCGCTGGTCGAACTGCAGCGCTTCAGCGAGATGGACTGGGGATTCCTGGTGGGCTTCTGGGTCGGTTACAACCGTTATCTCGCACACATTATTTCTGTCCTGCCGGCGGCGGCCGCAACCGTTACCTGCCACATCGGGCAGAATGCACCGGCGACGCTGGAGTGGATCGCGCAGGATTATGTCGCTCATCTCAAGCATCATCTGAATCAGATTGTGGGGCAGAAGTTTGACACGAACTACGGAAAGAAGGCATGAAACCGTTCACCACAAAGGTCACTAAGGAACAACTTAGAGCGCGGAATCGCTCGTCTACTCTGAACGACAATCCGCGATGATCCGCGTTCATCCGCGGTAAGGGTTCGCGGATCAGATGGAACGCGGCGATTCCAAACTTAAACTTCGCCATTTATACTGACTGCATGTCCATCATTCGCGATATTGCCGGAATTGCCAAAGGAATGTCCGTGACCTTTAGGGAGATGTTTGCGCCCACGGTGGTGGAGAACTATCCCGATGGCAAGGGTCCGATGAAAGGCGCGGTGTTCCAGGAGCGCTTTCGCGGACTGCACGTGCTCCAGCGCGA
>JAICYU010000245.1 GCA_025934025.1 Terriglobales bacterium
GCAGGCTGGGGTGGTGGCAAGCCCCTCCGTTATTTCTGCCGCTGCGTTTGAACCCAGTCTTCACATAAGGAAGAGTGCTTTTTATGTCTGTTTTCAAGTTCAAGGGAGTGGACTTTATAGAGTTCGATTCACTCCTGAACGAAGACGAACGCCTGGTGCGGGGCACGGCGCGCCGCTTCATCGAAGAGAACCTGGTCCCGATCATTGAGCAGTGCAATCGCGAGGGCCGGTTTCCTCGCGAGTTGGTCAAGCCTATGGCCGATCTCGGTTTTTTCGGCGCAAATCTGAAAGGTTACGGCTGCGCCGGCATGGGCAACGTGGAATACGGGCTGGTGATGCAGGAGTTGGAACGCGGCGATAGCGGTGTTCGGTCGTTTGTCAGTGTGCAGTCGGCGCTGGTGATGTACCCGATTTACGCCTTCGGTAGCGATGCCCAGAAAGAGAAATGGCTGCCGGCCATGGCTCGTGGAGAAAAGATCGGCTGTTTCGGGCTGACCGAGCCGGATTTTGGCTCCAACCCCAGCGGGATGCGGACGCGAGCCAAGAAGTCCGGCAACGAGTACATCCTGAACGGGGAGAAGATGTGGATCACCTCGGGCAGCATCGCCGATGTGGCGGTGATCTGGGCCAAGCTCGAAGACGAGGACAACCGGATTCGCGGCTTTCTGGTGGAAACTAACCGGCCCGGCTTCAAGGCGGACGACGTCCACGGCAAGTGGTCGCTGCGGGCGTCGGTGACGTCAGGCCTATCTTTGCAAGATGTGTGCATCCCGGCAGAGAACATCCTTCCCGGCTCCGGAGGCTTGAAATCGCCCCTGATGTGCCTGAACCAGGCCAGGTATGGGATTGCCTGGGGGGCGATTGGAGCAGCGATGTCCTGCTATGACACGGCGCTGCAATATTCCAAGCTGCGCAAGCAATTCCGTGAGCAGCCGATTGCATCTCATCAGCTTGTGCAGGAGAAGCTCGTCTGGATGGTGAGCGAAATCACCAAGGCGCAACTGCTGGTCCTGCAAGTCGGGCGTTTGAAGGATGCCGGCAAGGTGCAGCACCAGCATATCTCTTTGGCCAAGCGCAACAACGTCTGGATGGCGCTGGAATGTGCCCGCAAGGCCCGCGATATTCTGGGCGGCAACGGCATTGCCGATGACTACCCGGTCATGAGGCACATGATGAACCTGGAATCGGTGAAGACGTACGAAGGGACCCACGACATTCACGCGCTGATCATCGGCGAAAGTATTACCGGCGAAAGTGCGTTCTGAGCAGGAGGCTTTTATGGCGACCCAGATGGTCACAAGGACCTCAGAAGAAAGAGCTCTTGAAAACGCAATGGAATTTGAACTTGCGCTGGAGTTCGTGCGCGTCGTGGAAGAAGCGGCGATTGCCTCCGCCCACACTATGGGCCAGGGCGACCGCCACAAGGCAGATCAGGTCGCGACGGAAGCCATGCGCCATACCATGGAAAAGCTGCCTATGCGCGGCACCATCGTGATCGGCGAAGGCGAGCGCGACGAAGCTCCCATGCTCTATATCGGAGAGCAGGTGGGCGCGGGCTGGAAGGACGGCGCTTCGCTGCCGCAAGTTGATATCGCCGTGGACCCGCTGGAAGGAACCAATCTTTGCGCCACCGGCTCTCCGGGCGCGATCACAGTGCTTGCCGCATCAGAGCACGGGGGACTGCTGCATGCACCTGACTGCTACATGGAAAAGCTGGTGGTGGGTCCGTCATGTAAGAACGTGGTTGATCTGGATGCTCCGGTAAAAGACAACCTGAAAGGAATCGCCCGCGCTCTCAGCCGCGACGTTGCCGACCTTGTAGTCGTAGTGCTGGACCGCCCGCGCCATGAAAAGCTGATTGACGATATTCGTTCCGCCGGGGCCCGTATTCGGTTAATCAGCGATGGCGACCTCTCCGCTGGAATTGCTGCCGCCGTAATCGGAACCGGAGTTCACGCCGTGATGGGAACCGGCGGCGCCCCGGAAGGCGTGATCACTGCTGCTGCCATGCGCTGTCTGAACGGCGAAATCTTCGCCCGACTGATTATTGACAAGCCGCAACTCGAAGAACGCATCAAGAAGATGGGCATCACCGACAAAAAGAAGGTCTACACCGCTCGCGATCTCGCGCCAGGCAATCACATCATCTTCGCTGCTACCGGGGTAACCGAAGGCGCGTTGATGAAAGGCGTACGGTTCTTCGGTGAAGGCACTCGCACGTCTTCCATCGTAATGACGCGCAAGAGCGGGAAAGTTCGATTCGTTGAAAGTATCCATCTCGCCAAACGGCCCGATGTAAAGGTCCGCTTCGCCTAAACGGGCACTTTCAGATCCAGCCGGATGCGAGAGTAGAAGCGGACCACCATTGCTAGCGCCGTGGTCTCGATCGGCTCCCGCAGCATCTCCTCTTGCCTCATCTGGCCAAGCCGAAGCCAAAAACAGCGTGAACCGATTTGCTATTCGGAATAGTGGACCTGCACGAAACCTCTGGAGTTCGGGTGGCGCTTGATGCAAACCACCTTGGTGTAGGCCGTGCGAAATCCGGCGCGCTCCACATTCCGCTGCGAGGTCGTGCCGGGCATGGTGAGCGTCACCGCCAGGCTACACCCGGCTTGCTGGGCCAGCCGCAAACGCTCCTGCATGAAGGCCGTCTGAATACCCCGGCCACGGTATCCAGGTAGAGTAGCTGCGCCGAAGAAGCCAGCTATCTTGTGTTCCGCCACAACGAGCCCACCGGCTACGGCTACCATCTCTTTGCCTGCGAATGCCGCAAGAGCGAGCGGATGCTCCGGGGCAGCCCAGGGAAGAAAAAAATCAGAGAACCGCGGCGCCTGATCTTCAAAAAACACCCGTGCGCATAGCCGCGACCACATAGGCGCTTCCTCCTGCTTCACCCTCCGGACCTCGATCCCATTGGCCGGCTGTACCACGAATTTTTCGCCAGGCAGAATCCAACGCGCCAGCGTCTGGTTGAATTCCGCCACCTGAAAGCCGCGCTGGTTCAATGACTCAAAGAGCGACGGATCCGCGTAAGGGCAGACGTCCACCTGCGCATCGGCGCCACGCTCGAAATAGAATTTCTCCACATGCTCGATATCATCCGGCGTCACCTTCCCGGCAAAGCCCAACCCATGCGCCCGTCCGACAGGAGAATGCCGGGCGACAAAAACGATATGGCTTCCGAGGAATTCTTCCCATGTGGCTCCCATGTCAGGCTTCCGAATCTGCATCGCCTGGGCGTAGCGCAATGCGCCGAATTCTTCAGCCGCTTCCATCCGCCGCGCATCCGCCCGCGTCAAAGAAACAGGTTCAATGGATCGGAACTGCGGGCGCTGTGAAGGTGAGGTCATGCAGTTCCCTTGTTCTCTCCCAGCGCCACTCTAATGTCCATCTTCCGCTTGCCTCGATAGATGGTCACCGTCACCACATCGCCCGCACGATGGTTCTGCATTACATGTGACAGCTCCTGCTGGTCCTCAATCGAATCGCCATCAATGGCCACGATCAAGTCTCCGCCCAGAGTGATCGGGGTGTTTCCCAAATACGCGCGCTCGGTTCCAGCGCGTAATCCTGCGCGCTCGGCTGCGCTACCAGGGACAACCTGAACAACCAGCAACCCGGAATCGGCGGCAAGCCCCATTTGATCCGCCAGTTCCGGACCGATCGGAATAGTACTCACGCCCAGCTCAGGCCGCCGGACCCGGCCAAGGTGAACCAGATCATCGAGCACGGCCTTGGCGGTATTCACCGGAATGGCAAAGCCGATTCCGGCACTCTGCTCTGCGCCCCCGGTCAGAATCATGGAATTAATGCCGATCACCTGGCCGCGCGAGTTCAATAGCGGACCGCCGGAGTTTCCCGGGTTGATGGCCGCATCGGTCTGAATTGCTTCGTCAATGAAACCTTTGGGGCCGCGCACCGAGCGAATGGAGCTGATGATGCCGCGCGTCATGGTGCCGCTCAGTCCGAAGGGATTGCCAATGGCATAAACCTTCTGTCCGACAACCAGGTCTTTGGAATCGCCGATTTCAGCGGCCGGCACGGACTTGCTGGGAATCTGGATGACTGCCAGATCGTGCGTGGGGTCTACGCCCACGATTTGCGCCTTGTATTTCTTTTTGTCGCTGGTCGTCACCTCCAACCGGCGCGCATTTTCGATCACGTGATAATTCGTAAGGATGTGGCCTTCGGCGTCAATCACGAAGCCTGATCCCATGCCTTCCTGCGGCACCGGGCCATAGAAGAAATCGAATGCAACTGCGGTCGAGGTGATATTCACGACAGATGGAAGGGCCTTCTTGTACACGGAAATGTTGAGCTGCTCTTCCGGATCGCGTGTTGGCGGCGCAGCGGACGCTGATATCTCAACGTGCTCCGGACGAGTGACCCACGAAGGTGCCAGAGGATTGTGAAAATGAGTGGTTAGAAGGTAAAAGGCTCCGACAAGA
>JAICYU010000275.1 GCA_025934025.1 Terriglobales bacterium
GACCGGCAGCATCGCGACGTGCGGGTCCACGTGGTAACGCGGATCGCCGGTCTCCTGATATTTACGACGCAGGGCTTCGCCCATGATCATCCATAGCGCATAGCACGTGGGGACAGAGTGACCAGCCGCCATCATGAATTTGTCGGCGTAAGGATGCTTGGGCCTGCGGTAGTCGTAACGGAGTCCGCCGTTTTCCGGGCCCACCAGGTGCGCCGCAACGTTGTACGGCGTGTATGCCAGCGGTCCGCCCAGGTGCCCGGTTTGCGCGTAATTGCCGAGCAGCACCAGGGTCATGCAGGTCATGTATCCAATGTCGTCGAGCAGCGGATCGTACGCAGGTTGTTGCTGGCTGGGGGAAGGCATCACGGGGGTGCAAGATGTCATTAAACGGTCTCCGTAGGCGATGGTGTAGCAACTGCAGGACCGCAGTCCGGTCAAACGACGCGATATTTGTCGTTGACGTCGCGCTCCAAGTGGGCTGCAATTTCGGCGGACGTTTGGTCACTAACGTTTTATCTACCATACAGCGACATCTGCTTAGCTGGCAACGGCTTCCATCGCAGAGCACCAGAGCCCTGAGACGATGGCGATAGGCCAAAGGACGACTGTTGCCGGGAAGGCCGGTTTCGCTAGAACCCTCTAGCCAGGGCCCCAAACGGGTAATCTCCTGGCACTCTTTGTTGGCGGACTTCCAAACCGTTGCTCCGGAGCATGCGCCGCAGTGTAGGGTAGACTTTCACCAACATGATTGCGCACGCGTGGACTGACATCTGGAGCGGATGGCTGAGCCGCGTCCTGAGCTAGAGCAATGATCGCGATTCGCAGGGCCAGAAGTTCTGACGCTGCCGGCATTCTGGGATGCCTGGGCGCGGCGTTTGCATCTGTCAAAGGCAGTTATACGGGGGAGGCATTTTCGGACACGATCCTGACGATACAGACGGTTGAAGAACGACTTCGATCCATGACCTTGTTTGTTGCAGTGACCGATGCTGGCAAAGTGGCGGGGACCATTGGTTGTGCGAAGGTTGACGAAGTGGAAGGTCACTTGCGCGGGATGGCAGTGTTGCCGCAGTGGCAAGGAACTGGCATAGCCTCGCAATTGCTGGAGCAGGCCGAGTCCGAACTGCGCAAAATGGGTTGTCGCTGTGTAACGCTGGATATAACTGAGCCGCTCAAGCGCGCCATACAGTTCTACACGCGGCACGGTTATCAGGCTACGGGGAGAGTGACTGATTTTTTTGGCATGGAGCTGTTTGAGTATTCGAAAAATCTTTGAAGAAAAAATCAGCGCCTGAATACCGAAGTATTTTGAAGGCGCTGCTTCCGGCCTTCATTTAGAATTTTTGGTTTGGTTGTGACCTAACCATGAACCGACCTCTTGTCCTCATTATTCTTGATGGCTGGGGCTATGCTCCCGCATCCAATGCCAACGCAATTTCCCTGGCGCGCAAGCCGAATTACGACCGCCTGCTCAAGGAATTTCCCAACACTCTTATCCACACCAGCGGACGCTACGTTGGCCTGCCGCAAGGGCAGATGGGCAACAGCGAAGTGGGCCACCTGAACATTGGGGCTGGCCGGATTGTGTACATGGACATCACCAAGATCGATCTTATGATCGAAAAAGGTGAGCTGTTCTCCAATCCGGTGCTGTTGGAGGCGATGAAGAACGCGCGCAGCGGCGGGCGGCAGTTGCACTTCCTGGGACTCCTCTCTGATGGTGGAGTGCACTCGCACCAGAACCACCTGTACGCGCTGCTACGCATGGCGAAACAGAACGGAGTGGACCGTATGTATGTCCACTGCTTCATGGACGGGCGGGACACCCTGCCGACGAACGGAGCCGGGTACATCTCTCAGCTCCAGCAGAAGATGCGCGAGATCGGTGTTGGCAAAGTGGCCACGGTGAGCGGCCGCTACTACGCCATGGACCGCGACAAGAAATGGGACCGCGAACTGAAGGCGTTTGACGCCATGGTCGCAGGCAAGGCAGAAGGCGGCGAGTACATTGATCCGGTGCAGGGAATGAAGGACTCCTACAACCGGGACGTCACTGACGAGTTCGTGATGCCGTTTGTGTGTATTGGCCCTGAGGGCAAGCCGGTTGCGACCATTCGCGACGATGATTCAGTCATCAACTTCAATTTCCGTGCCGATCGCGCCCGCCAGATTACCCGCTGCCTGGCACGGGAGAGCGGGCTTTCACCGCAGAATGGACGAGACCTGCCCGATTCCGAGGCGCTGGACACGACCATTCCTCGCAGTCGCGTACCAAAGGACCTGAAGTACGTTTGCATGACGCACTATGACAAGCTGTTCACACTGCCTTTTGTGGTGCAGCCAGATTCGCTCAAGAATATTCTGGCCAATGTGATGGCCGATCACCAACTACGCAATCTCCGCGTGGCAGAGACAGAGAAGTACGCGCACGTGACCTACTTCTTTAACGGCGGTGTGGAGAGGCCGTATCCGGGAGAAGACCGCGTGCTGGTGCCGTCACCCAAGGTGGCGACCTACGATTTGAAGCCGGAGATGTCGGCCAGGGGAATTGCCGAAGCAGTGGTAAAGGCGGCGGGTGATTCCGCTTTTGATGTGGTGATCGTGAACTTTGCCAACGCTGATATGGTCGGGCATTCAGGAAAAATTCCACCGACCGTCCAGGCCGTGGAGACGGTGGATGCCTGCCTGGGCGAGATCTATAGCGCTGTACGGCAGCGCGGCGGCGCCATGTTGATTACAGCCGACCACGGCAATGCCGAGCAGATGATTGATCCTACGACGGGCGGTCCGCACACAGCGCATACTACCAATCCGGTGCCGTTTATAGTGGTGAGTGATGAAGCGCAGAAATTTTCTTTACGGCCGGATGGCTCGTTGCAGGATATTTCGCCCACGGTCCTTGGAATGCTGGGTTTCAAGCAGCCAAAGGAAATGACGGGCAAGGATTTGAGGGTGGTGAAATCGTAATTTCTGTGCGGGACAAGAGAGCATCGGAGCCTCGAAAGTCGCATCTTTTACGGTTTTGCTTACAGTGTAGGTATCATCTGGTGTGGCTGACTGCTGATTGCTAACTGGTATTTGCTCGAAATGAAAATCCTAATCGTCCACTATCACCGCTTCGAACTCTGGCACGCGCCCACCTGGCTGCGCCAGAGACTGCAAGAGGCTTATCCCAACTTCATTGTCGATCAACTGCAGAGTTACGATCGCGTGCCGGAAGAGATTGTAGATACAAATGTCTTCATCGGCTGGTCATTGCGCCCGGAGCAGTTCAAGATTGCCACGAAGCTCAAGTGGATCCACTCGCCCGCTGCAGCCGTGCATCAGCTCATGTATCCCGAGTTGATCAACAGCAATGTGGTCCTCACCAACTCCAGCGGAGTGCACGGGCCGGTGGTGGCGGAACACGCTCTTGCAGTAGTCCTCGCGCTGGCCAAGCGTTTGCCGCAGGCAATGCACTACCAGGCAAAAAAAATATGGGCGCAGGAGCTGATGTGGAGTGAGCATCCGCGCCCGCGTGAGATTGCTGGGGCAACAGCTCTGGTGGTGGGCATGGGAGGAATCGGGCTTGAGTTCGCCACCAGAGCCAAGGCACTGGGCATGAGGGTGATTGGTATCCGGGAGAACCCGAACAAAGGGACCGGGCCGGCCGACGCCATCTATAGGCCGGAGCAGATTGATGAGCTTCTGCCGCAGGCGGATTTCGTCCTGCTCTGTACGCCGGTCACGCCAGCCACCACCAGCATCATCAACCAGGACCGGCTCAACAAGATGAAATTTGGCGCGTATCTGATCAATGTGGCCCGCGGGCCGCTGGTGGACGATGCAGCTCTGATCGAAGCCTTGCAGCAAAAAAGAATCGCGGGAGCCGCATTGGATGTGTTTGATGAAGAGC
>JAICYU010000105.1 GCA_025934025.1 Terriglobales bacterium
ATTGCCAAAGGCTGAAATTTGAAAAAGACGTTTGGATTGTGTGGGAATCCTGGCATTTGTGGCAATCCGGTAGCTCACGGGTTCTTCGGCTTTGGCCGGGCGTAGTGCTCCATCTCGGCGGTCCATTTCAGAAAGCGTCCGAGCTGTTTCCTTTCACGAAAAAGAAAACCCCAGAATTCAACCACGCCGATCTTGTCCATTTTCAATCCCGAGTATGTTTCCATGCGCCAGCGAAGATAGGGGCTGCGCCAGGGAGCAAGGTGATGTCCCCGGCTTGAATTCCACAGAAATCGAATCAGTTGGCGCATCTATCTGGTTTTCTGGGACAAGGCCTCAGGTAAGGACCACATTCACTTCGCTGCCCTTATCAGCGCCGGCCACCCTTGATGCCGCCGTGCGGTTGCAGGAGATTTCGAGAAAGCCAGCGCTTCCCAGAATGGCAAAAATCTCTCCTTGGCCCCCCGCTGCATAGCTGGGCAGCAGCTTGCTGATCTCGGCTTTCCCGACGCTGATTTTAAAGCTTCTGCCTGCTCCGTCGAATAGCTGGGGAATATCAGCCGGAGTGATGTTGGTGATCAGGTTTCCGAAACGATCGCTTTTGAGCACAACGGCTTTCCAGGCATTTGGGGCCGCGGTTTTCGGCTTGGGAGCTGCGAAGCGAACGTAATCGGTGATCTCCTCGCCAAACTTCACCGCGTCCACCCCTTTACTCACATAAGCTGCAACGGGTGCAAACACGTCGCGACCATGAAACGTATTGCTGACGGGCTGGCGAAAGTAGTGTTCCGAGGTGACGTGGCGGACACTGATGCGCTCTTCCCTCTCGAACACGAGCGACAGCACTCCGTTATCGGGAGCAACAAAGTAATACTGCCCTGCTTGTGCCAGAATTGGGCGCCGGCTCCCTCCTACGCCGGGATCTACCACGACCACATGGACGGTGTCTTTAGGGAAGTAGCTGTATGCCTGTGCGATGGCGAGAGCACCGTCCAGGATATCGAACGACTGGACGGCGTTCGTAATATCGGCGATCTGGGCCGCCGGGTTGATGCTGTAAATGACGCCTTTCATGGCTCCAGCGTAGTGCTCCGTGAGCCCGAAGTCGGTGGTGAACGTGATGAGTCGTTGCAGAGACAAAGAACCTGGCTCCTTCACAAGTGTGCTTGGCTGAAAGGCGAAAGTAGCCTGCCCGGTGATTGTAAGTCAAGTCAGCATCGGGGAATGCACTCTGGCAAACAACTTTGCTCGGCGCGCCGGAATCTGTGGAGAGAGCGGTCTGGAGAAGCGGGCCACAATTCCTGATGTGTTTGCATGCCGGGGCGGACAACCTGAATCCAGAGAACCTGCTTCTCAGTCATTGAACAGGGGATTCACTTCTGCCGCCGGGTGCCGCCATGCTTTGGACTGTCTTTGCTATTCTCATTATTCTTTGGCTTCTTGGCTGGGGGTTTCACATTGCAGGAAGTCTGATTCACATTCTTTTGGTTCTGGCCATTATTGTAGCTGTCATGAATCTCGTTGGCGGGCGTCGGCCCATCTAGCGCCGGTTTGGTGTAAATCACCCCATTTTACGGCTTCCGGTTTTTGTTTGCTGATCCAGTGTGGGTGTAAGAACTGCGCTGTAACTACGGGCGTCAAGATGGGCCGAAGTTCAGTTTGCGATACGGAAATCACTGAAGCACTAGGACATCCTATGTAGCTAGTGCCGATTCTAATCGAACGAATCAACAACAACAGGCGGGCCTACCAGACGGAAGCGTGGAAATGGCAACCATCCAGACGAACTTTGTTGATGAACGAACAAGCGCAAAAACAGTCGAGCAAGAGCAGCTTTCGCAACGCATCTCCGAACTTGGTGAGTGGTTCCACAACATTGATCTCCGGGGGATTCCCACGGCGCCTAGCCATTTCCTTGGGGACTTCCCGCGAGTGAAGTGGAAGCAGATCGCGCCGGCAATTCCCGAGAGGTTGGAAGGCGATTCTGTCCTCGACATCGGCTGCAACGCCGGATTTTACTCAGTCGAGTTCAGGTCGCGCGGCGCCGCCCGGGTGCTCGGAGTAGATGTGGACGAGCGCTACCTTCGCCAAGCCCGGTTTGTCGCAGACTTCCTGGGGCATGATATTGAATTTGAAAAGCTCTCGGTTTATGACGTTGACCAGATACCGGGGCAGTTCGACTACGTGCTCTTCATGGGCGTCTTTTACCATCTGCGTTATCCGCTTTATGCGCTCGACAAGATCGTGAAAAAGGTGAGAGGACGATTAGTGTTCCAGACGATGGTGCGCGGTTCCATGGACGCTCCCGAGCTCAGGGACGATTACCACTTCTGGAACAAGGAAATTTTTGACGCTCCGGATTTCCCCCGCATGTACTTTGTGGAGAAGTGCTATGCGGGAGATCCCACGAACTGGTGGATTCCAAACCGCGGTGCTGTGGAAGCCATGCTCCGCAGTTCCGGTTTGGAGATCGAATCCCATCCTGAGGCCGAGACATGGATCTGCCGTCCGGCCTGCGTTGAGAGAGATGGAAGGTACATTCTTGACCATGAACTCGCGGGCACATTGTAGTTTGGCCCGGCTCCTCTGCAAGGTGCTCTGATGGTTGAAGCAGTGATGCTTTGGAACGAACCCAATAACCTTTCTCATTGGGACTTCAAAATTGATCCCGATTGGAAGATGTTTGCCGAAATGGTCAAGGCAGCAAGCACAGCCATCAGAGAGGAATATCCCGGGCTGCCGCTGGTGTTGGGCGGGATCTCGCCCATAGATCCGAATTTCATTTCGCTGATGGCGTCCCAAGGAGTGCTGGATGCCGTTGACGTGGTGTCCGTGCACGGGTTCCCGCTCGACTGGAACCATTGGAAGTTAAATGATTGGCCAAAGAAGATTGAAGAAATTCGTGCGGTGACGCGCCGCCCGGTGTGGGTTTCTGAGGCAGGCGTTTCCTCCTTCGGCGCCGAAGAGGTGCAGGTTTTCGGCCTTACTCGCACTGCCGAGTTGCTCTTGCCCATTGTGGATCGGGTGCACTGGTACAGTCTGCTCGACCTGCCTGCCACATGGACAGCGACGACCCGCCACAAAGAGGCGGAAGGCAGCGCTTATTATCGCCATTACTATATGGGATTGCTGCGCGAGGATGGCTCTCCGAAGCCCGCCGCAGATTGCTTCCCGGAAGGGCTGGGCATTTGCCAATGGTTCCATTTTGAGGACCATCGTTTGGACATGTCGGTGGAGTGGCTTAAGCGGCTCAGAGTCAGATATCTGAGAACTGGAATTAGCTGGGCCGATTGGTTTCGAGAAAATTCTGAATCGTGGTTTGACCGCCAGATGCTAGCGCTTGAACCGTTCCAGACCACGCTAACTCTGTGTTTTACGCCGGAACATTTAGGTGTCGAACGCCACTACACCAGCCCACCAAG
Organism: Terriglobales bacterium; assembly: GCA_025934025.1. GTDB lineage: Bacteria > Acidobacteriota > Terriglobia > Terriglobales > Acidobacteriaceae > Angelobacter. The sequence goes on from JAICYU010000105.1 coordinate 3,420, forward strand.
GCGTGCGGAAGATTTTGCGGAGTTTGCCCGATGGGCGGTCCGTAGATATGTCCATGCCTCTGAAGGAAAGGCGCAGGACGTTCTGATGGGAGTGAAATAGCATGCCGAAAAACGTTCTGGTTACTGGCGGAGCAGGCTTTGTGGGTTCACATCTGTGTGATGCCCTGCTTGGATCTGGCCATAAGGTGCGCGTCTTGGACAACTTGACTGCGCAGGTGCACGGAGACTCGCTGCCCGGCTATCTCTCGTCTCATGTGGAGCTTGTGCGCGGTGATATGCGAGATGAGGCTGCAGTGGCGGCTGCTCTGGAAGGAGTGGAAGTTGTTTTTCATCTGGCCGCGGCAGTCGGTGTTGGACAGTCCATGTATGAAATTGCCCATTACATGGGCTCTAACACTCAAGGCACGGCGGTTTTGTTGCAGCAGCTATTGAACCGGCGAAGCCAGGTCCAGAAGCTCGTCCTTGCCTCTTCAATGTCCATTTATGGCGAAGGAAAATATCTTTGCGCGCAGTGCGGCGAGGCAGCTCCTCCTTTGCGCAGCAAAGAGCAACTCCGGGCCAAGGAATGGGAGATGCTCTGCCCCGTGTGCGGGAAAACTCTGACTCCCATTGCGACGGATGAATCCAAGCCGCTCCAATGCAGCTCGATCTATGCGCTCTCAAAGAAAGACCAGGAAGAGATGTGCCTGCTTTTTGGCAGGACCTATGGACTTCCTGTGGTGGGCCTGCGCTATTTCAATATTTACGGCCCGCGCCAGGCACTGTCAAACCCTTACACCGGAGTTGCCGCGATTTTTGCTGCACGGCTGCTGAACGGAAATCCTCCTCTGGTTTTTGAAGACGGAAACCAGATGCGCGACTTCGTCAGTGTTCGAGACGTGGCTCAGGCGAACCTTCTGGCTATGGAAACCAGCGGTGCTGACGGTATGGCGCTCAACATCGGTTCTGGCGAGCCAATTTCCATCCGCGAAGTCGGGGCTGCCCTCGCCAGTGCTTTGGGGACGGACATTCCGGCCGAGCTTACGGGCAAATATCGTGCGGGTGATATTCGTCATTGTTTTGGCGATATCTCTGCCGCGCGCAGAACCTTAGGATATGAACCCCAAGTGCGTTTCAATGAAGGAGTCAAGGAATTGGTCGAGTGGCTGCAGGGGCAGCAGCCGCAGGACCGGGCCGCAGAAGCCGTCGCCGAGCTGAGCAGTCTTGGATTGGCGGCTTAAGCAATCCAACAGGGGAGTGCGGGAATGAACAATGGGCATAAACGATCCGTCGTGATTTTCGGGGGGGCCGGGTTCATCGGGTCAAACCTGGCTTGCCACCTGCTTACCACAACGGAGGCCCGCGTACATGTCTTTGACAATCTCACGCGCGCGGGAGTGCGTTCCAACCTGGACTGGCTCAAGAAGACGGCGGGAGGGTCGCGCCGCCTTCAGGTGACGATCGCGGACGTGCGGGACCGTCATGCGGTGGAAGAGGCGGTTCGTGAGGCTAGCGAAATCTATCATTTCGCAGCGCAAGTGGCTGTTACCACGTCTGTAGCAGATCCGCGGCTTGATTTCGAAGTAAATCTGGCAGGCACTTTCAACGTGCTCGATGCTGCCCGAAAATTCGGGAACAATCCTTTTATTCTTTTCACATCAACCAACAAGGTTTACGGAAATTTGGGGTTAGGAGCGCCGATCCTGAGGGGAAAACGTTATATCCATCCCGGACACAGTGGCGTCTCGGAAGCGCAACCTCTCGATTTCCACTCGCCTTACGGCTGCTCCAAAGGGGGAGCAGACCAGTACGTTCATGATTTCAGCCGTATCTATGGCTTGCCGACTGTCGTCTTTCGCATGTCCTGTATTGCCGGGCCGCGCCAGTTCGGCACGGAGGATCAGGGATGGGTGGCGCACTTTCTCTACTCCGCCCTGCAAAAAAGGCCAGTGGTGATCTATGGAGGTGGTTGTCAGGTTCGGGATGTCCTTTGCGTCAAAGACCTCATTCGTGCATTGGACGCCGCCCGCCAGAACCAGCATGTGACGGCCGGACAGGTCTATAACGTCGGCGGAGGCCTGGAAAACACGGTTTCACTGCTTGAGCTGATTGATGAAATTGAAGACCTCACAGGCTTGCAGCTTCAATACGCAGCTGAAGCTCCCAGACCCGGCGACCAACTGGTTTATATCACCGATTCCAGCAAGCTTCGGCGTGACACCGGATGGAAGCCGCAATTCGGGGTGCGTTCCACGCTGAGCCTATTGCGAGACTTTTGGCAGGAAAACCGGCGGGCCCTTGTGACAGCGGATCTGGCTCCGCTCTCCGAGCCGGTGGCCATGGTTGTGGAAGAACGGAGAGCCGCATGAAGTTCGCTTTGGTCAACCCGAACTGGCACTTCAAAGGTTCAACCTACTTCGGCTGCCCTGATCCGCATGTTCCGTTGGAATTGATGTTTGCTGCAGGCCAGGTCCGCGCCGCCGGTCACGATGCGCTGCTGGTGGATGCCCAAACCGACAATCTCAGCATGGAAGAAGCCCGGCGGCAGATCCAGGCCTTTCGGCCCGACTTTCTTGTGATCCCCACGGCGCCGTCATACCTGTTTTGGCGCTGTCCCCCTCCGGAACTGCGGGTCCCCATGGAATGGTTTCGTGGTCTTGAGAGCAAAGCGGTGAAAGTAGCCATTGGGCCGCACCCATCCGCAACGCCCGAGGCCACCTTGCGCAAAGCAGGCTGCGACGTAGCATTGCGGGGCGAGCCTGACCAGACCATCCCCCAACTCGCTGAGATGTCCTGGGACCGCATTGCCGGGTGCTGTTTTCAGAACGAAGGCGGAGTCCATCTTGATCCCGGCCTGGGAGTAACTGACATGAAGGCGCTGCCGCCGCTGGACTTCCATGATTACAACGTGGAAGCACATTGGCACCGGCATCATGTATTCACTCAGGACGAGGGAATCGGTGCTGAACTTGAGTTTGCCCGAGGGTGTCCCTGGGCTTGCACCTTCTGCAACAAGACACTATTCCGCAACAAGTTCCGCGAGCGCGACGTGGAGGCAGTTTTGCGCGAAGTTGATACCTTGATATCCCGCGGCGTGCAGTACATCTACTTCATTGATGAGATTTTCGGTGTGGGGAAAAATGTCCGCCGCCTTTTGGAAGGCATTGCTGAACGTCCGGTGAAGATCGGATTTCAGACTCGCATTGACCTCTGGAATGAGGAGACGCTTGATTTGCTGGCACGTGCCCATTGCATCTCCATGGAATGCGGTATTGAGTCCATTACGGAAGAAGGAAGAGAAGAGCTCAACAAGAATTGCCGGATTGGAACCGACCGTATTTCGGAGCTCTTAATCTACGCCCGTAAGCGCATTCCATGGGTGCAAGGCAATTTAATTCTCACCGAGAAGGATGATCGCGGGCAGATTCAGAGCTGGCAGGAGCATCTAAGGCGAGAGGGTGTATGGGTCAGCGAGCCTGTACCAATGTTTCCGTTCCCCGGAAGCCCACTGTACGTGCAGACGTTCGGTGCGCCGCCCGATAATGACGCTTGGGAGCGTGCGCATCACTATTACACGACTACATTCGCCGCTGCGGCGTACAGCGATATCCAGGAACAGAAACCAGTCCCGATTGAAGAACTGGAAAATGCACATCTTAGTCACGGCTGACACCTTAGGCGGGGTCTGGACTTACACACGAGAGCTGGTGACCGGACTTGCGCGCCGCGGAATTCGCGTGACCCTCGTCAGTTTTGGAGAGATTCTTCCCGCTGAACAGACTGCATGGATTGACGAGTTGCGCGGTGTTGATTACCGCTCCACGGCTTTCAAGCTGGAGTGGATGCAGGATTCCGAAGCAGATCTGGAAGCCTCTTCGGATTATCTCTGCGCTGTCGTAAAAGAAACGCGTCCTGATCTGCTTCACTCCAACCAGTACTATTACGGTGCTCTGCCTTGCGATGTGCCGCGCCTTGTGGTGGCCCATAGCGACGTGGTGAGCTGGTGGTGGGCTGTGCATCACTCCAAGCCAGTGGAGTCAGCCTGGTTGCGCTGGTACCGCGAGGCTGTCACGCGGGGATTGTCCCGCGCGGATGCTGTTCTCGCTCCGTCCCACTGGATGCTGGAGCAGATCGAGCTTCATTACGCGAAGTCCAATCGCTGCCACATCGTTCCCAACGGACGCAGCATCGGCCGTTTTAATCCGCATGTCACCAAAGAAGATTTCGTGGTGACGCTGGGACGGCTATGGGACAGCGGCAAGAATGCGGCTCTCCTGCTTCGCGATGACATGCCGCTTCCCGTCCACATTATTGGCGCGGACCGCCATCCTGAAATGGGACACCCGGCGTTCGAGATGGAAGAGCTCAGAGAAAATATTCATCTGGAACCGAAGCAGGATGAACGGCAAGTCGCGCTGCTTCTCTCCCGCGCTGCGATTTACGCTGCTACCTCACAATACGAACCCTTTGGCCTGGCTCCGCTGGAAGCGGCGCTTTCGCGTTGCGCGATTGTTGCCAGTGATATTCCTTCTTTTCGCGAGCTGTGGGAGGGCGCTGCACTCTTCTTCAACAACAATGATGAGCGCGATTTGCGGCAGAAGCTCGAGTTGCTGGCGCAGAATCCGGGATTGCGCAGGCGTTACGGCAATCTTGCCTATGATCATGCGCGGCGCCGCTACAGCGCCATGCGCATGGTGGACCAATATCTGGAGCTTTATCAAGCTCTCATTCCCACACCTGTGAACGCATGACCGGACAGCTCAATATCGCGCTTTTCTGCCACTCGCTGGTTTCAGACTGGAACCACGGCAATGCTCACTTTTTGCGCGGATTAATGCGCGAGCTGGTCCGCATGGGACACAGGGTGCGCAGCTATGAGGAATTAGGGTCGTGGTCGCTAACCAACCTCATGCAGAACGAAGGCGACCGCGCGGTGGAAGCGGTGAATTGTTTTCGCAGTTCCTATCCGGAGCTCGACGTTCGCTTCTACAAATCCTCCAATGAGAAGTTTTCCCGTTTTCTTGAAGACGAACTCAGAGGCGTGGACCTGGTTCTGCTGCACGAGTGGAATGAGCCGCACGTGGTGAACAACGTATTGGAATTGAAGAAAAAGCTTGGCTTCGCGGCGCTGTTCCATGACAGCCATCATCGCGCTTACACCCGCGCCGGAGAGATCCTGAAATTTCATCTGCACTTGCTGGATGGCGTCCTGGCCTTCGGCGAAGCCATCCGTCGCATTTATGCCGATGGCTTCGGAGTTGCGCGCGTGTGGACCTTCCACGAAGCCGCCGACACGAGCCACTTTCGGCCGCTCAACCTGGCGCATGATATTGACGTGGCGTGGATAGGAAATTGGGGTGATGAAGAGCGCACGGCCGAACTAGAGGAATTCCTGATTTTTCCGGCAGCGCAACTTAGGGGATGCAAAGTGGCGGCGCATGGAGTACGCTATCCCGCCGAAGCTGTGACCAGATTACAAAACGCCGGGATCGAATACCGTGGTTATCTGCCAAACCTCTGCTCGCCGGAAGTTTATTCCAGAAGCCATTTAAGTATCCACGTTCCGCGCCGGCAGTATGCCAACGGGCTGAGCGGAATTCCCACAATCCGTGTGTTCGAAGCACTTGCGTGCGGGGTCCCTCTGGTATGTTCCCCCTGGACGGATGAAGAAGCGCTATTCCATCCGGGCGAGGACTATGTCGTAGTGAAAGACGGCAAGCAGATGAAAGCGCAGTTGCAAGACCTGCTTCGCGACGAGAAAGCACGCCGGCACATTGGCGAGCACGGAATGCGCACCGTCCGTCAGCGCCACACCTGCGCTCATCGCGCCGAGCAGTTGATTTCAATTTTTGAGGAGCTTGCAGCATGAAAATCTTCGTCTTCGGCTCCAGCATCACTTCGTCTTACTGGAATGGTGCTGCCACGTACTACCGCGGAATGTACCGCCACCTCAGCTCACTGGGACATGAAGTTGTTTTTGCCGAGCCGGATGCTTATGGCCGACAGCAAAAAAGGGATCAGGGAGACTTCTCCTACGTCAGATCCATTGTTTACAAATCACCCGAAGCGCTGAATGATCTGCTTCAGCTCGCCTGCCATTCTGATCTGGTCATCAAGCACAGTGGAGTTGGAGTTTTTGATGAGTTGCTGGAGGAGCGGGTGCTTGATTGCCGTACCGGTACCACCACGGTCGCATTCTGGGACGTGGACGCACCTGCCACCCTGGCTCGGGTCCAGCAGAATCCGCGCGATCATTTTTGGCCTTTGATTCCGGAGTATGACTACGTGTTTACCTATGGCGGAGGGCCGGCGGTGGTGCAACAATACCAGCGCTTTGGCGCCGCCAACTGCCATCCCATCTACAACGCTTTGGATCCCGAGAGCCACCACCCTGTTGCTCCGGATCCCGAACTCGAGTGCGACCTGGTGTTCGCGGGCAATCGTCTGCCGGACCGCGAGCGCCGCGTGGAAGAGTTCTTCCTGCGAGCGGCGGAACTGGCCCCCGAATTCAAATTCATTCTTGGCGGCGAAGGTTGGGCTGAGAAGCGGCTGCCACCGAATGTCCGCTGGATTGGCCATGTTGGCACCAAAGATCACAATCGGGTGAACTGCTCCGCACGCATGGTGCTAAATATCAATCGCGAATCCATGGCTGGAGTCGGCTTCTCGCCGCCTACCCGAGTCTTTGAAGCAGCCGGAGCCGGAGCTTGCCTGATCACCGACGCCTGGGATGGAATCGAATACTTCTTCGAGCCAGGGCGGGAAATTCTGGTTGCTGAAAACGCTGACGACATCGTGCACTATCTTCGCGTGATCTCAGCGGATGACGCGCGGTATATCGGAGAGAACATGAGGCGTCGGGCGCTGCATCGCCACACCTACGAGCTGCGCGCTCGACAGTTTGATTCCATCGCAAACCGGAGTGTTCCTGTACCGCTGGCGGCATAGAACGCATGAAGATCACGATCTTCGGGCTTTCGATCACGTCTTCCTGGGGAAATGGGCACGCGACAACATTCCGTGCCCTGTGTAACGCGCTGCACCGCCGTGGCCACAGGATCGTGTTCTTTGAGCACAACGTGGAGTGGTACCAGAACAACCGTGATCTTCCGGAGCCTCCATATTGCGAGGTGCAGATTTTTGAGGATTGGGAAGACGTTCGTCCTCGGGTCCGTGCCGAGTTGTCAGACTCTGACGTTGCCCTGGTCGGCTCATTCTTTCCCGATGGTCTTGCCGCTTTCGATGAAGTGCTCAGCTCACATGTGCCGGTGAAGGCGTTCTACGACATTGATACGCCCATCACTGTGGGGCATCTGTGGCAGTCGGGAAAGACAGACTATCTTCTCAATCGGCACCTGCCGGAGTTGGACATCTACTTCAGTTTCACCGGCGGCCCCATGCTGCGGGAACTGGAACAGCGGTTCGGTGTTCCTCTTGCGCTACCTCTGTATTGCTCGGTTGATCCGGAGAACCATACCCAGCTTGCTCCCAGCGATGATCTTCGCTGCGACCTTGGTTATATGGGAACGTATGCTCCAGACCGGCAACCCAAGATCGAAGAATTCTTGTGCATGCCAGCTCGGAAATCTCCGGAGTCGCGATTCATCGTCGCCGGCCCTCAATATCCGGAGAGCATCGAATGGCCCGCGAATATCGAGCGCATCACTCACCTGAACCCTTGCCGCCATGCCGAGTTTTACTGCTCCTCACGAATGACCCTGAATGTAACCAGGCGTGATATGGTTCTGGCTGGGTATTCACCCTCGGTGCGGCTCTTTGAAGCAGCCGCTTGTGGCGCGGCAATTGTCTCTGATAACTGGCCTGGTCTGGATACATTCTTTTCACCAGGAGAAGAGATTCTGCTTCCTGTCGGCCCTGATGATGTACTTCGCTACATCCGTGAATACGATGACAGTGAGTTGCGACGGATCGGAAGGGCAGCACGAGATCGCGTGCTCGCTCTGCACACGAGCAGCTCAAGGGCCTTGGAGTTCGAGCGGGCTGTGGAAATTGCAACGCAGCCGCATCTCAAGCCTGCCTGATACTGCTATACGACCGCCACATTTCCC
>JAICYU010000072.1 GCA_025934025.1 Terriglobales bacterium
GGAGTGACGATGGCGTCCACCTGCTGAAAAGCGTGTTGAAAATCGCGGCTGATCAGCGTGCGGACTTTCTGCGCCTTGAGATAGTAGGCGTCGTAATAGCCCGAGCTTAATACGTACGTTCCGAGCATGATGCGGCGCTTGACCTCAGGGCCAAATCCCTGATCGCGGGTCTTGCGGTACATCTCTGAAAGTGTATGGGCATCTTTGGCTCTGAACCCATAGCGCACGCCGTCATAGCGGGCGAGATTTGAAGATGCTTCCGCAGTGGCAATCACATAGTAGGCAGGGATAGCGTATTTCGTGTGCGGGAGCGAGATAGGAACGATCTGAGCCCCGGCCTCGCGCAGGCGTGCGATTGAGGCCTCCACGGCGGAACGCACTTCTTCATCCAACCCCTCGGCGAAATACTCCTTAGGAACTCCGAGCTTACATCCGGTGACAGGCTTTCCGATTTCGTTCTCGTAATCCGGAACGGGAACGTCAGCAGAGGTCGAATCCATTGCATCATGGCCGGCTATGGTCTTTAGCAGTATTGCCGCATCGCGAACTGTTTTTGTGATTGGTCCGATATGATCGAGTGAGGACGCGAAGGCAATCAGCCCATAGCGCGAGACGCGACCATACGTCGGCGTTAAACCTACAACACCGCAGAAGGAGGCGGGCTGGCGGATGGAGCCGCCGGTATCAGATCCCAGCGTTGCAACTGCTGTTCCGGCCGCAACTGCCGCCGCCGATCCGCCGCTGGAACCTCCGGGAACACGCGATCGGTCGCGCGGATTGCGCACGGGACCGTAAGCCGAGTTCTCATTGGAAGAACCCATGGCGAACTCATCGCAATTCAGCTTGCCCAGAACGATGGCGCCCGCCAACTCGAGGCGCGCAACAGCGGTGCAGTCGTATGGCGGAACAAAATTCTCGAGAATCTTCGACCCGGCCGTGGTGCGCACTCCGCGGGTAACCATTACATCTTTAATGCCGATGGGAACTCCGGCAAGCGGAGGCAGCGGATCGCCCCTGCCGGCCAGGTCGTCAATGCGCGCCGCCTGCGCCAGAGCGCGTTCCTCGCACAGCGTGAGATAGGCGTGAACATCAGCATCTTCAGCTTTGATCTTCTTATAGAACTCTTTGGCGACCCGCGTTGCGGTAAATTGACGTTCCGCGATCGCGGTGCGGCTGGAAGCGACGGTGAGGTAGTTGAGATCCATCTCAGTTTCTGGACTTCACGCAGGGAGCACTCCGAGATTTCAAGAATTGCCAAAATCGCCGGGATTGCCAAAATTGTCAATTGAACTGCAGTTCGGGCCGGAATCTGCTCCTGTTGTCGGTTTTCAATTATGGCAGTTTTGGCATTTACGGCGATTCTCGTTACCGCTCATCTCTCGATCACTTTCGGCACTTTGAAAAACCTTCCGTCTGTTGCCGGCGCGTTCTTCATCGCTTCTTCGTGCGGCAAACACGGCCTAAGCACGTCTTCGCGCTGCTCGACAGCACTGTCAGCCGGCTGAGGAGATACTTGCTCCATCGGCGGAACATCTGACGTATCCAGCTCCCCGAGCCTGCTCACGTATTCAACGATCGAGCCAAGGTCCCGCACCATGCGTTCCTGCTCCGCAGAGGTGAGATCCAGGTTCGCCAGCCCGGAAACGTAGAGCACGTCTTGTTTGGTAATGGCCAAGTTCGCGCGTTGTTTCTATTGCGTCTTCACTTTGAATTTCACGTCGGTGACAAGCGGGCCGAGCAGTTCTTTATAGCCGCTGACATATTTGCCGGAGAATGCGGCCAGTTGTCCACGCCAGGTTGCGTCCGGCACGTCCACGGTAAGAATGCCGCGGGAAAAACCAATTGGCTCGGTTCTTTCGGCCACTTCTTTGCCGCAAACCAAGGGCCAGGCAAGCATCACGGCTTCGTCAACGGAAGTGCCGCGGATCAGGTCTGCCAGGATGTTGCGCAATCCGGTGCGAACAGGCTCCACACTAGTCCCCTCAGCCCACCGATTCTAGCATTACTCAGGATGGCAAGCTGGCGTAATGCTTTGAATTGAATGACTTAGCTGTTCATACGGCGTTCCATTCAATGCGCTGGAGAACCGCTGGGCCACTATTTACACCCGTTCGGGGAATCCTCCTTAATACCCTTGGGGGGTGACTCCTACCATAGAGTTGAGAAATCATATCGTTTTGTTTGTGTTAGTTAGCCGTTGATCGCGCAGTTGAGCGCAAGGAGAAGCAAGCCACCATGCACAAACCCGTAAAATACGCGGAAAAAGTTCTCACATTAGCCGCGAGAGGCGCTTGGGCAGTTTTTGAAAGGGCCAACCAAATCAATCCCCAGCCCGCATTTACGCCGAAGTGGTCTGACAAGCCGATGCTGAAGTCGTGGGAGAAAACCAAGCCGCCGCTCGGCTGGCCACGCAGCACGGATTCGCTCTGTCCTAAGTGTGTGCCGGAAATCCGCCAGCAGATCGTGGATGGCAAGCTGCCGCATGAGGTTCTGCTCAATGAAAAGGTTGGCGAAATTAAGGCAACGATCGTTGAGCGCGACGGCCAAATTCTGATGGTGAAAGATTGTCCCATCCACGGCCATTTCGAAGACGTAATGGCGATTGATGTGGATTTCTTCCGCCATCTGGAAGAAGTATTCCCCGGCCGCGATATCCGCGCACATAACGACGAGAAGCTGCACCATCACGGCACCAGCACGGTGAAGCACGGTCGAGGCTCGGTACTGACGATTGATCTGACGAACCGCTGCAACATGATGTGCGATCCGTGCTTCATGGACGCCAACCAGGTGGGATTTGTGCATGAGCTCACTTGGGAAGAGATCAAGCAGATGCTTGACAACGCGATCTCAATTAAGCCGCGGCGCCAGATGTCGGTGCAATTCTCCGGTGGCGAGCCAACGCTTTCCCCCTACTTCCTCGATGCTGTCAACTACGCCCGGAAGGTTGGCTACAACTCTGTTCAGGCTGCAACAAACGGCATCGAATTTGCCAAGTCGCCGGAATTCGCGCGCCAGGCTGCCGAGGCGGGCTTACGCTATGCCTATCTGCAGTTCGATGGAATCGGCAATGCCGCCAACGCACACCGGCAGGTAGGAAACCTGTTTGACGTAAAACTGCGAGCCATTCACAACCTGCATGAGGCCGGTGTGGACATCGTACCGGTCACGACCATTGTGAACGGCATCAATAACGAGCAGGTCGGCCGCATCATTCAATTCGCACTCGACAATCCCAAAACCATCAGCTTTCTCAGCTTCCAGCCGGTTTCGTTCACCGGTCGCGATGAAGAGATCACTGACGAGCGCCGCCAGGCCCAGCGCTACACGCTGAGCCATTTGGCGCATGACGTGAAGAGCCAGACCGGCTTGGGCGAGCCCACGCGAGACTGGTTCCCGATTTCCTTCATGTCGACGTTTTCCGATTGGGCTGATCTGATCCATGGTCCCCAGGCAGATTGGGGACAGTTGAGCTGCGGCTGCCATCCGAACTGCGGTGTCGGCATGGCCGTGATGATTGATAAAGAAACCAAAGAAGCGGTTCCAGTGACGGCATTCCTGAACGGCGATCGCATCGCCAAAGACGTAGCCAAAGTGAACGATGCAGGCCGCGGACGCTTCCTATCCGTCGCGGGCATGGCGTTGGCGCTGGCCCGCAACTACGATCCGTTCAAGGCGCCCAAGCACTTCAAACTGACGGACCTGCTGCGGAAATTCGACAAAACATTTGGCGCGAGCAAGAACCTTGACAAGAAATTCGGCAGCGTTTCCGGCGACCGAACGATTGAGGACATCAAGAAGCGTCGCCAGGACCGTTGGAATTTCCTGTTCATCGCAGGCATGTGGTTCCAGGACCTCTACAATTACGATTTCCGCCGCACCGAGCAATGCATCATTCCATACGCCACGCAGGAAGGCGAGATCAGCTTCTGCGCCTACAACACCGGCGTGGGCTGGCGCAACATCATCGAGAAGATGCACATGACAGCCACCCTTACCAAGTGGTACGAAGAGCACGGACGCCATGAGATTTTCGCCGGCGGCAAGCAGGTTGGGCTGGCGGAAGGCGGCCACAAACTCCGCTTGAATGAAGATCATGTGCATGCCGGACGCAACACCACTCTCGACGAGCTTGGAATTGCCAAGACCGCGCGCGAGGAGAAGCTCCGTGCCCGCGACGAGAAGCTCAAGCATAGCGCCGAGCACGCGCAGATGGAGAAACTGTATCGCCAGCACATTCTTAAGGAGGCGCAGCCGGAAGGCGGTTTCGTCCCGCTAACTGCGATTGCTCCGGCTAATTCGGCAAAGACTGAGGAAAAAGAAGAGGTTTTTGGCGATTAGGAGCTTAACCGCAAAGGACACAAGAGGCACAAAGGGACGGCAGACTTTGTGCCTTTTCATTTTGTTCGTGGACGTGCGTCGGTCCCAGGGACCAACGAAATCGCGGAGCCGCGCCCACCTTGCTTCTTGCGCCTTCGTGCTCCTCGTGTTCGGAATCTCGCTGCTTGCCGGCTGTACTGCGCCAAGACATCCCACCTGGAAAAGGGCCACAGGCGCGGAGCAATACGAGCGGCTGATGTGGAAAACGATTCAAGACCAGGATTGGAATGAGGTGGAACGGCATCTCGCGCCAGCGTTCGTCGGAGTCACGTCCGATGGCCGATCGGTGGACCGGGCCGGATGGATCGCATACTGGAAAGCACTTCGTCTGGCGGATTTTTCCCTCTCTGAAACCACGGTGCAGCCCGCGGGGGTAGACATGGTGGTTACTTACGTACTACGCCTCACGGCAACGGGGCAGGAGCGGCTCCCAAGAGTAACTCGTGCCGTATCTGTATGGCAGGACGTGAAAGGCCGATGGATTCTTATTGCCAATTCGGCCACTCCGGTTAGCCAATAGTACAACTCCTCGCCAAATGGTACTTCGGTCACCTTCCCAATTGTTGCGCAAGCCTTAGAATCCAGCTTACCTCCCGGCAGATGGATTGTCCGGCTCAGGAGGCTGGGGCCAAAGTGAAAACAAACCTTACAAGTATCGGACGAGATGATATTGACCGGCATGAATCTTGTCCGGCTGGGCGGGAAACAGGATTTTCCCTTATTGAGATGGTTCTGGTTGTGGCCATCGGGCTGATCATTACCGCCATTGCCGTACCAGCCATTCGGCGGACGGTTTCCCTCTACCGGTTGGACGCCAGCAGCCATGCGCTTGCCAGCATGCTGCAGGAAGCGAGAATGGCAGCGGTCAAAACGAACCAGCCATACTATGCGGAATATGGAGTCGTCAACACGGTTGGCGTTGCGCCGAATATGGCAATTGCCTTGCCGGCGAGCCGGGTGAATTTCCCATTTTTGACGCCTCCTACGGGCGGACAATACACGCCCAGCACTGACCCGACAGTTGTGACTTCAGGCAATGTCAACTATCCCGCAGCCGCGCCCCCCAATCACGCTCAACTTGACAACAGCATGGGTGCGGCACTGGTCCAGACCGGGGGCGTGATCGGGTTCAACGCGCGTGGGATGCCCTGCGCCACGGCGGCCTTCGGCGGGAGTCAGTGGGTTTGCAACGCCGGTGCCACTGGCTTTATCTGGTTCATGCAGGATGCGATTACGGGAGGCTGGGCTGCGGTGACAGTTTCTCCGGCGGGACGGATCAAAAGCTGGCGTTTGACCTCGGCAAACGCGTGGCAATAGGTGTGGCCATGAAGATGAAGAACAAAACATATCGGCCAGAGATGAAAGCGAACTCCGGATTCTCCATGATCGAGCTGATGTTTGCGGTCGGGGTGCTGGCTGTAGCCCTGATCGGCGGGATGACCATGGTGGTGTTTGGAGTAGCGCGTAATAGCAGCAGCCGCATGGATACCACGGCAACGAATGTGGCCCAGACGGTTCTGGAGGATATTTCGGGAGCTCCTCCGAATAGCAATCCAGTTCTGAGCATCACTGACTGCCGGAACAACAACTTGCAGATCACGACGGCCGTGGGCGGAGCAACTCTAGCGGCCAATAATGCCGATATCGATTTCACGCAGGCAGTGGTACCGGGTTACCAGGCGAACTACACGGCTTGCGGTACCAACGGACTGTCGGCCACTTATGACGTACGCTGGCGCGTGGATCCAGTGGCAGGTACGGCTTGGGGCAAGCTGGTGACAGTTGCCGCGCGCCAGCCGCTTGCCATTCGCAATGGCACGATATTTTATTCTCCGCCCGTCACGCTGCGCACCATTGTAGGGATGTGAGGCTTTATGAAAATCGCTGTTAAGACACGCGGTCCGGCAAGCGGCTTTTCCATGGTGGAAACCATGATGGCAGTGGCCATTCTGGTGATCCTGATGATCGGGGTCCTCCACCAGGTCCAGAAGGCCCAGGCCAACTACCGGGTGGAAGATCAGAAGCTGGATATAACGCAACAGCAGCGCGAGTTTATTGACATGTTCACTCGCGACCTGCACCAGGTGGGTTATCCTTCGCCAGCCAGCTTTGGTGTGAACGCGCTGGCGGACACGCGCGTTTCTGCCGGTCTGTGGTCCATCAAAAACAACAGCTTGACCATAGAAGGCGATCTGGACGGTAACGGTGTTGTTCAGATTGTGACCTATGCATATGACTCGGGAGCGGGCTGCCCCGGCGGGGTCGCTTGCATCTTGCGCACAGCGACGCCCAAGGTCCCCGGTGGAGTAGCAGTAACAACGGCTGTGGTGCAGAATGTCGTCCCTCCCGGCGCTCAGGGAATTTTTACCGCTTACAAAGCCAATGGCACGACGCAAGGGTTGCCGCTGGGACCGCCTGCCGGAGCAACCACCGGCGATGCGACATATCAGCAGTTGCGCCAAATCAAGAACGTGCGCGTAACGCTTACCCTTCTCGGCGCAGGCCGCGAGATGAATGGCGCCACGGCAATCCAGGTAAACATGACCGGCACGGCGCGGATTCCGAACAATTAGGAGTAAGAACATGAGCTTGAAGATGAAAACCTGCAGGAAGGGCGAGCGCGGCGTCGCTATGCTAATCGCGCTACTCTCGCTGGTATTGTTGGCCATCATCGGCCTGGGATTCATGTTCATGGCCGATACAGAGAACAGCGTCAACAACAACTACAAGGACGCGCAGAAGGCCTATTTCGCCTCGCGCGCAGGGCTGGAGAACGTTCGGCTACTGCTGACGCCTCCCAATCCTGGGGCTGGCGTCCCGGCGGGGCCGCTTTACAATCAGGTCTCAAATTTGACCATGCCCAATGCCGCAGCGAATACCGGCGTGATCTATGTGGAGAACCCCACGGGAGCTGGGGATGTTATCAATCCCACCTCCGGAGCCACCGGCACGGCCAACACACCCACGCTTAATCCAACGCTGGATGACGAACTGTGTCATGAGCAGTTTGGGCTTCTGGTGCTTGCGTCCCCCGGCGCTGGCGCTCCGTGCCTCGGGAACACTCAGGTCATGAGCCAAGCGCAAAACTATTATCAGTTGCCCACACCGGCGTTGCCGGCCAACACGATTGTCAATACGTTGCCATTCAAGTGGGTAAGAATCACCAACAAACAGAACTTCATGGGTCTGGCGGGTGCGAAGGTTGATGCGGCGCAAGCTCCCGGCAACCAGGTGTGCTGGAACGGATCACAGGAAATCGTGGCGCCTCCGGGCGGGTGCGGAGCCAACGCGAACCCCGTATGGTTGCTGACTTCGCTGGCGGTCACGCCTGGCGCAGGCGCCAATGCGGGATCCAGGCGGTTTACGCAGATGGAAGTTGCCATTACTCCGCCGCTTTATCCTCCGGGTACCATATCAACGCAGGCGCCGGTCAACCTGCACGGTACCTACTCTCTGCAGTCTTATGACAACTGTAGCTGCAAGCAAACTACAGTTAACGGCAACACTGTTTGGGTTCCTCGTTCTGCCGGCGCTACCTGCAACCAGAACGCGCACGTGATCTATACCGGAGGGTCAATTTCAACCCAGGGAAGTAGCGGGACCGTGATGTCGAACTACGGCAACAGCGCGACCTCAGCCTCGGTCCAGAATGTGAATCCGTGGCCTTTTGACGTTAACAATCTGATTAACCAATATAAGAACGGAGCCATCAACGCCAGCACCTCTCCCGCGTACAATTACAGTTGCACCGGCACTCCGAATTTCACAGCAACTCCGCCCGTTTACGCCAGTTGCGGACTCCAGACCAGCCAAGGCTTCGGAGGTTTTCCGCCTGGTCTGCCCGATAACAACGCCTTTCCGACGGGAACCGGCCCGCAAACTACCTACATTCCGGGAAGCGTAAAACTCACTTCGGATGCTAACGGTTCGGGAATCCTGATCGTGGACGGAGACCTGGAAATCAACGGCGGCTTCAACTTTTATGGCTTGGTGTTGGTGCGCGGTCAAGTCTCATTTAGTGGCGGTGGATCGAACAACGTCAACCTTTACGGCTCCATCCTAGCAGGGCAAGACGTGCTGGCCAACGATACCAGTATGACGGACAGCTTTGGAGGCAGCATCAACTTCAAATATGACCGTTGCGCGCTCGCATTGACTGCACCCACCGGTCCGCCAAACTTGATTGCCACGCACGAACTCATGTACTAAGGAGAACAGAAGTGAAGCATTATGTGCTGTTGATTGCCGGATTCTTTTTGCTCGCTGGAGTAAGCATGCCGGCACAATCCGGTGCGCCGTCACTGGGCGACCTAGCCAGACAGAACCGAGATAAACAGAGCAAGGAAAAGAAGAAACCGGCACTGGTTTTCAATGAGGATGACCTCCCGGCCTCTTCGATGAATCAGTCGGACGATCATGACACAGCGGCTGCGTCAGCAACGCCCGCCAACGCCGCGAAAGCCTCTGAACCCGGGTCTTCCTCGGCAGAAAAGAGCACGAAAAAGGACAAGGACTCCGGCGAAAAGAGCGATGCTCACGTTGCGGAGCTCAAGAAGAAGATGGACTCATACACCGCCGAAAGAGACTCCTGGAAGAAGGTAGCCAAGGATTACGAAGACCGGCTGGCCAACGAGAGCGACGATTTCCGCCGGCAAATGTATGAGGATGCGCTAGAGAACGATCACAAGAACGTGGCCCTCTATCAGAAGAAGATCGATGAAGCGCAGAGCGAATTGGACCAGGCGAAGCAACAGGCTGCCAGCTCGGCCCGAAACGGCGCCCCACAACAGCCGAGTGCTCCGAGCAGCGATCAACGGTGAGTTTCTTGCGGTAGCTGAGCCGGCCGGCCAAGCTGGTTTTTCTCATTTTCAGGGCTGGGCGTTGCTGGTTTAAGAAGAAAGCAAGCGGAGCGCAGTAACTTCAACGACTCGCCAGCCGCGGAACTACTGAAAGCAGCCCGGTCACGCAAGGAGTAGCAGGCGAAGCTCGGGTTCTCGCGGAAGGGCTGCCTACAACCCGGAAGCATCAAGCCTCAACAAGAGCGCTGGCTTGGCAGGGGCGTACCCTTGTTTTCCACAACTTAGGTGAGTTTGCGCTTGCTATTTGCCCCAAGTGCTGGCAATAATCTCTTTAGGTCGTACCTCATAAGGGCAGAGTGGAACGCTACCATCGAGAGGACGTTCTAAGGATTCTTCGGATTACGGCGCGGCAGCTTGCCGGCTGGGAAAAAGCAGGCCTGTTTCCGCTCAGGGACTCCTATTCCTTTTTTGATCTCCTTCAACTCAGTAAACTTCGTGACCTGCGCGCCAAGCGTGTGCGCCCGGCGGTTATCCGCGATTCTCTCCGCGCCATGCTGCAACAGGTGGCGGGTATGGAGAACCCACTGCTGGAGGCCGGCACTTTCACCAACCGATCTCGCATAGTTTTCCGGCATCACGGCGCGGCAGTGGAACCGATTGCAGGCCAATTTGTGCTGGACTTCGCGGATTCCGATGTCGTGCACCAGCCCAAGATTCATTCTTTCCGCGCTGCCGAAAACGCATCCGATTTCTTTACTCGCGGCGTTTCTCTGGAAGACGATCCGAAAACCCAGGACGAAGCCGTCATCGCTTACAAAAAGTGCGTCGAGTTGGACCCCACTCACGCCGCCGCGTACATCAACCTGGGTACACTTTGTTACAACAGGCACGATTACGTGCTTGCCGAACGCTATTACCGCAAGGCTGTCGAGGTTGATCCACGCTACGCTCTGGCTTATTTCGATCTGGGCAATGTGCTGGACGAGACGGGGCGCCTGCCCGAAGCCATTAAATCCTATGAGGCCGCAATTGCTCTCGCGCCGACTTACGCTGACGCGCATTACAACCTCGCGCTCGCATTTGAGAAGGCGCGCCAGCCGCGCAAGGCCCTTCATCACTGGGGAGCCTATTCCAAGTTGGACACCACCGGCCCCTGGGCAATTCACGCCAAGAATCAGATCAAGAAAATCCTGGCCGGAGACAGCCTGAAGGTCGTTGCCCGCAAAAAGTAGAGCAGGTCTCAGTAGGCAAACAGGATTCTCAGGTCCCGCACATTGTTTCCCGTTGGCCCGGTCTGGATTGTGTCGCCCAGTCTCTCGAAAGCAGCATACGAATTGAAGGCGCGCAATTCTGCCGCGAGATCTACCCCTGCTTCCCGCGCGCGCTGCAGAGTTGTTCCGTCTGCAACTGCGCCCGCCGCTGGGCTGTTGCCGTCAATACCATCAGTGCCGGCGCTCAGAACGGCAATGTTCTCTCCGGCGATCTTTGGTGCGCAGTAAGCTGCAAAATGCTGGTTGCGTCCTCCCATCCCGGAATTTGCCGGGACCTTTACCGTGACCTCGCCGCCGGAAACAATGCACGCTTTGCTAACACCGTTCTTCAAGGCGCGAAGCCGCTCCAACAGATAATCAGCCGCTTTCGCAAAGTCCCAATCATCGCAGCTATGATCAATCTCGACCGCGAAGCCCTGCTTTGCGGCAGCAGCCGCGCCGGCGTTCTCCGCTGTCTCGTTGGACAAGATCTTCCACCAGCGCGACTGCGCAAAAGCGGGATCGTTCTGTTTGGGCGTTTCATCCAGTGCATGTCTCTCAAAGATTTCCCGAACCGACACTGGGAAATCGCGCAGCATGCCGTATTCCTGAACAATCCTGTAGCAATCATCTATGGTTGATGAATCGGGCATGGTCGGTCCGGAGGAGAGCGAGTCAAGCGCATTCTCGGGAACGTCAGAAACCAATACGGAAACCTGGCGTGCGCCACCTGCGGCCTGGGCCATGCGGCCTCCTTTGGTTGCGGAAAGATGTTTTCGCACCGCGTTGATCTGCGCGATGGGAGCTCCGGAAAGCACCAGTGTGCGGTAGGTGGCAATCAGATCGGCGATTGAAATTTCAGGGTCGGCAGGCTTCTCTACCGCCGCCGAACCGCCGCCGCTTATCAGAAATATGGCGAGCGATTGCTGGTTCAGGCCATTCAGCGATTTCAGAATGGCTTCTGCCGCTCGCACCGACTCTTCATTCGGTTGCGGATGGCCGCCCTGGAAATAGCGATAGCCGGGCAATTGGTACGCGTGCTGGTTGGGATCGGCAATGATGCCGCCCAGCGCCGGCCCAGTCTGGCGCGCAAGGATCTCCGCCATTCGATGGCCCGCTTTGCCAAAGGACACCACCAGGACACGGGCGCAGGTATTCAGATCATAAAGATCGCCGCCCACCCGCAGCACGCCGCGCTGATAGTCAACGTGGCGCTCGAAGGCCTTTTCAATATTGGCTTCCGCCAGCGCATGAAGGAAGACCTCACGCGCCAGGGAGCGCATGCTGTGCTCAATCGTCATTGACGTAATTCCGCGGTTTGAGCAATTGCGAGCGTCGCGGCTACCCAGCCTTGCACGGCGGATTGCATCTGTGCCAGATGGCCTTCAAAAAAATGTCCAGCGCCCTCAACCAGGACCAGCTTTTTGGGCGCGGACGCCGCAGCCGCCATGCGTTCCAGTTCTTCCTTCGGGCCATAAGGATCGAGGGCGCCGCTCACGAACAGCTTGGGTTTCGTGCAGCCCTCAAGAAATCCGTAAGTATAAAAGCGGTCTTCGGCGGCGACTGGCGTTCCCAGTGAGATGAGTGCGATCACGCGTGGATCTGGACATGCGGCACGCAATCCTGTGGCAGCGCCAAAAGAAAATCCGCAGAAGACAATCGGCTTGTGAAACTCGCCGGCAAGCCACTCCAGCGCGGCGCGGACATCCTCGATTTCTCCCCGGCCCTTGTCGTGCTCGCCTTCGGATCGTCCTGCGCCGCGAAAGTTGAAGCGAAGCACAGGAAATCCAAAGCCGGCGAGTGCCTTCATGGCGTGGTACACAACCTTGTTGTGCATGGTGCCGCCGTAGAGAGGATGGGGATGGCACACCAGCGCCGCATGGGTAGCATCAGGCCCACCCTCATTCAGGAGCGCCTCGAGTCGTCCGGCAGGGCCATTGAGAAAAAGCGATTTGATGCCTTTGGGCACGGGTTCATTTTTAACACAAGCCCGATTCTTCCGGTGTTCCCGGAGCGAATCCGATTAAAAATCTCTGCTATCCACTTTTCAGCGGCTGCCTGCATCCAAATTCTCGACATGCAAGACAGCAGCACCCGGCGCAGCGCCCACCAGATCTTTGACGAAGTAATTTCCAACGGCCGTGACGAGCTATCGCGGTCAACTCCCGGTTTATTGTTTTCCGGCCTTATCGGCGGCATCAGCATGGGGCTGACCGGCCTTGCCGTCGCGCTGGCTATCAGCTATCTGGGCGATAGCCCGACGGCCCAGTTCATTGCTTTCTCGTTTTACCCAATCGGATTCATCGTGGTCGTGATTGGACGTGCGCAGCTCTTTACCGAGAACACGCTATATCCGGTTGTGCTGATTCTCGATGAGCACAAGCACGTACTCAATACGTTGCGGTTGTGGGGACTAGTATTTGTTTCCAACGTGGCTGGCGCGATGTTTGTAGGCTGGCTACTGATGAGAACTGGAGCGCTCTCGACAAACTTTGCCGACGCGCTTGCCGGGCTGGGCCTCAGCGCGGCGGCGGGCCATTTCACCGTGATTTTTGCTAAAGGGGTGATTGGCGGATGGCTGATCGCTCTGGTCGCGTGGATGGTGACCGCGAGCCACTGGACGATCGGGCAGGTGGTGGTTACCTGGTTTCTGACTTTCATTGTGGGAGCCGGTCATTTTTCACACTGCATTGCCAGCAGTGCGGAAATTGTTGCGGCAGTGATGTCCGGGCATCTGCAGTTCGTCAACTACTTCCAATGGCTGCTGCCCGCCACGCTCGGCAACATCGTAGGCGGGGTGACGATCGTAAGCCTGCTTAACTACGGCCAGGTGCGGATCGGCTCAGGTGGAGAAGAGGCCTGAGCTTCACATATAATCAGACGTTTTCTAATCCATTGTTGAGGGTTCCGTCATGGCCCAATCCGCGATAGCGGCGATTCCCGCGCTTAAAGACGTTTATACCCAGCTCCGCAGCAGGATGGACAAAGCGGTGGAAGATTTCAGTACCAATCTGGCGGCTGCCCGCACCGGCCGCGCCTCAGTCCACATGCTGGATACCATCCGCGTTCCCTACTATGGCTCGGAGATGCCCCTGAACCAGCTCTCGCAAGTGCATGCGCCGGAAGCGCAAATGCTCACCGTACAACCGTTTGATCCCAGCGTTCTGGCGGAGATCGAAAAAGCCATCCGCTCGGCGAATCTGGGCCTGAACCCGCAGAATGATGGCAAGATCATCCGCGTTCCCGTCCCGCCGCTTACCGAAGAGCGCCGCCGCGACATGGTCAAGAACCTGCACAAAATCTTGGAGGATCATCGCACCGCAATCCGCAACGTGCGCCGCGACGGAAATGAAGCGATCAAGAAAGCCATGAAGGACAAGAAAATCGCCGAAGATGACGAGAAGAAAGCTCTCGATGAAGTGCAAAAACTGACCGATGGCGAGATCAAGAAAATGGAAGAAATGTCGGCGGCAAAAGAGAAAGAGTTAATGACCGTGTGAACGGCGAGCGTTAAGGTGGCCCAAAATGCCGCAGCGACCATTGCAGCGCTGCCAGAACAGAGCTTTCGAAGTTGGAGCGCAGACACTCCTGTCTGCGAAGTGTTTTGTACAGCCCTTTCGGAGGTAAAGTCCCATCCGAGGTGAAGTCTTGTGGATCCAGAGCTTCCATCTCGTTTGCACACGATTCTGACGCCTAGAACGTTATTCTCGCCTGGAATTGCATCTCCCGCGGCTGGCCAACGTTCGCGATCCCCGCAGCCGGCAACGCAAATGTCGCCGATGGAATACCATTCGGATCGTTCCCAAACACGCCCACTCGGCTATAGATGTTCTCGTGATTGAACACATTGAATGCTTCGGCGCGCAGGCTCAGTCGCGTGCGCTCGCCAAAAGAGAAGGTCTTCTGCAGCGCAGAAGCAACGTCGTAGATGGGCGTACCCTGGCCGGCATTGCGCGGCAGCAACTGGCCATTCAGGAATGGACGATCCGAGTTGGAGCCGTCGCCGTTGTTGTCCACGCCAGTAGTGATGTTGTAAGGAAAGCCGGAGCCAAGCTGGGCGAAGGCGCTGAACATCATGTTCCAGGGAAGCTGATAGCTGCCGCTGAGAGCAGCGCGATGCCGCTGGTCGAAGATGCTGGTGGCCTTCTCCAGCGAGCCGAGCAGATTGGAATCCATTGGGTCCTGCTGCGCCGCATCCTGGTCAACGGTATCAATGGCGTGCGACCACGTATACGTGAGCAGCAATGAAAGTCGCCGCGAGAGCTGCTTGTTCAGCTTGAATTGCAAACTGTTGTAGCTTGCCGATCCCAGATTGGCATTGCTGATCACGCGCCGAAAGCCACCGGGCACAGGTACAATTGGGCGGCTTGCATCTGCCAGCGCAGCGGCATTGTTCAGTGTCGTCCCGCCGCGCACTGCACCGGTCGCGGTGGGCAGAAAGACGGAAGGCGCGTTCAGGTCCACCGGGCGCTCGATGCGAATGGTGTGCAGTCCAACATAATCCACGGAAAGCAGCCACTTTGCTGCCAACTCATGTTCCACGCCTAATGTCCACTGCTGCGTGTAAGGATTCAGCAGCGCATCGGGACAGAAGTGCAGGGCTGAAACATCAAGAAACTGATTCAATTGCGCGCACTCGCCGGGGCGGACGGTGATGTCGCGTGCTGGGAAGACGGTACCCGGAGGAAAGTTGGTGATGGGATTGAACGAGGTTGGAAACCCAGGCTGGCCGGGTCGAACAGTGAAGCTCACCAGTCCGGCGGCTCCTCCTATGATGTCTGCTGCTGCCAAGTCCGTGCGTTCTTCCGAGTAGTAGATCCCATATCCGCCGCGAAGGACGGTGCGGCGCAGATGCGGCATCAGCCAGGAGAAGCCCAGGCGTGGCGCAACGTTGTTGCGGTCGTCAGTGAACGTCTGTCCTTCATAGCGGAGACCCAA